>NZ_OZ026542.1:2631040-2959920 GCF_964020115.1 Candidatus Regiella endosymbiont of Tuberolachnus salignus
ATCCAGATAAAGATATTTCTCTTTATATCAATTCTCCAGGTGGAGTCATTACTGCCGGGATGTCTATTTATGACACCATGCAATTTATCAAACCGGATGTCATTACCCTATGTATCGGACAAGCGTGCTCAATGGGTGCTTTTCTGTTAACGGCTGGGACAAAAGGAAAGCGTTTTTGTTTACCTAATTCACGTGTAATGATTCACCAGCCATTGGGCGGTTACCAAGGGCAGGTGAGTGATATAGAAATTCATAGCAAAGAAATCAGAAATGTGAAAAATCGCATGAATACACTTATGGCGAAACACACGGGTAAAGCGCTTGAAGATATAGAAAAAGACACAGAAAGGGATTATTTTTTATCGGCAGAAGAATCAGTAAACTACGGTTTAGTCGACCAAATATTATACACTCGGGCAGCAGTATCTAATCTTGATGAAAAAGTGGATAAAAAAGGTAAAAAAGGTACAAAATAACCACTTTATTATTTAGAGTTTAGTGTCACTGGTGGCTACTCATTTGTTGTCGGTCATGGTGTCATATACCCTTCGTCTTTGAAGTTGCCTTCGGCTGCCAGGGCGACCGGCCGATGAGGGTGGAGTACCATGAGGGTGAATACCCGCAGCCAACAACGCGGCGGCTTCAAAGGCGAAGGGTATAATCAGGATTGATTACAGAGATCCGATATACTGTTCATATAGGCTCTAAGAATCGGTACTGTTTCTTGTGATAAACCGTAGTTAGTGGCGGGAGCGCAGCAACCCGCAGCGTACACAAAGTACATGAGGATGGTGATCACCGCGTAATGTAGAATTCGCGCCACGCAGCAGGCTGTGAAAGAAATCTAATACAGAAATTTAAAGAAGAGGTCTATTGATGACGGATAAGAGCAAAAAGAATTCTGAAAAGCCGCTATATTGCTCTTTCTGCGGCAAAAGCCAAAGTGAAGTGGGTAAGTTGATTGCTGGACCCGCGGTGTATGTTTGTAATGAATGCGTTGAATTGTGTAATGACATAATTCGCGAAGAAATCAAAGATGTTTCCCAACACAGAGAGCGAAGTGCTTTACCGACACCTCATGAAATTCGTCATCATCTCGATGATTATGTTATCGGGCAAGAACAGGCGAAAAAAGCGTTGGCGGTAGCAGTGTATAACCATTATAAACGTCTGTGTAACGGTGACAGTAATAATGGTGTTGAATTAGGAAAAAGTAATATTTTACTGATTGGTCCAACGGGCAGTGGTAAAACGCTGTTAGCAGAAACCTTAGCGCGGTTTCTGGATGTGCCCTTTACTATGGCAGATGCGACTACATTAACTGAAGCGGGTTACGTTGGTGAAGATGTAGAAAATATCATACAAAAATTGTTGCAGAAATGTGATTATAATGTAGAAAAGGCGCAAAGAGGGATTGTCTACATTGATGAAATTGATAAAATTTCGCGAAAATCAGAAAATCCATCTATAACCCGTGATGTTTCTGGGGAAGGGGTGCAGCAGGCGTTATTAAAACTTATCGAAGGAACCATCGCCGCAGTGCCACCGCAGGGGGGGCGTAAGCATCCTCAGCAGGAGTTTCTACAAGTTGATACCTCAAAAATTCTTTTTATCTGTGGTGGTGCTTTTGCTGGATTAGATAAAGTGATTAGTCAGCGTTTGAATACAGGCACGGGTATTGGTTTTGGCGCGGTTGTAAAAAGTGTCTGTGAAAAACCCAGTGAAGGTGAATTATTACGCCAGGCAGAACCTGAAGATTTGATTAAATTTGGTTTAATTCCTGAATTCATAGGACGGCTGCCGGTCGTCACAACGCTGACTGAACTAAATCAAGAGGCTTTAATTAAAATTTTAAAAGAACCGAAGAATGCGCTGACTAAGCAATATCAAGCCTTGTTTAACTTAGAAAGTGTTGAATTGGAGTTCACTGAGGAAGCGCTGATCGCAATTGCTAAAAAAGCGATGGCACGTAAGACCGGTGCCCGCGGTTTACGTTCTATTGTTGAGGCGGCCTTGCTGGATACGATGTACGATTTACCGTCAATGGAAAAAGTGGATAAAGTTGTGGTGGATGAATCGGCTATCGATGGCCAATCTGCCCCTTTGCTCGTCTACAAAAAGAGTGAAGCTCAGGCCATTGGAGAATAACTGATTAAATTAAGAAGTGAATATACCCTTTGTCTTTGAAGTTGCCTTCGGCTGCCAGGGCGTGAGACCCGATGAGCGTGGACATACCATGAGGGCGAGAGCTGGCAGCCAACAACGCGGCGGCTTCAAAGCGAATGGTATATAACTAAGAGCTTGTTCGAAATTCCTTGTTCTCGCTGATACTTCATCAATTGAGCATTGCTCAAGAAGATTTGGAACAGGCTCTTAGGGGGGGGATTTCGTCCCCCATTTTTTCCTCGCATTGTTATTGTTGAATCTCAGACTTTTGTCCCCATATATCCACAATCTATAATAGTGAAATCCGTGACAATCTGTACTTTATCCAATACACACCGTAAAACTATAGCCGAATCAGTTTAATTTGATTCAAGGCGGAGGAGCGCAGACAGTACAAATAAATAGTACGGCAAGCGACGACAACACTTAAATCAAGTTAAAATGATTTGGCTATAAGGTTTTTTGGAGCGGGGGAAGATGTGAAAAGATTCCATTATAAGTCAGGCAGAAAGCTAACCTAAGAGAGAGTTCTATGAACCTTAAGCGTTCTGAACGTATAGAAATCCCAGTATTACCATTGCGTGATGTGGTTGTTTACCCGCACATGGTGATCCCCCTGTTTGTTGGCCGGGAAAAATCTATTCGAGGCCTGGAAGCCGCAATGGAACATGATAAAAAAATCATCTTAGTTGCGCAAAAAGACCCGGCAAAAGATGATCCTGCTCCAGAAGATTTATTTTCTGTTGGTACTATTGCGTCGATTCTACAAATGCTGAAATTGCCGGATGGCACAGTAAAAGTGCTGGTAGAAGGATTAAGGCGCGCGAAGATTGATATCCTTTTAGATGATGGTGAATGTTTCGTGGCGGTGACTCGACATATCGAACTGCCAGTAATGGATGAGCGGAAGCAAGAATCCTTAGTGCGTGGCGCAATTCATCAGTTTGAATGTTGTATAAAACTTAATAAAAAAATCCCCCCGGAAGTATTAATATCTTTAAACAAGATTGAAGATGCAGCCTGTCTTGCCGATACCATTGCCGCACATATGCCATTGAAATTAGCTGATAAACAGGAGGTTCTTGAAATGCCTTCTGTGACTGATCGGTTAGAGTATTTGCTTCAGAAGATGGATAAAGAAATTGATGTGTTAAAAATGGAAACAAATATCCGTAAACGCGTAAAAAAACAAATGGAAAAAAGCCAGCGCGAATACTATCTCAACGAGCAAATGAAAGCCATCCAGAAAGAGCTAGGAGAGATGGACGATACGCCCGATGAAAACGAAATGCTAAAGCGTAAAATTGAAGCGGTAAAAATGCCGAAAGAAGCGCGTGAAAAAACTGAAGCAGAATTGAAAAAATTGAAAATGATGTCGCCGATGGCGGCAGAAGCCACCGTAGTACGGAGCTACATTGATTGGATGTTGCAAGTACCCTGGAACGGACGCAGTAAAGTTAAAAAAGATTTAGTTAAAGCACAACAGGTACTAGACACTGAGCATTACGGTTTAGACCGTGTGAAAGATCGCATTCTTGAATATCTTGCCGTACAAAGCCGTGTTAATAAAATCAAAGGGCCGATTCTCTGCTTAGTTGGCCCCCCTGGCGTCGGAAAAACGTCATTGGGTCAATCTATTGCCCGTGCCACAGGTCGTCAGTATGTTCGTATGGCGCTGGGTGGTGTGCGTGATGAAGCGGAAATTCGTGGCCATCGCCGTACTTACATTGGTTCTATGCCAGGTAAGCTGATTCAAAAAATGGCTAAAGTTAAGGTAAAAAATCCGCTCTTTCTATTGGATGAAATCGATAAAATGGCTGCTGATATGCGAGGCGATCCGGCTTCTGCATTATTAGAGGTGCTTGATCCAGAACAAAATGTGGCTTTCAATGATCATTATCTTGAAGTTGATTATGATTTATCTGATGTTATGTTTGTCGCCACCTCTAATTCAATGAATATTCCGGCTCCGTTGCTAGATCGCATGGAAGTGATCCGTTTATCTGGTTATACCGAAGACGAAAAACTGAATATCGCTAAACAACATTTACTGCCAAAACAGTTTGATCGCAATGCTGTCAAAAAAAATGAACTTACTATTCAAGACAGCGCTATTATCAATATTATCCGCTATTACACCCGAGAAGCAGGTGTACGGAGCCTGGAACGTGAAATATCTAAACTCTGTCGCAAAGCAGTAAAAAATTTGTTAATGGATAAAGCCATTAAAAATATTGAAATTAATGGCGACAATTTGAAAACATTTTTGGGTGTACAAAAAGTAGATTATGGTCGTGCTGATACTGAAAATCGAGTTGGGCAGGTCACTGGCTTGGCCTGGACTGAAGTCGGGGGTGATCTGCTGACCATTGAAACAGCCAGTGTCCCAGGTAAAGGTAAACTGAGTTATACCGGTTCATTGGGTGAGGTGATGCAGGAATCTATTCAGGCTGCATTAACGGTGGTACGTGCGCGCGCAGAAAGATTAGGTATCCAGGCCGATTTTCACGAAAAACGTGATATTCATGTGCATGTGCCAGAAGGTGCAACACCCAAAGATGGCCCCAGTGCTGGTATTGCCATGTGTACAGCATTGGTATCTTGTTTGACAGGTAATCCAGTACGTGCTGATGTTGCAATGACCGGTGAAATCACATTACGCGGCTTGGTGTTGCCTATCGGCGGTTTAAAAGAAAAATTATTGGCGGCACATCGTGGTGGCATTAAGATTGTACTGATCCCTGATGAAAATAAACGTGATTTAGAGGAGATCCCGAATAATGTTATCGCTGATCTCACTATCCATCCCGTGAAAGGTATTGAGGATGTTCTTTCTTTTGCTTTGGAGCAGCCTCCCTTTGGCGCTGAGCTAAAATCCTAAAAACGGATGGTGAATGCCTTGCAGTATACCCAATGAATTTCGAGTTATGGCAAGGCGGCCAGGGCGACCGACCGATGAGCGTGGATATACCATGAGGCGAGCACCCGCAGACAACAAAGCCATAACTTGAAAGGCGAAGGGTATATTGATAAAAAAGAGGCTGGTAAGTCAGTACTTGCCAGCCATTTTTTGATGCTTAAAATTTGTTTGAAATTTTCTTTAATAGAGCAAAAAAATTTCGCATAAGCTCTAAGATTTTTAATATAAATTACAGCGGAGTATCATCACCTTATGATGGAAAAATTACGGGTGGCGACCAATAGTGTCGCACTGAAAATTATTATCGTTCTGATTATTTTATCTTTTATCTTAACGGGTGTCAGTGGTTATCTAGTGGGTGGTGCTAACGATTATGCTGCTAAGGTTAATGGTGAAAAAATTAGCCAAGCAAAATTACAGCAAGCATTTCAAAGCGAACGGGCTCGCATGCAACAGCAATTAGGAGAGCAATTCTCCACTTTGGCAAGTAATGAAAGCTATATGAGCAAATTACGTCAGCAGACACTCGAACAGCTTATCAATAATGTATTACTTAATCAGTACACGCAAAAGCTTGGTTTAACAGTCAGTGACGAGCAGGTAAAAGAATCGATTCGCCAAATACCGTATTTTCAAACGGACAATAAATTTGATAATACTAAATATCTTAATTTAATTAATAGTATGGGATACAAGCCCGATCAGTTTGCTCAATTACAGCGTCAACAATTAATTTTGCAACAGTTATTACAAGCTGTTGGTAGCAGCGAATTTATTCTGCCGATGGAAATGAAAAAAACAGCTGAACTTGTTTTACAACAGCGTGATGTTCGTCTTGCTACTATAGATGTCAACGCGCTACAAGCGCACCAAAAGGTAACTAATAAAGAGCTGAAAAATTATTATCATCAAAACAAAAAAGACTTTATCGCTCCAGCAGAAATAAAAATTAGCTATATTTTGATGGACATGGCGGAAATCCAGAAAAAAATTACAGTGAGTGAAAAAGAGATAGAAAGCTATTATCAACAACATAAAAACAATTATATCCAACCAGAGCGAAAACATTTTAGTGTCATTCAGCTAAAAACGGAAAAAGAAGCCCAGGCTATCTTAGCTGAGCTCAAGACAGGGGCTGATTTTGCTACCCTTGCTAAACAAAAATCCGTGGATATTATCTCACGCAAAAATGGTGGCACTTTAGGTTGGTTAGAAGTAAGCATGACCTTAGATGAACTGAAACAGGCTAATTTAACTGAAAAAGGTCAGCTCTCAGACGTAATAAAATCATCCGTGGGCTATTTAATAGTACGATTGAACGATATCAAACCAGAGCAAAGTAGGGCTTTTAAAGAAGTGCGTACTGAATTGCTAAAGAAAGTACAGCAAGAAAAAACCTTAGATGCGTATTATGCTCTGCAACAGCAAGTTAGCACGGCTGCTGCCAACAACAACGACTCATTGGCATCAGCCGAAGTCGCAGCAGATTTGCAAGCAAAACAAACTAATTGGTTTACTCGCCGGACAGTCCCTGCTGAATTGAATTTTAAACCGGTAATACAAGCGATTTTTGAGGGCTCTCTGATCGGGGCTGATGGTGCGAGCTCTGGTAATTCTGATGTGATTAATGTTGAAGGAGAAAAAGCTTTTGTTATCCGTGTTGATGGATATACACCGGAAAAACCTCAATCTTTCGATCAGGTTAGCAGCGAAATAAGAGAGCTAATTAAACGTCAAAAAGCAGAAAATGCGGCGCGAACTCAAGGTGAAAAAATCTTGGCGGCATTGCGGCAGGAAAAAGACATTCAAATAATGAAAAAAGAAGGTCTCAATTTCGGCAAGAAAGAAACCCTGTCTCGCTCTTCTTATGATGAAATGTTGATAAAAACTATCTTCACATTAGCTCACCCACAAAAAAATAAGCCGGTATATGGTTTATCTCAGGATAGCAAAGGCAATTTTGTGTTAATCGAGCTACTTACTGTTACTGCGGGAAAACTCGCCCAAGATGAGGAGGCGAGCTTTATTAATAAAATGCAGGAAGCGTCCAGCGGTATGAATTTTGAAGCGTTGATGGCAAATCTACATCAACAAGCGACGATAAAAATAAGTGCTACTGAATCATAATTGCTATCGGCATCACAATTATTTGCAAAATGATCTAACAAAAATAAGGCCGCTTGCGCGGCCATTCTCATATTTATCTTCCAGTGATTGCTAGGAAAAATGGCCTGAGGCAAAGTAAGCAGGTTGTTAAACGCATGGAGGATACAATATGAAAAAAAGTAAAAAATTACTGATATTAGCGTTGTTATTAACAGGATGGGGTACAACACTGAGACTGAATGCGGTACCGATTAACACGAATATTCCTGATAAAAATATAGCGACAACAGCCAGTCCGTCACAGAACATACACAATAAATCTAAAGAAAATACTGTGGTTGATACAAAAAAAGAGCCACCATCAAATCGGATTAGCATCAATACAGCTACTGCTGAACAATTGGCAAAGTCTCTCAATGGTATCGGTATGAAAAAAGCTGAAGCGATAGTCAGCTATCGTGAACAATATGGCAGATTCACTGAGCTTGATCAGCTCCAGGAAGTTTCAGGCATAGGGCCATCATTTCTAGAGCGTAATAGTGCCAAATTGAAATTGTAAGCTGGAAATATATTCTTCGCCTTTGAAAAGTTGCCTTCGGCTGCCAGGGCGACCGACCGATGAGCGTAGACATATAGCCGAATCAGTTTAATTTGATTCACGGCGGAGGAGCGCAGACAGTACAAATAGTACGGCAAGTGACGACAACACAGAATCAAATTAAACTGATTCGGCTATACGAACACCCGCCGCCAACAACACGGTGGCTTCAAAGGCGAAGAGTATAAATAATAGACCTCTTTCTAGCGAACCCTCCCCACGGAAAATTCAGCCGGGGAGGAATACCCTTCGTCTTTCGAGTTACGGCGGCGTTGGCAGCGATCACTCATTCCAGTCATGTACTACCTGTACACTCCTGGAATTCGATTGATTGCCGCCTTGCCGTAACTCGAAATTCATTGGGTATATTAAAGACGGTTGATTTTTTTCTGTAAATTTTCTATTACCTGCTGTTTATTAGCCTGGTAATAAATAAGACCTTGAGATCGTAAGTGACAGGCGGCACATTGCCCACAACCATCGCCTATATCGCCTTTATAGCAAGTTAATGTAGAGCTGCGAATCAACTTTAATTTTTGGTAGCTGTCTGCCAAAGCCCATATTTCAGCTTTATTGAGCCACATTAATGGGGTAATAAAATTGATAGGTTGATGTCGGTCAATACCGAGATTGATGGCTTGATTAAGTGATTTTACAAAATCATCACGGCAGTCAGGATAACCTGAAAAATCGGTTTCACATACGCCGGTAATAACGGTTGTCGAATTTATTTTGTAAGCGTAGATGGCCGCTAATGTAAGAAATAAAATATTTCTACCCGGCACAAAAGTATTGGGAATAGCTTTTTTGTTATTGTGCTTATTAGCGTCGGTATAAGGAGGTATGGGGATATGGTTTTGTGTCAAACTGCTTATTGTTAACTCATTAAGTAATGTTACATCTAAAATTTTATGGACGATGCCATTTTTTTCAGTGCGCTCATTATTTAATGTTTTCACTAATTTTTTTGCAACCTCGATTTCTTCACGATGACGTTGCTGGTAGTCAAAAGTAATACAATGCACTTTTTCATATTGTTGTAAGGCTTGGATCAAGCAAGTCGTTGAATCTTGACCACCACTAAAAACGACAACGGCACTTTGTTGCATAACACTTCCTCATTAGATCTCTTTCCAAACCGTAGTTCGTTATGCTAAGTCAAGGCACCCCCCGGAGCACAGCAACCTTCGTTGCCATAAGTACATGAGGATTGCGAGCATCGGGCAACGCAGGATTCGCGTCACGTAGTAGGTTTGGAAAGAGGTCTATACCCACAGCCCTTGAAGTTGCCGTTAGGCGGCCAGGGTGTGAGACCGATGCGCGTAGACAACTACGTGATTCGGCGAACACTCGCAGCCAACAACGCGCGGCGGCTTCAAAGGCGAAGGGTATATTATGTGACTGTTCCCGCCCTATTGGGAGCTTCCCACTTCACAGACCGCCACTTGTGTATGACAAGTCTAGAGTTTGTTCGAAATTTTTTGTGCTCACTAATTTCATCAAAAACAAGCTCAAAAAGCCGAGTCTACACGAAGTAAATAAGCATTTTGAGCTTTTTTTGGCAAAATATTAGCGTGCACAAAATAGTTGCAATGGGTAGCTAAAACGTTTGCATAGGCAAAGCATTTTAATTTGATTCAATACGGAGGAGCGCAGACAGTACAAATAGTACGGAAAGTGACGACAACATTTAAATCAAATTAAACTGCTTTGGTTATAAGGCGTGTAATAATCAATATCGCTCCGCTAGTTTGTATGTATTTGAAAGACTTTTAGCACCTGTTCTAAATTTTCTTGAGCGACACTCAATTGATGAAAAAATGGGCTAAAAAACGCCGTTACCTTCGGGGCTCTCTCACTGAAAATTCAGTGGGAGAGGATGTCAAAAATCGCGATGATCGACGAGCGATAGCCGATAACTTCAATAAAGCATCTTCTAATTAACTATCCGTCTCCATAATGCAAACTATCTGCTACGATTGTATGGGCAGCAAATAATAGCGGAGAAGCTAAAAACTAACATTGATACCATCATTAAATCTTATTAATTTACGCATTATCACGCCAAGATTCAGTTTGCTATGTAATTTTAAGGCAAATTACCTAACCTAATAGAATGCTGGTGGTTGATAACGTATTTCGTATCAAAGAGATGAAATTACTATGAATAAAATTTTACTGGTTGAGGATGATCGTGAAATAAGTGCTTCTTTGAAAGAACTACTTGAAATGGAAGCTTTTGAGGTGGTGGTTGCTTATGATGGCGAGCAAGCCTTGAAGTTATTAGATGATTCTATCGATGTGATATTGCTGGATATAATGATGCCCAAAAAAAATGGGATCGAAACTTTAAAAGAGCTTCGAAAAAATTATAAGACTCCAGTGATCATGTTAACGGCACGTGATACTGAATTAGATCAGACGCTGAGTTTTGAGCTCGGGGCTGATCAGTACCATGCGAAACCATTTAAACCACGCACTTTGATAGCACAAATCGGTAGGATATTACAAAGTCATCAACCACAAAATGAGGATCAGAGTGCGCGGATATTAAAAGTGGAAGGTTTAGAATTGAATCCTGGCCGACAAGAAGCCTCTTTTCATGAAAAAGTACTTGATCTAACCGGTACCGAATTTACTTTACTTTATTTATTAGCGGAACGTATCGGTCAGGTAGTATCGCGTGAAGAATTGAGTGAGAAGGTATTAGGTAAACGTCTCACTCCCTTTGATCGTGCTATTGATATGCACGTTTCTAACTTGCGCCGTAAGTTACCAGGACGTGAAGATGGGGGATACCATTGGTTTAAAACATTGAGAGGACGTGGCTATCTGATGGTCGCAAAAAAATGATCGCCAGTCTGACCACTCGTATTTTTACGATTTTTTGGTTCACATTATCACTGGTGGTGCTGTTGGTGTTGATGATACCGAAGCTAGATTCACGTCAAATAATTCCTCTGCAGGATGATGGTAAGCGTCAGGGTAGTATGTTGAAGCAACACATCGAAGCAGAACTTTCCAGTGAACCGGACGATGATCTTATGTGGTGGCGTCGTCTACGGCGCGTGATAGAAAAATGGGCACCGCCTGGTCAACATTTAGTATTGGTGACGGCTGAAGGGAGAGTGATCGGTGCCAAGGATAAAGAAATGCAAATGGTACGCAATTTTATCGGTCAATCAGATGATGAAAATGCGCCTCAAAAAAAGGAGTATGGTCGTTTAGAAATAGTCGGGCCATTTTCTATTCTTGACGGTAAAGAACGTTATCAACTTTATCTTATCCGCTCGGCCAATCATCGACAGTCTGATTTTATCAATATGATGTTTGATCGTCCGCTATTACTGCTTCTTGCCACGATGTTAATTAGTGCACCCTTATTATTTTGGCTTGCTTGGAGTTTAGCTAAACCGGCTCGTAATTTGAAAAATGCGGCCGATGATGTTGCTCGTGGCAATTTGAAGCAGCATCCAGAATTGGAATCAGGGCCACAAGAATTTTTAGCCGCCGGTGCCAGTTTCAATCAGATGATTAGTGCATTAGAGCGTATGGCTACCGCGCAACAACGTCTTATTTCTGACGTCTCCCATGAATTACGCACCCCATTAACCCGCTTACAACTTACTACCGCGTTGATGCGTCGTCGTTATGGAGAGGGAAATGAGCTGGAACGGGTTGAAAGAGATGTCCAACGGCTTGATAGTATGATTAATAATTTGTTGGTACTTTCCCGTACTCGCAATAAACATGAATTGCGGCGTGAACCACTAAAAGCCGATGAACTCTGGAGCGATATGCTAAATAACGCAAAATTTGAAGCGGAGCAGTTAAAAAAGACGCTCGAAGTGGCGAGCCCCCCGGAGGCATGGGCATTATTTGGTAATCCGTCGGCACTTGAAAGTGCTTTAGAAAATATCGTGCGTAATGCTTTGCGTTATTCATATCAACACATTGTAGTGGCATTTAGCGCAGATAATAAGGGTATTACCATTACTGTTGATGATGATGGTCCTGGCGTTAGCCCGGAAGATCGTGAGCAGATATTTCGGCCATTTTATCGTACCGATGAAGCTAGAGATCGTACGTCGGGAGGAACCGGTTTAGGTTTGGCTATTGTAGAAACAGCTGTCACTCAGCACCAAGGTTGGGTATTAGCGGAAGAGAGTCAACTCGGTGGTTTACGTTTAATTATGTGGCTTCCGGTAGATTGTGTCAGAGTATAGTCAAAATATATTAAGCATTATTTTTTATGATCTATTGAGCTTATTCAAAACTTCTTATTCTCGTGGTTTCTTATTCTAGTGGATACGGGGTCAAAAAAACTTTAATATGTTTATTCATGACTTTTAAAACCATCTATTTAAGATTAAATAATAAAAAAGCATGGATTTATATTAAATAATCATCGTTTTTATTTTTATATTAATTTTTTATTATATTATAATCAAAAATTTAAAATAATTGGGTGATACTTATTAAATAAGGCGGATAATAATTTTGATACAGTTTAAAGGATTAAAACGAAGTGGCATAGCAATTATTATTCTAGTGATTACTGTTTTTTTTACCATAAAATATTTCATAGCACCTCATCCTATTCAATATCAAACAATAAAAGTAACGACGCAAGATCTACAGAAAAAAGTATTAGCAACCGGTAAGCTTGATGCAGTACGCAAACTGGATGTTGGGGCTCAGGTGAGTGGCCAACTGAAACATTTGTATGTAAAGCTCGGTGATAAAGTGACGCAAGGTCAGTTGTTAGCGGTAATAGATGCGCAACAGGCAGAAAGCAGGATCCGAGAAGTAAATGCGATTTTACAGGATTTGAATGCACAGTTACGGCAAGGGTTGGCAGAGCGTAGATTGACCAAATTAACGTTAGATCGTCAACATACTTTGGCTAAATTACATGTCATTTCACAGCATGAGCTAGATAAAGCCAGCACTGATCTAGAGATAAAAAATGCCAGATTAGAGACTATTAAAGCCCAAATCGATAAAACCATCGCCAGTTTAGAGAGTGCAAAAATTAATCTCGGTTATACAAAAATTACCGCGCCTATGGGGGGTGAAGTTGTTCAAATCACTACCCTAGAAGGTCAAACTGTCATTGCTGCACAAAAAGTACCCACTATTTTAACCTTAGCGGATATGCAAACCATGTTAGTCAACGCGCAAGTTTCTGAGGCTGATGTTATCCATTTAACACCGGGTTTAAAAGCGTCGTTTACTATATTGGGGGATCAGAGCAAACATTTTCACGGTGTTTTGAAAGATATTTTATTGATGCCGGAGAAAATCAACGATGCTGTTTTTTACCTCGCACGTTTCGAAGTTCCTAACCCGGATGCTTTACTTCGTCTGCAAATGACGGCACAAATCTCCATAGAATTAAGCAATATCAAGCAAGCGATGGTAGTCCCCTTGGCTGCTTTGAAGCAAAAATTGGCTGATAATCTCTATCAAGTCGTTGTGTTAAAAAATGGCAAAGAAGAAAAACGTGAGGTTGCTATTGGTATTCGTAACAACATAAATGCGCAGATTCTCTCCGGCTTGATGCTTGGTGAAGAGGTTATTATCGGCCGTAGTCATCAAGAGAAAACATTATGATGCCGCTACTTGAACTGAAATCTATCCACCGTAGCTATCCTTCTGGCGAACAGAGCGTTGAAGTGTTAAAGGATATATCGTTGAAAATTAACGCGGGAGAAATGGTAGCCATCATGGGCGCTTCTGGATCTGGTAAATCAACCTTAATGAATATTCTTGGTTGTTTAGATCAGCCGACCACAGGCACTTATCTGGTTAATGGTCAGGATGTAGCGTCGCTTGATAACGATGGACTTGCCATCTTACGCCGTGAGCATTTTGGTTTTATCTTTCAACGTTATCACTTATTGCCTCATCTTAATGCAGCCCATAATGTCGAAATACCCGCTATTTATGCTGGATGGTCTAACAATAAAAGACATGAACGAGCGATCACATTGCTGACACGCCTAGGATTATCAGCCCGAGCTAATTATCGGCCTAATCAGCTTTCTGGCGGGCAGCAACAACGGGTCAGTATTGCTCGAGCATTGATAAACGGTGGAAAAATTATTTTGGCTGATGAACCCACAGGGGCATTAGATCGTCATTCTACTGTGGAAGTCATCACTATTCTTAAACAGCTGCAACAACAAGGCCATACTGTCATTATCGTCACGCATGATGCGCAGGTTGCGGCTCAAGCTGAACGGATTATTGAAATTAGTGACGGTAGTATTATTGCTGATTCAGGTTTTAAACCGTCGCCCAATAAGTTGCCAACGAAATCTTTGAGCCCGAAAGCGGATATTCCCTCGTGGCAACAAACCGTCTTCCGGCTGCGTGAATCATTATTGATGGCCTGGTGTGCCATGATGACGAGTAAAATGCGTACTGGGTTGACAATGTTAGGGATCATTATTGGTATCGCCTCGGTGGTTTTTATTTTGGTGATTGGCGAGGCGGCACAGAAAAAAGTATTGGCTGATATTCGGGCTATCGGTACTAATACTATTCATATTTATCCGGGGGAAGATTATGGTGATGACGAGCCTAGCCATTTACGCTCACTGACGGCTAATGATTTAGAAGCGTTAAAGGCTCAGCCTTATATTGATGTGATTTCACCGCTGATTGCCAGTAGTATGCGTTTGCGTTCGGGGAATGTTGATGTTGCTGGTCATGTGTTTGGTGTCAATGGTCAATATTTTCATGTTTTTGGCATGACGATGGCGCAGGGAAGCGTTATTAGCCAATATCAGGTTGATCAACAAAGCCAAGTGGTAGTGATTGATAATAACACCCAGCGGCTTTTGTTCCCTCATTTGGAAAACGTGGTAGGTCAAGTGATATTGATCGGTAATATGCCTGCTACGGTAATAGGTGTGGTGAAAAAAAAACCATCGATGTTTAACAACAGTGAGACTTTGCAGGTATGGGTGCCGTACCGTACTATGTCAAAGCGATTGAACGGTAAATTTTATTTTGATTCAATTACCGTGCGCATTAAAGACGGATATGACAGCAAAGACGTTGAACAAAAGCTAGTTCGTTTGTTGACATTACGTCATGGCAAGAAAGATATTTACACTTATAATATGGATACCCTTCTACAAACAGCAGAAAAAACCACGCGTACAATGCAACTTTTTTTAACATTGGTCGCAGTGATTTCCTTGATCGTCGGCGGTATTGGCGTGATGAATATTATGCTGGTCTCAGTGACAGAGCGTACCCGTGAGATAGGCATTCGTATGGCCGTGGGTGCCCGTCCAGGGGATATTATGCAACAATTTCTGATTGAAGCCGTATTGTTGTGTTTAGTGGGGGGGATTTTGGGGGTGATGCTGTCATTGATCGTTGGCTTCGCTATGTCAATATTGTTACCTAGCTGGCCTATTGTTTTTTCACCGATGGCGATGTTGAGTGCTTTTTTATGCTCGACTGTGATTGGTATTGTTTTTGGTTATTTGCCTGCTCGTAATGCTGCGCGTTTGAGTCCTATTGAGGCTTTAGCACGAGAGTAAATATAGTTGGCTGTGGGTGAGTTGATATAGCGAGCCAATGTAGATTATACCCTTCGCCTTTCAAGTTACGGCTTTGTTGTCTGCGGGTACTCGCCTCATGGTATGTCCACGCTCATCGGTCGGTCGCCCTGGCTGCCTTGCCGTAACTCGAAATTCATTGGGTATAGACAGTAAATAAAAAAATATTAGTAAATAGTAGGCGAGTAATGAAAGACAACCATGCTGGACTAGATGTCGAACATTTAGTTAATGAGCAACAGATTGATAAACTGCAACCCCCCTCTTTGTATAAAGTTATACTGAATAATGATGATTATACTCCGATGGAGTTCGTCATTGATGTTTTGCAAAAGTTCTTTTCTTATGATATCGAACTTGCCACGCAACTTATGCTGGATATTCATTATCAAGGTAGAGCTATTTGTGGTGTTTTCACCGCAGAAGTTGCAGAAACTAAGGTAGTGTTAGTCAATCAATACGCTAGAAAAAATGAGCATCCATTGCTTTGCACATTGGAAAAAGCCTGATTAAGGCAATTTATTGGGGAGGTGCCTATGCTCAATCAAGAACTTGAACTCAGTCTTAATATGGCTTTCGCCAATGCGCGAGAGAATAGACATGAGTTTATGACCGTGGAGCACCTATTGCTGGCGTTACTGAATAATCCGACAGCAGAAAAAGTGCTAGTGGCATGTGCAGTTGATTTTGTTGCTTTACGGCAAGAGTTAGAAGCTTTTATCGAACAAACCACACCGATATTATCGGATACGGAAACAGAACGTGATACTCAACCGACATTGAGTTTTCAACGAGTATTACAACGGGCGATATTCCATGTTCAATCATCCGGACGTGGTGAAGTATCAGGCGCTAACGTATTAGTGGCTATCTTCAGTGAACAGGAATCTCAGGCGGCTTATTTATTACGCAAACACGATGTTAGCCGTTTAGATGTGGTGAATTTTATTGCCCATGGTTTGTGTAAAAATGAATCAGAACAACTCCCTAAAGATACAGAGTCTTCGGTGAGTGAAGAATCTTCAATGGGAGAAGAATCCATCGAGAATTTCACCACTAATCTTAATCAACAGGCTAGCGTAGGGAGTATCGATCCGCTTATAGGTCGGGACAATGAATTAGAACGTGCTATTACGGTATTGTGTCGCCGACGAAAAAATAATCCTTTGTTGGTCGGTGAGTCGGGTGTGGGTAAAACCGCTATTGCTGAAGGACTCGCTTGGCGCATTGTGCAAGGCAATGTGCCAAAAATTATCGCAAAATGTAAGCTTTATTCTCTCGATATTGGTTCATTGTTGGCGGGTACCAAATATCGGGGCGATTTTGAAAAACGTTTCAAAATATTATTGAAACAACTCGAGCAAGATAAAGAAAGCATTCTGTTTATTGATGAAATTCATACGATGATTGGTGCAGGTGCAGCTTCTGGTGGACAAGTTGATGCGGCTAATTTGATAAAACCTCTGCTTTCTAGCGGAAAAATTAGAGTCATGGGATCGACGACTTATCAAGAATTCAGCAATATTTTTGAGAAAGATCATGCTTTAGCGCGTCGTTTCCAAAAAATTGACATTACAGAACCCACCGCGGAAGAAACAATACAAATTATTAATGGGTTAAAACCAAAATATGAAATGCATCATGATGTACGTTATAGCACTAAAGCAGTACGTGCTGCGGTAGAGCTGTCAGTTAAGTATATTAATGATCGCCACTTACCGGATAAGGCGATTGATGTCATTGATGAAGCTGGCGCACGTAGTCGATTAATGCGATCTAATAAGCGTAAAAAAACCGTTAATGTGGCAGATATTGAAGTTGTGATCTCACGAATGGCAAGGATACCAGAGAAAACTATCTCAGAACGTGATAAAAATGAGCTACAACATTTGCGCGCTCGATTGAATATGTTGGTATTTGGGCAAGATAAAGCGATTGAAGCCTTAACCGAAGCCATCAAAATGAGTCGAGCGGGGTTAGGTCATGAGAGAAAACCTGTCGGCTCATTTCTTTTCGCTGGCCCGACAGGTGTCGGAAAAACGGAAGTTACAGTACAGTTAGCGAAGGCGTTACATATTGAGTTACTGCGCTTTGATATGTCTGAATATATGGAGCGTCATACTGTTAGTCGTCTCATTGGTGCGCCTCCAGGATATGTTGGTTACGATCAAGGGGGATTATTGACGGATGCGGTGATCAAACATCCGCATTCGGTCTTACTGCTTGATGAAATCGAAAAAGCACATGCTGATTTGTTTAATTTGTTATTGCAGGTAATGGATAACGGCACGCTAACCGACAATAATGGTCGCAAAGCCGATTTTCGTAATGTTATCGTTGTAATGACAACCAATGCGGGGGTAAGGGAATCCCAGCGAACCTCTATTGGTTTTCAACAACAGGATAATAGTAGCGACGCGATGGAAGAAATCAAAAAAATATTTACACCGGAGTTTCGTAACCGCTTGGATAATATTATTTGGTTCAATCATCTTTCAATTATCGTGATCCAGCAAATTGTTGATAAATTTATCGTCGAATTGCAAGCACAGCTCGATGCGAAGGGAGTATCTCTGGAGGTCAGTGATGAGGCACGTAATTGGCTGACAGAAAAAGGTTATGATAGGGCGATGGGAGCAAGGCCAATGGAGAGGATCATTCAAGAAAATCTGAAAAAACCATTGGCTAATGAACTGTTGTTTGGATCACTACTTTATGGTGGCTCGGTTATTGTTAGTTTAGATAAAAATAAACAGAAACTCAGCTACCAATTTCAAGCAGCCAAAAATCGTAAAGCGGCTGGAGCCGTTCTTAATTAACTGATATGACATTGCCGCCAAGGAAGGAGGTAAAATTTTATACCCTTCGCCTTTCAAGTTATGGCGGCGCTGGCTACTGGCACTCATCCCAGTCACGAACTACGGATAAGTTAGCCGAAAGCGATAAATACCCGTTGCACGCGACAAGGCAGTAATAAAAGTCAGTACTAAATTACCAGCGAATACAAACAATGCGTTAGCGTTTTTAAATTCTAATCACTTTCCTCGCCTAAACCGGGGGCGAGGGATCTCTACCTTTCACGGAAGATAATACGGCCTTTACTGAGATCGTATGGGGTCAATTCCACATTGACTTTGTCGCCTGTTAAAATGCGGATATAATTTTTACGCATTTTACCAGAGATATGAGCGGTTACTGAGTGTCCGTTTTCCAATTCAACGCGGAACATGGTATTTGGTAACGTATCTATGACGGTACCCTGCATTTCAATATTGTCTTCTTTGGCCATCGAATCCTCTAGGGGTTACTACCTTAATTTTTAACCGAAAGATAATGCCGAAAAATCTACATTATGTAAAGGTGTGTTGCATACCGCGGCTGCTTTAAAGGAGAAGGGTATCTCAATATTTTACTCTAAGCTGGCCAGAGGTCTATACCCTTCGCCTTTCAAGTTACGGCGGCGTTGGCTGCGGGTGCTCGCCGAATCACGTAGTATGTCTACGCTCATCGGTCTCACTCCCTTGCCGCCTTGCCGTAACTCGAAATTCATTGGGTATATACAATACTTGAACTGGCCAACATTCAGTCGATACTGAACTAAGTTGTAGCTGCCGCAATTGTTGTAAAAAATAATGGCGCGGGACTTCTCTTGCGCCAAGTAATGCAGTGTGAGCGTTGAGCACCTGACAGTCAATTAATTCTCCTCCATGAGAAGAAAAATGATGACAGAAAACCATTAATGCACTTTTAGACGCATTATCTGCCAGGCTAAACATTGACTCACCACAAAATAACGTGCCCTGCGCGACACCATATAAACCGCCAACCAGTTTATACCCACAGTCTTTGAAGTTGCCGCTAGGCGGCCAGGGTGTGCAACCCGATGAGTGTAGATCTACCTGAGAGCGAGGGCTCGTAGCCAACAACGCGGCGGCGTCAAAGGCGGAGGGTATATCCTCCTGCCATACTTCCACCGAATGGGCATAGCCTAGTTGATGTAATTGACAATAAGCTTGCTGTATTTCACCGCTGATCCAGGTTTCTTCTTTACGCACAGTAGCGCAAGCTGTTACCACATCAGAAAAAGCACAATTAAGCGTAAAACGATAAGGGCATTGGCGCAGGAAGCGGCGCATACTACGACTGATATGCAATTCTGTGGGATAGAGTATGGCACGGGGATCGGGTGACCACCACAGGATCGGATCACCTGGGCTAAACCAAGGGAATATCCCTTGCCGATAGGCTGCCAATAGTCGAGGGACACGGAGATCGCCGCCTAAAGCCAAGAGGCCATTAGGCTCCTGCAATGCTAATTCTGGCGCGGGAAAAGTAAAAGAATGCGCTGCTAGCTGAGTGATATCCATATATTTATACTTTAGCGCTCCATTGACCGAGCTGATAATAACGACCTTTCTTGTTCATTAATTGCCTATGATCACCTTGTTCAACAATGCGGCCTGCATCCATGACACAAATGCGATCCATTGTATCGAGTCCGTACAGGCGATGGGTGATCAATATCATACTTTTATGCTGACCATGTTGGCGTAATAGAGACAAAATTTGTTGCTCGATAGTCGCATCCAATCCTTCTGTTGGCTCATCCAGTAGCAATAATGGGGCGGGATGTAAAAGCGCCCGGGCAACGCCTAAACGGCGTTGTTCTCCACCTGATAAGCTGCGGCCTCCCTCTCCTAGCCATGCGTTTAAACCTTCACTATTTTCTAACAAATTTTGTAATCCAACTTGGTTTAGTACTGTTTCCAATGCATTATCTGTCGCGAGGGGAGAGGCGAGTAGCAAATTTGCCCGCAAAGTATCACTAAAAATATGGATCCGCTGACTGACAACCACCATCATCTGACGTAATGTTTTTTCATTAAAATTTGCTAGGGGTTGCTGATTGATAAAAATATCACCCTGAGTCACATCCCATGCACGGGTTAATAATTGCAATAATGTTGACTTCCCGCAGCCGGTACGTCCAACGATGGCGACATGTTCCCCTGCTGCTATGGATAATGAAATATTTTGCAAGACAGGTAATGGCTGATCGGGATAAGTGAAACTCAGCTGTTTTATTTCCAGCTCTATTTTTTTTGCGACGGCGGTAACCTTGTTAGGAAAGACGACGCTGGGTTGTTGATTAATCAGTTCTAGCACGCGCCGAGCAGAAGTGATCACCTGTCCTAAGTATTGAAAAGCAGTAGCTACTGGTGATAAAGCTTCAAAAGCGGCGATTGTTGTAAAGACAAGTAATGCAATGAGTGCTCCCGATTGATTATTGCCTTCTCTGTGAGTGAAAGTCATATTTTCCGTTACTAACCATAATAATAAGGTTACCGTCAGGCCAGAGGCGAATATCATCAGTGATTGGGCAATCGCTACCAAGGACGCTTGCTGTTGCTGCTGAGCTAACCAGCGTTGTTCAATTTTTTCTAATTTTGTGCGAAATCGCCCAAAAGCACCAAATACCAACAGTTCTGCTTGTCCCTGCAAACAGCGGGTAAGCTGACAGCGATACCGACTGCGTAAATGCGTCAACGCCTCGCCAATAGGTTTACCCGCCCGATAAAAAACCATAGGCAAGAGCAGTAATAATCCCAGCAGAATAATGCCTAATGTGAACGCCAATGTGACATCCAGCCAAATTAATCCGTAAGTGACGACCAATATCACTATTAATGCGGCGATAAAGGGAGCGATCACACGTAGATAAAGGTGATCTAAGGTATCGACATCAGCAACCAGCCGATTCAAGAGATCACTTTGTTGAAAGCGGTTGGTGCTTGCTGGGGATAACTGTAGGATTTTTTTAAAGGTAAAGACACGCAGATCAGCGAGGACGCGAAAAGTAGCGTCGTGATTAACAACTCGCTCGGTATAACGTCCCACAGTTCTTATCATGGCTGCCGCTCTTATTCCTGCCGCGGGCAATAAATAATTAAAACTGTATAGTCCAGGCGATCCAGCGAGGGCGGTACCTGCTAACAGCCAGCCTGAAAGTGTAAGCAGTCCTATTGAGGCTAACAGGGTGAGGGTTGCGAGCACAATTCCCAAACTGATCCAAAACCAGTGACGGCGGTACAATGCTAAGAAGGGAAGTAGAATCATGAACTTGCCTCGCGTCGATAGCTAAGTAAATTGGCAAAAGCCCCTGCAGTTTTACTAAGCGTCGCGTGATCCCCTTGCTGAATCAGCAAACCCCGCTCCATGACCCAAATCAAATCATAATCGACGGTGTTTTCTAGCTGATGCGTCACCAGCAGCGTTGTTTGCGCATGGGAAGCGGCCATTAATGCGCTCATTACACGTTGTTCACTATTGACATCAAGGTTAGCACTGGGTTCGTCCAATAATAATAAGCGGCAGGGATTGAGCAAAGCCCGTGCTACTGCGACCCGCTGTGCCTGGCCAACCGAAAGGCGGGCGGCTTGATCGCCAATTTCCGTTGTTAGCCCCTGCGGTAAATCCGTTAAAAATTCGTCAACATAGGCGCGTTTGATGGTCTGCTGTAGTTGCGTTTCATTGGCATCGGGTTTAGCCAGCAAAATATTTTCAGCCAAGGTTTGTGCAGGGAGATAAGGATTTTGTCCGACCCAACTTACCTGCTGACGCCATGCTGTTAAATCAAGCTCTCTTAGCTCGATTCCATTGACTGTTATTGATCCTCGATAAGGTAAAAAACCAAGTAACAGAGACAGTAATGAACTTTTTCCCGCCCCGGAATGACCGACGATGGCAATGCGTTGCCCGGCAACTACCGAAAAATTTAATGGCCCAGCGAGGCGAGTACCATCGGTGGCGATGATTTCTAATTGATTGGCGATGAGCGTGATGGGATCATCATCGGATAGTTTTTTATTTCCAGTGTTGATGGTGGTTTCCGCTTCACTTGTTAAAAAGGTGACCAGTGATTCAGCGGCACCCAGTGCTTGTGCTTTGGCATGATAGAAGGTACCGAGATCCCGCAAAGGTTGGAAAAATTCTGGGGCGAGCATTAATACGAAAAAACCAGAAAAAACAGTCACTCCGGTATGATAACGACCAAAATCGAGTGCACCGAGATAAGAAAAACCGAAATAAACGGCCACCATTGCGATAGAAACCGCGGCAAAAAATTCTAACACGGCGGAAGAAAGAAAAGCTAAACGCAGTACTTCCATGGTTCGTCGGCGAAATTGATCTGATGTTGCGAGAATTTGATCGGTTTCGGCTTGCGCGCGATGAAATAGGCGCAAGGTATCTAATCCTCGTAAACTATCGAAAAATTTACCGCTTAAGCGCGCTAAGGAAATAAAATTGCGCCGATTTGCCTCTGCCGCTCCCATGCCGACTAACATCATAAACAGGGGTATCAAGGGAGCGGCGATCAATAAAATCAGCGCTGTTGCCCAATTAATGGGAAAAATAGCCATTAAAATTAATAACGGGATAAAAGCAGCAAGATACATTTGTGGTAGGTAACGTGAATAATAATCTTGCATATCGTCAATTTGCTCAAGAATAATCGTCGCCCAACTCCCGGCTGGCTTGCCTTGCACCCAAGATGGCCCCAATTGTTCCAGTTTATCCAACACGATTTTACGGATCCGCGATCGGATCCGCATACCGCTAATAAAGCCAATTCGCTCACGTCCCCAATGGATAAGAGAACGTAATGCAGAGGTGATGATCAGTAAGCCAAAATATTTAAGCAGTAGGGTAGGGGGAAGCTGATCCACAATCAAAGATTGTAACAGGGTTGCCAGTAACCCTGCTTGAACGATAATCAATCCTGCACTTAACAAGCCAAGCAACATAGATAACCTGAGCCAAAACTGCACCGGTTTTCGTTGTTTTTTCAACCAGTGCATTAACTCATGCTGTCTTGTTTTATTCATCAGTATACCCTTCGCCTTTCAAGTTACGGCTTTGTTGTCTGCGGGTGCTCGCTCTCATGGTAGATCCACGCTCATCGGTCGGTCGCCCTGGCCGCCTGGCCGTAACTCGAAATTCATTGGGTATATATCTCGTTGCCTAAAGCATCGAGGTAACGTTCAGCATCCAAAGCGGCCATACAGCCGCTGGCTGCTGAAGTAATGGCTTGGCGATAGACCTGATCCATTACATCGCCGGCAGCAAATACTCCCTGAATAGAAGTTTGTGTCGCGTTACCATGAAAACCGGATTGTACTTTGATGTAGCCATTTTCTAATGCCAACTGATCACTGAAAATTTTGGTATTAGGCGTATGGCCAATCGCAATAAAAACACCTGCGACCATTAATTCATCTTCAATTTCGTTCTTTTTTATGACACAAGAGGTGACGCCATTTATTTCATCACCCCGTATTTGATCCAAGGTGGCACAGGTATGTAGCATAATCTTCTCATTGGCCACTTTTTCATATAGTCGATTGATTAATATTTTTTCGGCGCTAAAACAATCACGGCGATGAATTAAATGAACTTTTTCAGCAATATTAGCTAGATAGAGTGCTTCCTCTACGGCGGTATTCCCTCCACCGACTACAGCGACGACTTGCTTTCGATAGAAAAAACCATCACAGGTAGCACAAGCAGAAACGCCTTTGCCTTTAAAGGCTTCTTCTGATGCTAAGCCCAGGTAACGAGCGGAAGCACCGGTGGCGATGATCAGCGCATCACAGGTATATTCGCTATTCTCACCGAATAAATGGAAAGGGCGCTGACAGAGTTTTACCCGATGAATATGATCAAAGACAATTTTGGTGCCGAATTTTTCTGCATGTTCATGCATACGTTCCATCAGACGAGGCCCTGTGAGATCCTTGGCATCACCAGGCCAATTTTCTACTTCAGTGGTGGTTGTCAATTGCCCGCCTTTGTTTAGTCCGGTAATTAATAAAGGGGCTAAATTGGCACGCGCGGCATAGACAGCAGCGGTGTAACCGGCGGGGCCTGATCCTAAAATAATTAATCGGCGATGTTTAACCGTATGCATCGATACCTCGTATTCAGATTCAGATGTGATCTTTTTTGTGGGATTATGATTGTCGTTCTGACGGTAGCGCAAAGGGTGAAATAGACCGATGCATGATAACTGCTCCCAAGCTCAGCTGAAGTTGGGAGCAGTACGCAGTAGGTTATGCGGAAGTCTATTTAATCATCTAAAAAGCTACGCAATACTTCAGAACGACTGGGGTGGCGTAGCTTACGTAATGCTTTGGCTTCAATTTGACGGATACGTTCACGGGTTACATCAAATTGTTTGCCCACTTCTTCGAGAGTATGGTCGGTATTCATATCGATACCAAAACGCATACGTAGCACTTTGGCCTCACGGGGAGTCAGACCAGCGAGTACTTCATGAGTGGCAGAGCGTAGACTTTCAGAAGTGGCAGAGCCGAGAGGCAACTCTAGCGTGGTGTCTTCGATAAAATCACCTAAATGTGAATCTTCGTCATCACCGATCGGGGTTTCCATTGAGATCGGCTCTTTGGCGATTTTCAGCACCTTGCGGATTTTATCTTCCGGCATCGACATTTGTTCTGCCAATTCTTCCGGCGTGGGCTCTCGCCCTTTTTCTTGTAGCATTTGGCGAGCAACGCGATTAAGTTTATTGATCGTTTCAATCATGTGTACTGGAATACGGATGGTTCTCGCTTGATCGGCAATCGAGCGTGTAATTGCCTGCCGGATCCACCAGGTTGCATAGGTTGAAAATTTGTAGCCTCGGCGATATTCAAACTTATCAACCGCTTTCATTAAACCAATATTGCCCTCTTGAATTAAATCAAGAAACTGTAGACCACGGTTAGTATATTTTTTAGCAATTGAGATAACTAAGCGTAAGTTAGCTTCGACCATTTCTTTTTTTGCTCGTCTCGCTTTGGCCTCACCTATCGACATGCGGCGATTAATGTCTTTAACTTGTTCGACAGTTAACCCGGTTTGTTCTTCGATTTCAATTAGTTTTTGCCAGCAGCGTTCTACATCTTCAGCGACTTCATTCAGTTTTTCAGACCAAGGTTTATTCATTGATAAGGCTTTATTAAACCACTCCTTATCGGTTTCATTACGCATGAATAAAGCAATGAAAATTTTCTTCGGCATTTTGCACTGTTCAACACATAATTTCATGGTGATACGTTCTTGCGTACGAATACGATCCATCATCGAACGCATGTTATTGACTAAATAATCGAATTGTTTCGGTACCAGTCTAAACAGTTTAAATATGTTGGAAAGTGCTAAAATTTCATTTTTGGCGTTAAGATGGTTACGACCGTCTTTTTTGATTGCATTCTTAGTATTTTCATACTGTTCACGTAATTCACTAAATTTCTCACGCGCCAGTACGGGATCGATGCTGTTATCATTTTCATCGTCACTGTCTGCAGTGTCGCCATCACTGTCTATCAGCTCTTCCGTGGATAATTCAGAGCCTATGTGAGTGGCGCTAGCGCTTAGTGTAATATCTTCTTCGTTTTCTTTAGCGTTAAGATCGACAAAACCAGTGATAAGATCAGAGAGACGTACCTCTTCAGCTTCAACGCGATCATACTGTTCTAATAAATAGGTAATAGCTTCAGGATACTCAGCCACTGAGCATTGCACCTGATTTATGCCTTCTTCGATACGTTTGGCAATATCAATCTCACCTTCACGGGTTAGTAGTTCAACAGTCCCCATTTCACGCATGTACATACGAACAGGATCGGTTGTTCGCCCAATTTCAGATTCAACACTAGACAATACCTGTGCTGCTGCTTCCACCGCGTCATCATCAGTATCGGTGGTGTTTTCAGCTAGCATCAGATCATCAGCATCAGGTGCTTCTTCTAGTACCTGTATACCCATGTCATTAATCATCTGGATGATATCTTCGATCTGATCGGAGTCGACGATATCTTCCGGCAGATGGTCATTGACCTCAGCATAGGTCAAATAGCCCTGCTCCTTACCACGGGTGACAAGCAGCTTCAGTTGTGACTGCGGGTTTTGCTCCATAAGACGGTATCCACACTTGCGAGTATTTGGGTTGGTGTTGGTCGACAAACCGGCCAACAATAATATTTAGGGCTTTTTAGGTCGCCGCTGCCCGTTATAGCGGCATCTTGCAGAGGGGGGATCCTTCTGCTTTTACGGCAATTAAGCCGTTGTATACCCTTCACCTTTGAAGCTGCCGCGTTGTTGGCTGCGGGTGTTCGCCGAATCACGTAGTAATCTACGCTCATCGGGTCTCACGCCCTGGCAGCCGAAGGTAACTTCAAGGGCTGTGGGTATATTTTTTCTTGCCACGTGCTTCATTAATCAGACAAACTTCTTGACGTTCTTCCGCACTTAAACCCTGTGCCGTGCGCGCGCGGGCAATTAAGATCTCTAATCGTTCTTCCAGTGCTGAATCAAAAAGGTGATGCAATGCATCTAAAAAGGTAGTCTCAACGATCTCCTTTATTTCTATATCGTTCCAAATTGCTAATTTTTCAAGCTGTTTGCTGTATTTATTATCACGATATTGCTCCAACAATTGGCCAGTATTCAAATCTGGTTGAGCAAGGCAAGTTTCCACTAACTCGATGAATAAGGGCAATCCTGCTAATTTTGCCTGCTTTATTCCCTGTAACGAAGGGACACTGGCTGCCAAATGTGGATGTTGCACGAGTAATGCTATCAAGATACGCATAGTCGTTGGTTTTATCTGTGGACGTCGGTAAGTGTTGCTAGCAGTAGTTTGCTTAGGTATTAGCTTATCCAACAGACTATCATCCAGAATACCCAGCTTATTACCTAATTCTTGTCGCAGGTAAAGTCGTAGCGTCTCTCCTGGAACTTGATTAATTAACGGCAATGCTAAGGTGCTCAGTTTAGCACGTCCGTCAAGACTACTGAGATCAACTTGCAACATGAGTGTTTCAAATAAAAATTTTGACAGCGGCTGAGCTTGGTCGATAAGTTGTTCAAAGGCTGTTTTTCCTTCTCTGCGTATTAATGTATCGGGATCTTCTCCCTCCGGCAAAAACATAAAACGGAGCTGACGCCCATCATTGAGATAGGGGAGCGCTGTTATTAAGGTGCGCCAGGCTGCACTTCGCCCTGCTTTATCTCCGTCATAACAGCAAACAACATGGTCAGTGGCACGAAATAATAATTGGACATGCTCAACCGTGGTGGCAGTGCCAAGTGACGCAACCGCATAATCAATGCCAAATTGCGCCAGCGCCACGACATCCATATAACCTTCTACTAATAATAGTCGGCTTGGATTAGGTTGTTTAACCTGTACCTCATACCATCCATAGAGTTGGCGACTTTTCCGAAAGATTTCTGTTTCTGGTGAATTTAAGTATTTTGGTACGCTATTATCAACGGTACGCCCTCCAAACGCGATAATCCGTCCTCGTTTATCACGGATAGGAAACATGATCCGTTCGCGAAATCTGTCGTAATGTCTTGTATTATTAGTCACCAACATTCCGGCATTGTTCAAAGTGGTACGAGTTTCATTGCTGTTGCCAAAACGTTTTAATAAATTATCCCAACCTGGCGGGGCAAAACCGATAGCAAAGTGATGAATAATCGCTTTATTCAACCCTCGTTGTTCAAGATAACGATAAGCCTGATGTGCTGGTGGACTGTTGAGTGACTGTTGATAAAATTCACCTATTTGATTCATCAAAGCATAAATATTTTGTCGTTGATGTTTTTCGACTTGACTAGCCCCGATTCCTTGTTCGTACGGCACTGTCATTCCATTAATGGTCGCGAGTTCTTCAATACTTTCAACAAATTCCAGCCGATCATAATTAATAAGAAAATCTACCGCGTTACCATGAGCCCCACAGCCGAAGCAGTGATAAAACTGTTTTTCACCATTGACGGTAAAGGAGGGGGTTTTTTCATGATGGAAGGGGCAGCATGCGTGATAATTTTTCCCTTTTTTTTTCAGTTTTATTCGCGTATCGATCAGATCAATGATATCGGTACGAGCTAATAAATCATTGATAAATCCGCGTGGAATTCGTCCAACCATAAGTCATTGTTCGCAAGTCTATAAACAAGAATAAGCCGTACATCCCTTTCGGAAAGCACGGCCCTATTTTAGCTAACAAAATAGTACGCAAGATAAACCAGGCGGTCGGGGCAGTGCTTGCCCCTATACCCTTCGCCTTTGAAGCCACCGCGTTGTTGGCTGCGAGCCCTCATCAGGTAGTATGTCTA
This sequence comes from Candidatus Regiella endosymbiont of Tuberolachnus salignus, assembly GCF_964020115.1. Lineage (NCBI taxonomy): Bacteria > Pseudomonadati > Pseudomonadota > Gammaproteobacteria > Enterobacterales > Enterobacteriaceae > Candidatus Regiella > Candidatus Regiella endosymbiont of Tuberolachnus salignus. The sequence continues at coordinate 2,659,599 of NZ_OZ026542.1, forward strand.
CGCTCATCGGGTCTCACGCCCTGGTCGCCGAAGGCAACCTCAAAGACAAAGGGTATTATAAAAATCAATACAGACGGGTGCGGCGAGCGTTTTCACGCGCCAATTTTTTTGCATGACGCTTGACAGCAGAAGCTTTAGCACGTTTGCGTTCAGTTGTCGGTTTTTCATAAAATTCACGACGACGAACCTCTGCTAAAATCCCCGCTTTTTCGCAAGAACGCTTGAAACGACGCAGGGCTACATCAAATGGTTCATTTTCACGCACTTTAATTACTGGCATTTGCCTCGATCCTCAATAAAAATCGACTTGCTGTTGGCCTAGCGACCAACAATTCTAAAAATAGTGCCGAATTTTACTTTATTGTGGAGGGCGTTGTAAAGCATCGTTGCAGTATACCCTTCGTCTTTGAAGTCGCCGCGTTGTTGGCTGCGGGTGCTCGCCCGAATCAGGTAGTCTGTCTACGCTCATTGGGTCTCACGCCCTGGCAGCCGAAGGCAACTTTAAGGGCTGTGGGTATAGCGCTTCCCGCGTTCAATAATAACGCTGACATTGAGCGCTTCGGCTATCGCGCCGGGCTTACTGACTTTGACCCGCACCCAAGGTGCAGAAAAATCGTTTAGTAAAAGTGTTGCCACATTTTCTGCAACCCGTTCGATCAGGGCGCAAGGATTTTTTTTTATATGCTCGATAATCGCTTTACTGATATCGGCATAATTTAAACAATCTTTCACCTCATCACTCTTCGCTGCTTTACCCTTTTCACAGCCTATTTCGACATCAAGGAGTAATTTTTGCTGAGTTTTTTGCTCCCAGTCATAAACACCAATAGTGGTGATCACACTGAGCTGTTCGATAAATATAATATCCATTCGTGATAATTTTCCTGCTTCTTTTTTTGTTAAGGAAGGGGAGCTTTGATCAGGTTGACTCTGATAATGGCCATCGTGGTCGAACGGTAACACATAGATCGGTGTTTTTATTGGTTTTTAGTCGTATTAGTCCGGTATAGGCGATCATCGCGCCATTATCTGTGCAAAACTCCGGTCTGGCGTAAAAAATTTCGCCGCTTTGTTTCTGCATCATTTCCGTTAATTTTAATCTCAGTGGTTGATTAGCACTGACTCCCCCCGCAATAACCAAGCGACTAAAACCCGTTTGAATGAGCGCCCGTTTGCATTTTATCGCGAGGGTATCAACGACGGCGTCTTCAAATGCATAGGCAATATCAGCACGGGTTTGATTATCATCATCATTATCTTTAATGGTATTTGCGGCAAAGGTTTTTAATCCAGAAAAACTAAAATCAAGACCGGGACGATCAGTCATTGGCCGTGGAAATATAAAACGATTCGCTTTTCCTTTTTGAGCCAGCTGCGATAACATCAAGCCGCCAGGATAATCTAACCCCAATAATTTAGCTGTTTTATCGAAAGCTTCTCCAGCTGCATCATCCACTGATTCACCCAATAGCTGGTATTTTCCAATCGCCGTTACCTTGACGAGCTGGGTGTGTCCACCTGAAACGAGCAGGGCAACAAAAGGAAATGGTGGCGGCGTTTTTTCCAACATCGGCGCTAATAAATGCGCTTCCATATGGTGTACGGGGATCGCCGGTACCTGCCAAGCAAAAGCCAGCGCCTGGCCAATAGTGGCACCGACTAATAATGCGCCTACTAATCCAGGACCTGCCGTATAGGCGACGGCGTCAATATCCTTAGCAGTTAAATGGGCTTCTTTTAGCGCCGCTTGAATCAGTGGCACTGTTTTTCTCACGTGGTCACGTGAAGCTAACTCAGGCACTACGCCGCCGTAATCCGCATGTAACTTGACCTGACTATATAATTGGTTTGCTAACAAACCCACTTTATCATCGTAGATGGCGATGCCGGTTTCGTCACAGGAGGTTTCTATACCTAATACACGCATTATTTTTTCCTTAGAGCCTATTCGAAATCTTTTGTGCTCGCATTTATCAGCGGTTAGCCGATAATTTATCACAAGCTGATTTGATAGGTACACACAGGATCAAACAGTAGTGCAGTGTATCCGCGTGACATTCATCCCTGGCTTACCTACCTAAGCCGGCGATCCTCAATGCGCTTTTAAAGTAGCCACCTAACGTGCCTGCCTTTTCCCATTTTTCTTTTAAACGTGATGATGTGTTCTTTAATGTATCTATCGCCATAAAGGTCGCATCGTTTAATCCATCGCTGACCAAATAGTCAACATGGGCTGTGAGTTTGCCGGCTGTATTTTTATCCACTGCGGTATAGATCGCGGAGGAACAGCTACTTACCGCTGAGAAGAAAGCCATGCTACAGAAACCGGTAGCACCTAAGGTAAAAAAGAGGGTGGTGTTACTTAACGCAAAATTAATAGCTTGACTGATGTCTGTTTTTTGAAAACGTTGTAAACCGACTTTTTCCAAAAAATAATTGGTCATTTGTGGACAAACAGTGACGACGGCAGCGGCAATTGCATTTGAAGGCGTGAAATCGGCAGCACAGAATCGAAGTGCCCCGATTTTTTCTCCAACTACAGCACCGTGGGCGGCATATCTTCCCACTTTGCTACTTCCTTCGGGCTGTCCAAGAAATAATGCTCCGGCTGTCGCACCGAATCCAGCAGCAATTTTCGCAATGATAGCATTCAGATAATCCAGAGAATTTATTGTGCCTACGGCAACACCGGCGGCACTAGCAACATGCATGGCCTCGACGGTTCTATTGGTTAATGCACCTGCAATGCCCCAACAAAAGCCATACTGGGCTATTATTTTAACGTCTTCTGTGTTTCCGCCACTAAAAGCGCATGACCCTCCTGCCAGTTTTGTGGCTATTACTCCTTGTACTGCTGTTGATCGTCCCTGTGCATAACTTGTCGCTAGGTTTGTTACTCTGTCTAGTATTTCATCTTGCTTTTGAGAAGTTTCACTAGTAGAGAGATGGAAGGCAGTGAATAAGAGAAAACCTAAGGCAACACATCCTGTACCAACGGCTGCCACAGTAATAGGAGGGAAGGCTAGGATTAGCAGGCTCGCTGAGGCGACAGAGCCGATGAGAGAGCCTATTTTTACCCCATAAAAGCCAAATTTAACTGCTTTGAACAATCTTTGCCCAATATTAAGCTTTGGTTGACGAAAATCGCCTGTATGGTGATTTGCATCTACGGTTGCATGCGTCGCGACCAAAGGGCTGGCAACGGTTGGCGATGTGTCATCTTCAATAATATTATGAGGCGCGTGATAACCGATACTATAATTGATAGCTCTATTAGTACTAGGTCTCTCTGTAACATCATCATCAGAGTGTCGAGTGTATTCGCTAGTAAGGTTAGTAACGGAAGTTATACTGTTCCCGATAGGATGTTGATTTGGTGCTCTTTGAATTCCTCCTGGTGAGAGAATTGGAGTCGAGACTACCCTGGTTAAAGTTGTCATGATGTACTCCTCGTGTATTTAATGCCTACACTTATTTGTTCTTATAATAAAGTTATAGAGATTAAATAATGAATAGCCGAGAGTAACGAATACAGGGGAGATCTGATTTTTTATATTTATTCAATAAATATGTAAGAGCCTATTCGAAATCTTCTTTGAGCTGCGCTGATTCGAATAGGCTCTAAGGGGGCTACTTACATAGGCTAGCCTCGGTGCCAGTGCTGAGGAAAAGAGGACCGTTGTTTTAGTTTTGAATCAGTTTCATCGTAAGGAATAAAATTGGGAAGAAGTTCCGGCGGCATATGATTCTTACTGAAGTGAACTGTTATTCCTTGTTTTTTTGCATATTCGATAAGTTCTTCACACTGATGAAGCTCAATAGGATTGTTGCTTAAATCGATTTCGGTACCTTCTGGAAGAGCATCGATCATTTTTTGACTGTTTTCTAGACTGATGTTATTTTCCGATAGGTCGAAGGATTTCACATTGGGCAGATAACCAGTAAGTTTACCACATGGCAGATAAGATATCCCGAAACCGCTTAATTTTAAAAAACTAAGGTCAGTTGCTTTCACATTTGCTATATGGAATTCGGTCTTTCTTATAAATTCTAAAGGTCTATCTTTAGGATGTGCCTCTGCCATAATTATTTCTTCTCTGATTTCAGAGAAAAACTGAAATTCTCCTATATCATTAGATAAAAGAACAGTCAGTTGGTGCCCATGCTCGAAAAGCTGATGGGCATTTTTACTATTTGAATTATCCAATTCAAAATAATGTTCTGAAAATGTATTGTCTGGAGAGCTAAAACTGCTTTTACTTGTTGCCAGTAGCTTGCAATATGCAGGAGGGATTGAATTATGCTGCAGATTAATTTTTAGACCAGCATGTGCATATTTTTTCAATGCCTCAATAGGAAACTGTGTTATACCTTGATTGCTTAAATCCAATACACTCTTTTGACTGCTTAAACAATCCAATATTTTTTCTATGATCTCCTGCTTAACTCCGTTTTTTGTTTGCACCCCTGTTGCTGGATTAGATAATAATTCTGATACTTCTTTAACCAAAGGATCCAAGGGTTTAGTATCTTGTAGAGGTATCGCATATGCATGGTGAATACTTGACAACATTTTTCTTTTTTCTTTTTAAAAATTTAATACGTATATATATAATATACAAATTAAATATTTATTGGAATAATTAATTTTCATTCAAGCTGCGGCAAGATGCGCGCTACTTTGTCGAGGGTTTCTTGGTATTCTGCTTGTTCTTGACTATCCAGGGTGATCGCGCCGCCGACAGAACAATAAATTTTGCCGCGTTCGGTTAACAGCGTGCGAATGGCGATATTGGTGTCCATGGTGCCGCAGCAACTAATATAACCAATGTTGCCACAATAGAGATTACGGCGATGTGGCTCGAGTTGTTCAATAATTTCCATCGCGCGGATCTTGGGCGCTCCGGTAATAGAGCCGCCAGGGAAACAGGCACGCAGTAAATCGGTGGCACTGTATTCTGGCCGTAAGGTCGCGGTGATAGTGCTGACTAAATGGTGAACCGCCGGAAAGGGTTCGACAACAAATAATTCCGGCACGCGGACGCTGCCCGGTTGCGCCACACGCCCGATATCATTACGTAACAAATCAACAATCATGAGATTTTCTGCCTGATCTTTGGGCGAAGCGGCTAGGCGTAGAGCTTGCTGTTTATCTTCTTCTTTATTGGCTAAGCGGGGCAGGGTGCCTTTTATTGGCCGGGTTTGGATCTGTTTTCCTTCTAGCCATAAAAAGCGTTCTGGTGACAGGCTGATCACGCTGTTATGTGGCAGACGGATAAAGGCTGAAAAAGGTGCTTTATTACTTTGGCTTAGGCGTAAAAAAGCTAACCATTCATCTCCTTGATAATCGGCACTAAAACGTTGCGCCAGATTGATTTGATAACAGTCACCACTCTGTAGGTATTCCTGTATTTGTTGAAATTTTTCGCCGTATTGCTGACGTGATAGGTTTGCGATCCATGGCGATGTTAAACGTAAAGGGTTGTGGCAGGTTGATTTTTGTTGCTGTAGCCAGGTGAAGCGTTGTTCAGCATCGCCATGGCATACGAGTGTCACACGTTGCTGGTGATGATCACAAATCAACGCCCAGTCATATAGGCCGATAGCCATATCCGGTAGATCGATGTCCCGCTGTGCCAGTACCGGCAAGCGCTCAATCCGACGCCCCAGATCATAGCCGAATAACCCCAAGGCACCCCCGAGAAACGGCAGGTTGGCTTGCGGCTCAGTGTTTAAATTTAATTGATTGAGTTGCTGTTGTAATAACAAAAAGGGATCGGCAGTACTGCATTGAATCGCGGCCTTTTCCTGGGTGTTGTCGATAATTTCGCTATGCTGTCCATGGGTGGTTATCGTCACGCGTGGATCGGCGACTAAAATATCAAAACGGCTATGAGGATGTTCAGCAAAACCAGAGTGCAATAACATTGCCCAAGGGCGATCCGCTAGCGCCGCGAAATAGTGCAGTAAGACGTCAGGTTGATAGTTTAATGGTTTAAAGTGCATTACATTTATATAGTAGATTGTTATTAAAAATAATTTATTTAATAGAACATACTTGTTGATTCTATACAAGGAAAAATACTATCCCCTTTGCCTTTAAAGCCGCGGTATTGTTGGCTGTGGCAACTTCAAAGACGAAGGGTATATGACTGGGTTTATGCGATTTTGGTGAGAGTAATAGATTTCGACCACATCTTTTGAAAAAACGCACAAGGTGGCTAGGCATCAAATAATTTCAATTGACATATATTAAATTTATGTAAAAATAAGTTTAAAAGGAAGTTAATTATTTTCTATGTAACAAATAAAAGAGATGAAAATTTATAAGATTGTAAATGCACAATAAGACAGTCTAAATAAATTTTTTGTTAATGATTTTTTGTTATCGAGGGGAATATTTATGACTACTTATACCGTCAATGCTATTTATCCTAGCCAACCTACCGCTGTTTTTTACGATTCTGTTGCATCTAGTGATTATCCTGAACACAATGATGTTTTATTTAAAAATCATTCCTTATTTAAAAATAATGCCTTCAACAAGCTAAGTGCTGAACGCCTTGGTAAATTAATGGAAGCTGACCGAGAAAAAGCTATCTGTATGGGCTTGTGGGATAAATTTAAGGACTTATTTCGTTCAAAAAAAAAGCAAGAGGTATTGAAGCAACTCTATAGTTTAATTCATTTGGACAATGACCAAGCCTCAAGCTCAACCAGTGAGATGGATACAGCAACGTCGTCAAAAATAAAAGTCGCGGTTAAGGCTTTTATGGCGCTTAAACAGCTAGCGCATGAAGCCGACTACGTTCAGAATCTGTTCAAAATAGAAAAAAGTAGTGATGATTCAGAAGATATAAATTTCGTGATTGGTACCAAGGTAATATACCAACACAGGGCTACAACTCTATTATCAACAGGCTTGATGGGCAAAAATCCCGACATAGTAAAATTGACAGCTTATCTTGATGAGTTTGTAACAAAAACAAATGCTTTATGGCATAAGGCCTGTGATGGTGATGGAAAAAAACTGTGCGATCAGCAGGCACGGCGTGATTTTAATCGTGATGTATTGAATGAGCAGTTGTGTAAAGAATTAAGAGATTGCTCTTTTCAAGAAAAAGATAGGATGCTCGAAAATTTGAGAGGTCGGTTTGGACGACGTTTTAGAGGTGTGCTTGATCTTACTGGAATTAGAGTCAGCCAAAATGTAGAAGATAATTTTGTTAAGGTCTCTGCTGCCAATAAATACAAAATTGTTGTAGAAGATATTATGGATATATTGTACGAGAAATCAAAATTAAATGAGGTTTATATTAACAATGTGACTGAGCTAACAGATGATGAGCTTAGAGCGTTAAAACATTCAGCGGGTATCACTCGCACCATGCTCAGAGACAATACCCTATTTAGATATATGCAGAGATAATTTCTTTTAGCGTTATTACCGTGGTGGAAATTTAATTTTTATTTTTCGTATGAGGTATATTATGAATATGACTCTTTCGCTAGGGGCTGGTTATTTTCCTGTAACCACTATCAGCAATGATCGTGTAAAGAAAATATTAAATGATAGACGTCGTCCTCATATGACGTTATGGGAAAAAATAAAAGAATTCTTTTTTTCCAACGGACAAGAAGAGGCGCTACAGTGCTTGCATCAATTGTGCCATCCTTCAAACAATACCACACTGGATGAAGTGGAAAATATTTTATTCAGATTAAAAGAATTAGCGGCGCCGAAATACAAGGAAATGTTTCATTATAACGCCGATTCAAACGATAACTTTTTCCAAATAAAAGACAATAATGGTAACCGCGTATTTTCTATTAGTAAAAATGATAAAACTTTTTCCTATACCATTTTAGATAAGAAATTTTCCTTTAACGATCCGACGATGAAATTCAACAGCCCTGATAATGGTGACTTCCGTAGTCATCCTGTTTGGTCGGACGGTCTGTCTATTGTTTTCACTAAATCTCCAATAAATATTAACGATATGAAGTTATCTGTTGCATATAAGGGAAATAGTTTGCCATTGGATGTTAGTAAAATTTATAAAGATATTATGAAAATAATCAACGAGGCGAATACGGTCGAATTTTATAATCAATGGCTAAAACAAGAGCGAAATACTTATATATGCGCAATCATTAATCGGCAGATAGATAACGCCGTTAACCAGCAGTTAAATAAATCAATTGATCTACAGAGAGAGGCAACGTTATATAAATTTAGCCCAAAAGAGCGACTTTATTTATTTGAAAAAACGATGAATTATTTAAATATCAATAAGAGTGATATAACTATTGATACTGCTTGTGCTCAGAGTTCAATAAACCACGTGGTGTTAACCTATCTGTCAAAAAACACTATGGTCAGCGGTTTCTTAAATAGAGAAAACGACCGGAATAAAAAAAATAAAATAAACACAAGGATCGCTTGTGCCCTATCCGATCTGATATATGAAAGCATTTACAATAAAAATATCAGTTCAGTTAGAAAAACAGCTTATCATGTGGCTAGTTCGTATATATTAATGAAAGCAAGAAGCAGTCTAGTGGCTGCAAATAATTCAATTTAACTACTTGATCGATACTGGGTAAGCGTGAAGCAGTAAAATCTACCTTGGATAAGCTCGTCTGATTAAAATTAACCCCTTCCAAATTCAAACCGTTGAGATCTGTCCGTTCAAAATGCACGCCTTTAAGGTTAGCAAAGTGCAATGCAAATTCTTTCTCTTCCTGATTCAATTGACTAAAACACGTTCTGATCTGATGTAGCTAATCATTTTTTCTTTAAGTTTAGCTTCATCGCATAACAGCAATTGTCCTGCCAAATCACATAAAGGACTGTCCAGCGAGACCAGCATTTGATCAATAGGGTTCAGAAATGTTATCCATTGTTCAGGTACATCATTATATTTGAATTTTTCCGCGAGTTCTTGTCTGAGAAATAGCTCGAATTCAGTAGATAAATAATGAGATATAAATGACGGAAGGTAAGATTTTATGGCTTCTAGCATAGAATAATCCTTATTAGATTAATAAAATATGATAACTTAATTATATATATTATTATAAATTAAACAATTAAACAATTGTCACTAACCTGTGATGAAAAAATGCTTCCGTCTGGAATCGATGCTTTCGAAACATCAAGGGGGCCGTGTTAACATACGAAGATAATATAAGGCTCCTAAGGACGTAAAAAACGTGGAATTTTCTTTCGCAGTATTATTCGCTCAACTTGATGAGCTAATGCTGTGTGACCAACATCGCTTACGGTGTCGATTGCAAGCCGCCAATAAAATAAAAGATTTCGATATTCAACAACAGGTCGTCAGCGAAATAGCCAGTGATATCGTTCATGCCAAACAACGTGTTAGCCAGCGGCAGGCGAGTGGCTTCGCCATAGTTTATCCAGAAGATTTGCCGATTAGTCAAAGAAGGCAAGAAATTTGCCGTGCGTTAGATGAAAATCAAGTGTTGGTGATTGCCGGGGAAACGGGATCAGGTAAAACCACACAATTGCCTAAAATCTGCTTGGAATTGGGGCGCGGTATAAAAGGGCTGATCGGTCATACTCAGCCCCGGCGTTTAGCGGCGCGGACGGTCGCTCAGCGTATCGCCGAAGAATTAAAAACCTGCGTCGGGGGGTATGTTGGCTATAAAGTGCGTTTTAATGATCAGGTTGGGGAAAATACGCGGGTTAAGCTGATGACGGACGGTATTTTACTCGCCGAAATTCAGCAAGATCGATGGTTGCGACAATATGACACCTTGATTATCGATGAAGCGCATGAACGCAGCCTGAATATTGATTTTATTTTAGGTTATTTACGCCAATTGTTACCCAAACGTCCCGATTTAAAACTGATCATTACGTCTGCCACTATCGATCCTCAACGCTTTTCGCGCCATTTTTACGCCGCGCCGATCATCGAAGTGTCTGGCCGCACTTATCCCGTTGATGTCCGCTATCGTCCAATAGTTGATCAGGGCGATGAGCGTGATCGAGATCAGTTGCAGGCGATTGTCGATGCAGTGCATGAATTGGAACGGGAAAAGCCCGGTGATATTTTAATTTTTATGAGCGCTGAGCGTGAGATCCATGAAACCGCGGAAGCCTTGAAAAAACAAAATCTACGGCACACTGAGGTGTTGCCGTTGTATGCGCGTTTATCCCATCACGAACAAAATCGCGTTTTTCATCCGAGCCGTGGCGCGATGTTGAGACGCATTGTATTGGCGACTAACGTTGCTGAAACTTCTCTGACGGTGCCAGGGATAAAATATGTGATTGATCCGGGCTATGCACGTATTAGTCGTTACAGTTTTCGCACCAAAGTTCAACGTCTGCCGATAGAAGCGATATCACAAGCCTCGGCTAATCAACGTAAAGGCCGTTGTGGGCGTGTTTCTGAAGGGATCTGTATTCGGTTGTATTCAGAGCAGGATTTTTTATCACGCCCGCCGTTTACCGATCCAGAAATTTTGCGTACTAATTTGGCGTCAGTGATCTTACAGATGACGGCGATTGGTTTGGGGGATATCAAGGCGTTTCCTTTTATCGATCCTCCCGATAAACGTAACATTCAAGATGGCGTCCGTTTACTGGTCGAACTTGGGGCGATCCGCACTGCTGATAATGGTCATCAGCAATTGACAAAGCAAGGGCGTCAATTAGCCCAGTTGCCGATCGACCCACGTTTAGCGCGGATGGTGTTAGCGGCGCAAAAAAATGCCTGTGTGCGTGAGGTGATGATCATCGCCTCAGCGCTATCTATTCAAGATCCGCGTGAACGGCCATTAGATAAACAGCAAGCGGCGGATGAAAAGCATCGTCGTTTTGCCGATAAAAATTCTGATTTTTTAAGTTTTGTCCATTTGTGGGATCACCTGCTTGAACAGCAAAAAACATTGTCTTCCGGGCAATTTCGTCAATTATGCCGCCGTGATTTTTTAAGTTATCTGCGCTTACGTGAGTGGCAAGATATTCATCGTCAACTGAGCCAAACGGTAAAACTATTGAGGCTACCTGTTAATACGGTCGCAGCGGATCATCGTACTGTGCACAGTGCTTTGTTAACCGGGCTGTTATCGCATATTGGTCAAAAAGATAGTGAAAAAATGGAATTTACCGGGGCACATAGTGCCCGTTTTGCTGTTTTCCCCGCGTCGCAACTTTTTAAAAAACCACCGAAATGGATCATGGTGGCTCAGCTTTTAGAAACCAGTCGCCTCTGGGGGCGGATCGCAGCGCGCATCGAACCCGAATGGATTGAGCCTTTGGCGCCTCATTTGGTGAAATACCATTATAGTGATCCGCATTGGGAGAAAAGCCAAGGGGCGGTGATGGCCAATGAGAAGGTAACCTTATTCGGTTTGCCTATTGTGGCGTCACGCAAAATAAATTATGGCGCTATTGATCCGCCATTATGTCGAGAATTATTTATCCGTCATGGCTTGGTGGAAGGGCAGTGGCAAACCAGCCATGCTTTTTTCCACGCTAATTTGCAATTGTTAGCGGAAGTGGAAGCCATGGAGCATAAATCTCGTCGCCGCGATATTTTGGTTGACGATGAAACCTTGTTTACTTTCTATGAACAGCGGATCGGCGCTGATGTTGTTTCAGCCCGTCATTTTGATAGCTGGTGGAAGAAAGCGCGCCAAATTGAACCTGAATTGCTTAATTTTGAAAAAACCATGCTGGTAAAAGAAGGGGCTAATCATATTGATTTCACGGATCACCCTGATTTTTGGCAACAAGGGACATTGACGTTACCGCTTTCTTATCAATTTGAACCCGGGAGTGATGCCGATGGTGTCACTGTTCATTTGCCGCTGGCTATTCTCAATCAGATAGCAAATCAAGGTTTTGATTGGCAGGTACCGGGTCTGCGCCGCGAGCTGATTATCGCGTTAATAAAATCCTTACCGAAATCGCTCCGACGCCATTTTATTCCTGCGCCTAATTATGCCGATGCTTTTTTGGCGAAGATCTTACCGCCACAAAATGGATTACCACAAAGTTTATTAGAAGTGCTTGAGCGCGAATTACGGCAGATGACAGGAGTGACGTTGTCACGTGATGATTGGCAATGGGAGCAGGTGCCCGCGCATTTTAAAATCACTTTTCGGGTACTCGATGATAAAAACCACATTGTGCGTGAAGGAAAAAATTTAGCCGAGATAAAAAAACACTTACAGCAACAGGTGCAAAAAACCCTGTCGGCAGGGGGAGACAAAAACCTAGAAAAAAAGAATTTAGTTTGTTGGAATTTTGGCACGCTTCCGGCTTGTTATGCGAAACGACAAGGCGGATATGAAATAAAGGCCTACCCTGCTTTGGTCGATGAAAAAAAGAGTGTCGCGATCCGCTTATTTGAAACTGAATCGCAACAACAACAAGCGATGTGGCGAGGGACGCGCCGTTTACTGTTGCTAAATATCTCGGCACCGATTAAATATCTGCATGAAAAATTGCCTAATAAAACCAAATTGGGGCTTTATTTTAACCCTTACGGCAAAGTGGTTGAGTTGATCGATGATTGTATTGCCTGTGGGGTAGATTACCTTATTGCGCAACATGGCGGGCTAGCGTGGCAGCAGTCTGATTTTATTCAGTTGCAGGAAAGAATTCGAGCAGAGCTTAATGACACAGTGGTAAAGATTGCCACTCAAGTTGAGCAGATCTTGAATCAGGTATTTTTAATTAACAAACCGTTGAAAGGACAGCTTGATATCAAATTGGCGTTGAATTTTGCTGATATTAAAGCGCAGCTAGCGGGTTTAATTTATCCGGGGTTTGTCAGCGATCATGGTTGGCAACGTTTAACCGATATTTTGCGTTATTTACGCGCTATCGAACAGCGTTTAGAAAAATTGCGTGTCGATCCCCAACGTGATCAGGCGAACTTGCGGCGCGTGCAGCAAATCATGACCGCCTGGCAACAATGGATGGAGAAATTACCTCTGCAACATCAACAGGATAATGAAGTAAAAGCAGTGCGCTGGATGATTGAGGAGCTACGTGTCAGTCTATTTGCGCAGCAATTAGGAACCGCTTATCGGATCTCAGAGCAACGTATTGTGCAGACTATGGATCAACTGATGACTCAATTGATTAATTAATTTTCCCTATATCAAGGGCTGTGGGTATATTCGCGGGCGTTTTTACTGATTAATGTCTTTAACTTATCGCGTATGGCCGTTACTGCTAGGGCATGATTATCGGCCAGAGCGCGATCCTTAGCCGCGGGTGCGGAACTTTGAATAGCGACTAACCACCAATTATCGTTATCTTTAAGCAGTAGCGGTGAACCGCTATCGCCGGGCAGGGTGTCACATTGATGGGCGATAATGCCTTGTTGCGCCCAGCCGGTAACCAAACAAGCGGGATGGCTGTAAAGCGAATTGATGTGATCGGCAGGATAACCGGCCTGGGTTATTCGATGCTTGGCGCGCGCCAGCGCTAAGTTCAGCTCTGCTATCGAACCTTGCCATAGGGGGAGTGGTTTAAGCGGTGACCGCTCAGTATTGTGTAATACAACCAAGGCGAAATCTTCTTTCGCCGCTGCGGGGGGAACCGTCCAGCCGTTGCCCGAAGCGCGTAATTTTTTACTCAAATTGATATCGACTAAGGTTTCTAATTGAGTAATCTGATATTGCCATTGTTGTTGATGTGAAATGAAACGCAGGCTGATCGCTGGATCGATTTTACCGGGCGGCCTTAATAAACAATGCCCGGCGGTCAATGCTAAACTGGGCGCAATTAAGGTCGCGGTACAAAGATGACCACTGGCGGTTTCTAGCTGCCCAACAGCATGCCATGGCCAATTTTCACGGTTCTCTATCGCCACCCGATCATCTGCGCCAAAAAATAATATTTTTTGCTCAGTGGGCTTAGCAGTGTCAGCCACGGCGATCTGTAAATAAATAGACAATAAACTGATCAGTATATTGCGGTAGAAAAATTTTCTATTGAGACGAGTCAGCACATTAATCTTCCTCGAAGGGTCTATGTGAAATCTTCTTGAGCGACGCTCAGACGAGGAATAAGCGAAAATGAGTATTTTTAGCTCATTTTTGACGAAGTATCAGCGAGCACAGGAGATTTCGAACGGCTCTTATCAACACCAGTAATTATACTAGCACCGTTTTATTTAACACCCGCTCAACGGTATCAACGGTGGCTTGTGTCTGTGCGTCAATTTCAATATTCACCCGATCAGCGAGTCGTTTTTTTCCTATTGTTGTTCTGACTAAGGTATCTGGGATCAAATTAACGCAAAAACGATTATTTTCTACTTCACCAATGGTCAGGCTGATGCCGTCAATGGCGATAAATCCTTTCTGTAATATATATTTCATTATTTTTTTGTCGGCAATACGCAGCCAAAGTTGGCGATTATTTTCTGTGCTACAAATTTTGGCAATCTCCGCGGTACAGATAATGTGCCCAGACATCAAATGGCCGCCTATTTCATCTCCCAATTTCACCGCTCTTTCCAAATTGACTTCATCCCCGACGTTAATTTCTCTGAGATTGGTAATAAGCAGGGTTTCTTTTATCACATCAAAACTGATTAAATCTTGGTCGATGGCAGTGACGGATAAGCAGCAGCCATTATGTGCTACCGAAGCGCCTAATGTTAATCCTGGCAACAGGGCGGATGGAAATCTTAGTGTATGGGTACGGAAATCTGTGCTGCCATTAATGGCGACTACCGGCGCGGTGCCTTGAACAATACCATTAAACATAAGGGTGCCTCTGAGTTGATTAGACCTCTTTCCAAACCTGTAAGTAGGTTTGGAAAGAGGTCTATTGTTTTATTCGCAAGAAGTCTACTGAAAAATGCCATTATGATGAAGCGCTTCAGTTTGTCTTAACTTCAATTTGTCTTAAATAGTATCGTCATTAAATTCTGATAAGAGATCCTTTACTGTATTTGATAAGCTCATCTATCCTTTAGAGTCTATCCGAAATCTTTTATGCTTGCTGATACTGGTTTTGCAACAGATATATTCATAAAAATAATTGATTAAGTTTTATTAAAGGATTAAAAACAATTTTTATACCCACAGCCCTTGAAGTTGCCGCTAGGCGGCTAGGATGTGAGACCGATGAGCGTAGACATACTAAGTGATTCGGCGAACACCCGCAGCCAACGACGCGGCGGCTTCAAAGGCGAAGGGGATATTATAAAAAACCTGAATAGGTACAATAGGTGCATAAATATCAAAAATATAAAGTTGAAGCTCGCGGTTTGATGGTACTTGCAGTCCCTGTCATTATCACCCAGGTTGCTCAAACGGCGATGGGGGTAGTCGATACTATTATGGCGGGCTCTTTTAGTGCCACGGATCTGGCTGCGGTGGCCATTGGGACTTCCATTTGGCAGCCGGTGATTTTTTTCGGTAATGGATTGTTGTTAGCGCTGACTCCCACCATTGCACAACTCAATGGCTCGGGTCGTCGAAATCAGATTGCCTATCAGGTAAGGCAAGGGTTTTGGCTCGCCTGTTTTATTGCGATTCTGATGATGTTGGTGTTGTATAATAGTCATCATATTATTTATATGATGCATAATATTGATCCTATTTTGGCTGAAAAAGCGGTAGGTTTTATTCGCGCTATCATGTGGGGGGTGCCGGGCTGTTTGTTTTTTCAGATTTTCCGCAATCAATGCGAAGGATTATCTAAAACTAAACCGGGGATGGTGATTGGTTTTATGGGTTTGTTAATCAATATTCCTATTAACTACATTTTTATCTACGGTAAATTAGGCGCTCCCGCGTTGGGGGGAGTCGGTTGTGGTGTTGCTACCGCCAGTGTTTATTGGGTGATGTTTTTGATGATGTATTGGTATGTTAGCCAAGCCGGCTCTCAACAAGATCTAAAATTAAATAAGGGGTTGAGCTCTCCTGATTGGAAAGTGATAAAAACGTTAACTTTTCTTGGCTTACCCATTGCCTTGGCGCTATTTTTTGAAACGACTTTATTTGCTGTTGTCGCTTTACTGATTTCTCCCTTGGGGGTTGTGGCAGTGGCGGGGCATCAAATCGCGCATAGTTTTAGTTCTTTGGTGTTTATGTTACCGATGTCACTGGGTATTGCAGCGACGATTCGCGTAGGTCATTGCCTGGGAGCAGGTGAGGTAGCACAAGCGAGGGTTTCGGCTTATACCGGTCTTATTGTCGGCTTGATACTGGCTTCATTGAGTGCAATATTGACTGTTTTTTTTCGTGAGCCTATTGCTTTGCTTTATAACGACGATCCAGCGGTGGTCATTATGGCGTCACATTTGATGATATTTGCCGCTATTTATCAGATGTCCGATGCAGTACAGGTTATCGGCAGTGGTGTATTACGGGGATATAAAGACACGCGGTCGATTTTTTTTATTACTTTTATTGCCTATTGGTTATTAGGTTTATCCAGTGGTTACCTATTGGGTTTGACGGATCATGTTGTTTCGGCCATGGGGCCAACCGGTTTTTGGATTGGTTTTGTTATCGGGTTAACCTTTGCCGCTGTGATGATATTTTTACGTATTCGTTGGTTGCAAAGACAGTCGCCAGAAGTGACGTTGCAACGTGCTGCTCATCACTAAAATCGTTTGGGCTTATACCCTTCGCCTTTGAAGTTGCCTTCGGCTGCCAGGGCGTGAGACCGATGAGCGTAGATAGACTACCTGATGAAGTGAACACCCGCAGCCAACGACGCTGCGACTTCAAAGGCGGAGGGTATATGGCGTATGAAAATGCGGCAATCAGACAGCCTTTATGATGAAATGATCTTTTTCTTCTTGCCAACAGACGAGTAGCTGGTTAGTATCCTCTCCCGCTGGCCATGCGTTCGCGGCCAGCGTCTGATGCGTCCGTAGCTCAGTTGGTTAGAGCACCACCTTGACATGGTGGGGGTCGGTGGTTCGAGTCCACTCGGACGCACCATTTTTTACTCATTTATGTAAATCAGCTTAATATTAATTTAGCTGGCGATACAAAAATCTTCTGCGCAGTTTTTTCCTTTGTCACCTATTCTTAGCCATATTAGCCAGGATCCTTTTCGGTTAGCATCAATAGACTTTTTGCAAAACTGCCGTTCGTTTTGTTAACTCTATACCCAATGAATTTCGAGTTACGGCAAGGCGGCCAGGGTGAGCGTAGATAAACTACGTGATTCGGCGAGCACCTGCCGCCAACGCCGCCGTAACTTAAAAGGCGAAGGGTATAGGCTAAAGGATCTGTCTGTTGCCTTCTCATCTATTACAACGGGTAGAAAAAGCCGTCATGAAAAAAACTAAAATTGTTTGTACTATCGGTCCTAAAACCGAACCCAAGGAAATGCTTACTAAACTGCTGGATGCAGGCATGGATGTGATGCGTTTAAATTTTTCCCATGGTGATCATGAAGAACATCAAAAACGCATAGAAACTCTACGGGAAATAATCAAAGAAACTGGCAAAAAAGCCGCTATTTTACTTGATACTAAAGGCCCTGAAATCCGCACCATGACCCTCGAAGGGGGAAGTGAAGTCCCTTTGGTCACTGGTCAGCACTTTACTTTTACCACTGATCAGACGGTGATAGGTAATGCTCAAAGGGTAGCAGTGACCTATGCAGGATTTGCCGCTGATCTCAAGGTGGGCAATACGGTACTGGTTGATGATGGTTTGATCAGGATGGAAGTGATCGAAATTACAGAAAAAACCGTGCTGTGTGAAGTAAAAAACAATGGTTACTTAGGTGAGAATAAAGGCATTAATTTGCCAGGGGTTTCGATTAAGTTACCGGCGCTATCGACAAAGGATGTCTGCGATCTAAAATTTGGTTGTGAGCAGCAGGTTGATTTTATCGCCGCTTCTTTTATTCGTAAACGTGATGATGTAAAGGCAATACGTGAACATCTGAACAAGCATCAAGGTCAGCATATCCAAATTATTGCTAAAATTGAGAATCAAGAAGGTCTGAATAATTTTGATGAGATTTTAGAAGAAGCAGATGGGATCATGGTTGCCCGCGGCGATTTAGGGGTGGAGATCCCGATTGAAGAAGTGATTGTTGCGCAGAAAATGATGATTAAAAAATGTAACCGCGCGCGTAAAGTGGTGATCACCGCCACTCAGATGCTTGATTCAATGACTAAGAATCCACGACCGACACGTGCCGAAGCGGGGGATGTGGCCAACGCCATTTTGGACGGAACCGATGCGGTGATGTTGTCAGGTGAAAGTGCTAAAGGTGCCTACCCGATAGAATCCGCGGTGATGATGGCAACGATTTGTGAGAGAACAGATCGTATTATGAAAAGTCGGATTGGAACATTAAATAGCCAATGTAATGGGGGGGGGAGCGAGAAGAGTAAAGATTATGTTATGGGGGTGACTGAAGCCGTTTGTCGTGGTGCGGTAGAAATAGCGGAAAAACTCAAGGCGAAGCTGATAGTGGTTGCTACTGAAGGTGGAAAATCCGCCAGAGCGGTACGTAAATATTTTCCTACGGCCTGTATTTTAGCGCTGACAACCAATGAACGTACTGCACGTCAGCTTATTTTAACCAAGGGTGTGATCCCACAATGTCTCGATAGCATTGCCTCTACTGATGATTTCTATCGCATAGGCAAACAAGCCGCTTTGGCTAGAGGTCTGGATAAAGAGGATACCGTGATTATGGTATCAGGCGCATTAGTACAGAGCGGCACCACCAATACCTCTTCCGTTCACCGTCTATCAGATGAAAAAAATGCTATGTAAAAAAACGATGCAAAAAAAACTTTGTGCAATACTTAATAACGCTAGACAAAGATTAACTTAATCTGAGGGTGTTAATCATGAAAATGACGCAACTTGTTTTTGGCACAATAATACTATCTTCTACTCTATTGGCCGGTTGTTCCAACCATGCTGAGATTGAGAAGTTGTCCTCTGATGTTCAGATGTTAAACTCTAAGGTAGATCAAATCAGTGGAGAGATGAGTACAGTACGTTCTGAGGTACAAGAGCTGAAAAGAGACACCTCACAGCAAAAACAACGTTTGAACAATAAAGCCCATTCTTATAGAAAATAACCTCATTTTGGATAGGGTAAATAATAGCGCACTCAGTGCGCTTTTTTATTTTGTAATATCCTTACTTGATATGAATTCAAGGATTCAGGGTTATAATTAATCTGTTTTTTGCCATTAGCCTACATCCTTTTTAAATTCGTAAACTATCTGAATATAGGCAATTACACCATTTTCATGGTTGGTTATACAGGCTAATCTTCTATCTCTAGCTTATTTTTCCTTTTCCTATATCCATCATACTCTAACTTATACTCTCTTATATCAGCTTCAAGCTTTTTAATCGTTATTTCTAATTCTTCGATTTTAACTTCTGTCTCATCATAATCTTTATCCAATGCTTCCATACTAGTTTTAATATATTCAAGCTTTTTAATCGTTGTCTTTAATACATCGATTTCGTTTTTTGCCTTAGAAGAATTATCTCTGAATTTTTCTATTTTCTTTTTAAGAGTTTCAATCTCTATGTTTAATTCTCTGATTATACCTTCCTTAGAAAAGCCAATGTTGAATTCTTCTGTACTACTCTTAAATTTTTCAATCCATTGATTGTATTCATCAATTTCATTTTCTTCTTTAGCAGAATCAGTGCTCAATTTTTTTATACTATCTTCAAGATGTTTAATTCTTGTATTTAATTTTTCGATTTCATGTTCAGGATTAGAATAATGAATATTCAAATGTTTGATAATATCTGGTTCAGCTTCTTTCTTAATAAGTAAATCTGCTTTTATCTCTTGGTATTCTATATCGCGGATACGATTATCATCATTATATTCTTTCAGTTCATTTTTCAGTTTTGATAATTTATTTTCTGCGGCAAATATCTTTTTCCTTGAATATTCTAGTTTTTTTATCATTACTTCATATTCGTCATCTTTCGATAAAGTAGACTCAGAAGGAGCTATTTTTTCGCATGTACTTCTTGTTTGTGCTATAAAGTCTTTAGGTCTTAATTTTTCATTATATAGCACCATTATTTCACTAAAGTTAATTTCGTCCCTTACATCGGGATAAGGGGCATCCGGTGCGTTCAGAAAATCCAGCATTGCCTTCCCTTCAGCAGTATTTGAATTCGGAGGCTCGCTGCTTGGCAATGGCGGTGGGTTATCTGAATGAGTCTCTTTAGCCTCTGTTTTCGGCAAAATTCTAGTGCCACCGGCTAATGGGTTATAGCCAGATTCAAAGCGTTCAGAGTTAGCTCTCAGTATTTTCTTCTCTTTTTCAGTAGTATCAGTCGTTAGCATTGTTTGTATAAAAGGGGAACGTTTTACAGATTGTGTTGATTTTGGGTATGTCACATGCTCAGCAGGAGTTGGGCTGCTTGGTGCCAGATCGTTTAATGAAGCAGGTTGGCTCCCACTCTCATAGCCAGATTCAGTTCCCGGTATTCTCTGCCCTTCGGCAGTATTTGAATAAGAAGACTGCCTGCTTAGCAGACGTTCTACTTTTTTTGTAGGTATTCCCTCAAAAAAAGTCCCGGCACGGTTTAACTTATGATTGTTCTTTTGCAGGGAACTTGTTGAAACGGATGTTTCCATTTTTATCGACTGAGTTCTATGTGGACTATCTTTATATGAATTAAGTTTTTTTTCTAATTGAGGAAAAATAAGTTCAGCTCGACTAATTGGTATTCCCTTGTTACAGGCAGCTATATTTAAAGGTATTCCCTGATAAAAAGTCCCGACACGGTTTAACTCATGATTGTTCTTTTGCAGGGAATTTGTTGAAACGGATGTTTCCATTTTTATCGACTGAGTTCTATGTGGACTATCTTTATATGAATTAAGTTTTTTTTCTAATTGAGGAAAAATAAGTTCAGCTCGACTAATTGGTATTCCCTCGTTACAGGCAGCTATATTTAAAGGTATTCCCTGATAAAAAGTCCCGACACGGTTTAACTCATGATTGTTCTTTTGCAGGGAATTTGTTGAAACGGATGTTTCCATTTTTATCGACTGAGTTCTATGTGGACTATCTTTTCGACTAATTGGTATTCCCTCGTTACAGGCAGCTATATTTGAAGGTATTCCCTGATAAAAAGTCCCGGCACGGTTTAACTCATGATTGTTCTTTTGCAGGGAATTTGTTGAAACGGATGTTTCCATTTTTATCGACTGAGTTCTATGTGGACTATCTTTTCGACTAATTGGTATTCCCTCGTTACAGGCAGCTATATTTGAAGGTATTCCCTGATAAAAAGTCCCGGCACGGTTTAACTTATGGTTGTTCTTTTTCTGGAAATCTGTTGGACTGGATGCATGAGATTCACTCACCTGCCGAGTTGCGAATGGACGATCTGGATCATTGGATGTAAATTTTATTTGTTTTAATCCCAGAGAAGAAGTCTCGTCTTCGGGTGTGTTAGTATAATGATTCTTAATCTGAACTGTTTGGTTAGTAGAGTCTAAACTTTTTGTCATGATATTTTTTCCTGATGAAATGATTTTTATATGGATAGTTATATGGAAGAGATAATAAAGATTAAATAATATTTTTTCTTGTAAAAAACGGCCACTTAAAATAATTTTGAAAAGATGAAATAAATTAAATTGTCAATTTTATTATTTTATTTACAAAAATTTTTAAAATATAACATTAATATAAAAAATAGAAAGAATTATAAAATTTTTATATTATTCATTTTAAATAAGAGGTGTTTTTTGATAGCGATAGATAATAAACTCTGTAGGATACCGATCAATTATTATCATTAATTCATATGAATAATATAAGTGAATTAATTAAAAATTTTCACAAAGGAAATAATGTATGCATTTAGGTCAATGTCAGCACAATGCCAGTGGTGGTGTACAGCTCCTTTCTAGTATGGCATAGGTGTTATAAATTGATGTATAATTCAGTGATGAATTATCCCTTAAAATTCCGCCAACTAAGCCAGCGACTAAAATAAATCGCGCCGCGTTGCTCCTTGATGTGGAAACCTATCAAAAGCGGAGCTTATCTCAATACTCACTTTGTTAACAGTGCCATATACCCTTTGCCTTTGAAGCCGCCGCGTTGTTGGCTGCGAGCCCTCGCCCGAATCACGTAGATCTGTCTACGCTCATTGGGTCTCACGCCCTGGCTGCCTAGCGGCGGCTTCAAAGGCAAAGGGTATATTGTTCGCTCAGTCCAGCGTCAAGTTTAATGCAGCTATTTCGGGCTGTTTAATCTGCTCAACCCCGGTCTTATTAACCCTCACTGGCATGCCGGATCGGCGGGTTATGGCTTGTTTGACTTTGGCTGCATCGGTTTGAGGATCATCGATAAATTTCTGCACGGCATCGCTGAGTGCAATCGGCATGGTTTGTGGGTTATCACTGTCAACGCTACTTTAGATTGACCACTTTTTGCTACTTTAAAATGTCCAGTTTTTGCTAATTTTCCTGTTGGGTTTCTATTCCAGGCGCCTGGATAATATCAGTCGTTTTTATAGGCAACATGCCTGCTTTGCGTTTATTTTTGAGTCGATAGCTTTCTCCTTTAATATTCAATGTGGTTGAATGATGTAAAAGCCTGTCTAAAATCGCAGTTGCTAAAATGTGATCACCGAATACGTCCCCCCAATCAGTAAAACTTTTATTTGATGTGAGAATGATGCTCGCCTTTTCATAACGACGGCTCAATAACCTGAAAAATAGGCTAGCTTCTTCGCGATTCATCGGTAAATACCCGATTTCATCCAGTATTAATACCCTGGCATAGCACAGTTGCTGAAGTTGGCGTTCCAGACGGTTTTCTTGCTTTGCCTTCATTAAGGTACAGCAGAGTCTATCCAGAGGCATAAACAATACCCGATGCCCAGCTGTAGCTGCCTTGACAGCCAGCGCTATCGCCAAATGCGTTTTCCCTACCCCAGGTGGGCCTAACAAAATGACGTTTTCATGATGTTCGACAAACCTCAGCCCCGCCAGCTCGCGGATAATTTTCCTGTCTATACTTGGTTGGAAAGTAAAGTCAAATTGCTCCAAGGTTTTTATCCACGGCAAACGTGCTTGTTTTAACCGCGATTCCAAGCCTTTTTGGTGACGCCCGTTCCATTCCTGGGCTAATGCCTGCTGGAGAAATTCACGGTAGTTCAGTGCTTTCTTGGTGGCTTCTTCACATAAACTCTCCAACGCATCGCCCAGGTAATCCATTTTTAACCGTATCAACAAGTTTTCCATTTCCATCAGAGTAGCTCCTCATACACACTGAGCGAACGAGACGCTACTCGATTGACCTGTTGCCAAAGGGCTTGATGATGTTCTGGCACCTTTTGCCAGCCCTGCGTTACCTCCTGCAAGAGATGCGTCGCGAGCAGTTGCTCATCGCCGTAAATACGTAGCGTATTATCTAAACCGATACGAATATTAACCGCACGACCACACCAGAATGAAGGCACGCTATAGCGATTACCTCTGACATCGATATAGCTGTCCCATGCCACTTGTCGTAGGTCGAAGTAGCTGGTATCGAAATCAGTCGCAGGGAGTGGCATCAAGGCTATTTTTTCCTCAGCAAAACGATTTTCCGGTGTCTGCTTGAATTGACGAAGATGACGCTGGTCTGCCACTTTCGCCAGCCACATCGCTAGCAGTTGATTAACATGAGCGAAACTCTCAAACTGACGGTAGCGAGTGAAAAAATTGTGTTTAACATAGCCCACCATCCGTTCGGTTTTGCCTTTCGTTTGCGGTCGATAAGGCTTACAGGCGCGAGGGCTAAACCCATAGTGATTAGCCAGTTGCAGGAAGCCCGCATTGAACTCGATGTGGCCATTTTGTCCATGTTTGATAACAGCGGCTTTTTGGTTATCTACCAAGACATTTTTTACGCTGCCACCGAAGTAATTGAAGCTGCGAACCAGCGATTCATACGTGTGCTCAGCATCTTGCTTAGGGGCAGCAAAGACATGAAAGCGACGCGAAAAACCGAGCGTATTAACGGCAAAATTAACCGTACAGGCAGAGCCTGCCACCTCAACGATGATTTCTCCCCAATCGTGTTGAAGTTGATAACCGGGGAGGGTTTCAAAGCGTACCGTGTTTTTCGAGGCCCTGAGCGGACGTTTGGGATGTATATAACGTCGGAGCATCGCACTCCCACCCCGGTAGCCTTTTTCACGGATTTCCTCAAAAATAACCGCCGCATTCCAAACCTGTTCACTCAACCTTGAATCGATGTAGTCTTTAAAGGGCTCGAGTTTAGCAACCTGTTTTTTACCGCGTTTTGCTGTTGGCGGCGCAGGATAGCTAATGTGCCGTCTCACCGTTTTTTCTGAACACCCTATCTGATGGGCAATATCAACAATAAATGCCCCCTGTTGATGGCGTTGTTTTATCATGTAGTGGTCCTCTCTTCTTAGCATGCTTATTTCCCTCATGGCTTTGTCACCACAAAGGAAACTGCATTCTGGCTTGAGTGGACAAATTAAATTAGCAATTTACGGTCTTTTATCATTAGCGCTGACATCACTCTCGTGCACTGATAACGGTTGATGTACTTCGATATAGCGTTGCCCATTGGGTTCAATGGAAAATTTAATCGGCTGGTTAATGACTTGCACGCGAGTGTCTTTCGCTACGCTGTGAAATAAGGCTTTAATGTCTGCTGGACGTAATCGAATACAACCTGAGCTCACCCGCAGTCCAATGCCAAAATTCGCATTGGTGCCGTGGATCAAATATTCCCCTCGTCCAGCGGCGAGGCGCAGAGCAAATAGCCCCATGGGATTTTTTTCCCCGGCCGGCATCACAGCAGGTAAAACTTTGCCTTTTGCTAAATACCGTTGACGCATACTGGCGGTGGGTGTCCACGTGGGATTGGGAATTTTTTGGCTAATTGAGGTGGTCATGATAGGGGTGTTGAGCCCCCGCATACCGATACCGATAGGGTAGACGACCACGGTTCCTGCTCCAGGTGGATAATAATACAGGCGTAATTCAGCAAGATTAATAATGATGCCTCTGCGTTCTGTGTCTGGCAGTAACATTTGACTCGGGATGGTTAATCGTGAGCCGGGATCGGGCAAATAAGGATCCGTGCCAGGGTTGGCTTCGAACATGTTTAATAAACCGATTTTGTACTTAGCCGCTATCGCTTCAAGAGGACGACCATCATCTTGTACGGTAACAATATGGTTTTCACCAATTAAACGGCCAGAATCGGAGGGGAGAGGGTATTCGGTTGCTGCGACGTAAAGACTAAAAGCGAAGGAGATGAATATCAGTATTATTTTCATATTCAATTCCTCTCTTTATGAAGAGTTTGTTATATGAAATTTTAGCTTAGCATATACTTCTTCTATTGACCGCATCTAAGCCCATACCCTTCGTCTTTCGAGTTACGGCGGCGTTGTCTGCTCGCACATCTTTCTTTCCGCTGATGCCTGGTTGGTCTGGCTGTTTTATCTTTTGTGAAAAATAAAATAGTTTTATTAGAAACTAAATTATATTATAATGATTTTATTTAATAATAATATCATTGGTAATTAATATGACTGTAATAACTCAGCAGCCTGCTTTTGTTCCTGCTACTACTTTTTCTCCTGCCCCTGTTCCTATTGCTGATTTTGCTTCTTCTTCTTCCCCTTCTCCTCTTTATTCTCTTGTGGGGGTTAGAAATACCGCTGACGATCCGCCGTCGGAGCCTGTTGTTAATCGCCAGCTACAGCCATCTCCTCCCGCTGACGCTCCTCCGTCGGAGAGAGTGTATTCTAATAATAGAAACTCTAACGATTGTTGTACCCTGCCTGAAGATCCGTGTGGGCAAGTAGTGTGTATTTGTTTTGCTAGCGACTGCCTTTTTGGTGATTGCGGTGATTGCGGTGATTGCGGTGATGGCTGGTAGCTGGGATTAAAAATTAAACCCGATCCTGTGCTTTTTGAGACAGGTATACCGCTTTTTTGCGGATCGCCCGCAGCATCGCTTCTAGCCCTTGCGATCGCCCGGGCGTTAAATGTTGACTGAGCTTCAAATCAGCAAAAAAAGTCGGTGCATCTAATTCGATGATTTGTTGTGGCGACAAATGTTGATAAAGACTAAACACCATCACCACCAGTCCTTTTACTATTGCAGCATCACTGTCGCCAGCAAATAATACCGTGCCATCTTCTGCTAACGTCATCGCAATCCATACTTGGCTCTGACAGCCATTAATCAGGTTATTGGGGTGACGTTGTTGTGTGGTGAGGGCAGGTAATTGCGCTCCCAATTCGATAATGTACAGATATTTTTCTTCCCAATCGTGGCAGCGGGAAAAATTACGTATTAATTTTTCTTTGTTTGGTAAATTGGACATAGTCACAACCCCTAAATCTGTAAAAAATTAAAGCCGATGGTGTATGTCGGCTTAATATGTGCTTATTATCAGACCTCTTCCCTTCGCCTTTGAAGCCGCCGCGTTGTTGGCTGCGGGTGTTCGCCTCATCAGGTAGTTTATCTACGTTCATCGGTCTCATCCCCTGGCAGCCGAAGGCAACTTCAAGGCTGTGGGTCTATTGTTATAAAATGGTGTTGATATATTTTAATTGATTCACTAATTGATCTATTTCTTCATCGGTATTATACAAGGCGATTGATACACGACACATCGTCGAGACCTGATAAAATTCCATCAACGGCATCGCACAGTGTTGACCGGTGCGGATGGCAATGCCATGACAATCGAGAAAACAGCCCACATCAGAAGAGTGATGTGACCCTAAATTAAAGGCGATAACACCGGCGCGGTTTTTCTCTCGGCCATAGATGATTAATTTTGGTACTTGCTTTAACTTCTCTAATGCATAGTCCATCAGTGATTGTTCATACCGTTGAATTTCAGTTAATTTTAGAGCGCTAACATATCCGATAGCGGCACCTAAGCCGATAATACCCGCGGTATTGGGTGATCCGGCTTCAAAACGCCCTGGAGCATCAGCAAAGGTGGTTTCTTTTGTTAAGCTGACTTTGTCAATCATTGACCCGCCGCCTTCCCAGGGGGGCATTTTTTTTAATAACTCACTTTTTCCATACAAAATCCCAATCCCTGTTGGGCCGTATAATTTATGGCCAGAAAAAAGGTAAAAATCGCAATCTAAGGCCTGAACATCGACCGGTTGATGCATGATCGCTTGCGCCCCGTCCACTAATACCACCAGCTCTTTTTTTGCCATAGCGCGCGCTTTAGTGACAATGTCACTTATTGGGTTGATGGCGCCAAGTACGTTAGAGATATGGGTAATCGCCAGTAAGCGCGTTCTTTCATCTATCAAATTGGCTAATTGATTGATATCTAATTCGCCAGAATCTTTTATTAAGTGCCACACTTTGATGGTAATGCCACGTTCTTTTGCCAACAGTTGCCAGGGGACGATATTGGCATGATGTTCCATTTCGGTGATGATAATGTTGTCACCGGGCTCTAGAAAATGGCGGCCATAGCTGTTAGCGACAAGATTGATGCCCTCGGTGGTGCCTTTAACAAAGACAATGTTTTCTGCTGTAGGGGCGTTGATAAATTCGGCCACTTTCTGACGTACCTTTTCCATCGCTTCAGTGGCTTCTGCACTGAGGGTATGAATACCACGATGTACCGCTGCGCACTGTTGGCGATAAAAATTCATCTCACTGTCGATCACCACTTGGGGTTTTTGTGCGCTGGCAGCGCTGTCCAGATAGACCAGTGGCTTGTTGTTGATTTTTCGGCTGAGTAACGGAAAATCAGCGCGTATTTTTTCCACCACAAAACTCATGGCTGTTTCTCCGCTAAACGATCAGTGATACGTTTTATCACTTGCTGACGGATCAGGTTATTTTCCAGTGTTTCCGTGAGTTCGGCGGCAAAAGCAAAAATGATCATCTTTTTTGCTTCAGCCTGGTTGATGCCACGAGATTGAAGATAAAACAGTTGTTCAGCACTGATGCGCCCCACGGTGGCACCGTGGCTGCATTTTACATCATCGGCGTAAATTTCTAGCTGCGGTTTGGTGGCAACGAAGGCTTGTTGACTGAGGAGTAGGTTGTTATTGGTCATCTGCCCATCGGTTTTCACTGCACGGGGGGAAACTTTTAATAAACCGTTGAACACCGCCGTTCCGCCATGCTGCACGATCATTTTATGTAATTGTCGGCTTTGACAGTGGCCGGTATTGTGTTCTAAATAGCTGCGGCTATCTGCGATTTCTCCGCTCAGTGGTAATAGGAGGCTGTTGATTGAGACATCGCCGCCTTCACCATTGAGCTTGCTGCTGGTGTGGTGCCTGGTTAACCCGGCACCGAGCAGAAAGCTATCGCTGTGCGCCCGCGCGTGACGCCCAAGTATCACATCGTTATGAGAAAAGTGATAACTCTGCGCGGTTTCAAATGCCAGTTTACAATGGGTTAATTGGGCATTATCACCTACGGCCATTGTTAGGCGTGCGTTGGTAAAATGTGCGTGATGTTGGTGGCTAACAAAATGTTCGATCACCTGCGCGCTAGCATGGGGTTCAATGACTAAATGATGACGATAATAGCTGCTACTGATCCTATTTTCATTTTTATCATAGGCTTGACCTGAGTCGATATGCAGCAAATATAATGGTTTCGCCGCTTTTTTCCCTGCGGCTAAACGAATGAGTACTTTTTCTTGCGCCAAACTTTCTGTTAGATGCAAAAATATTTCAGGGCGAATGGCCGCCGGTAGGCTTTCTTTTTCTGTCAAGACACATATTTGGTATGGATCACAATGACTGTCGCTAAGAGAAGGCGCCCATTTGCCATCGATAAAGACCAGCCGGTGTGCTTCTAGTGGTAACGCCAGTTCATCGCATCGTTGCTTATTGATACTGATGGCCGAGGTTGTTGCATAGCTGAAATCATGTTGTAGCAGGCGATCAAGTGGTGTGTATTTCCAATCTTCATGTTTGTTATGAGGAAAGCCCAATTGCATGACTTGTTGCCAATGCATCTGAGCATCTGATGCGCTGTTTGATCGCTGCTGAAACAATTGGCCAAATTGTTTAAACGGATCACTGTTAGGTAGTAAGCCAGCCATAGCCTTGCTCCTCCAACTTTTTCGCGAGCGTAAAATCACCGGATTCGATAATACGACCGTCATGTAATACATGGACTTTATCGGGCTGTAGGTAATTTAAAATACGCTGATAGTGAGTGACGACAATAAAGGCGCGTTTGCCATCACGCAGTGAATTGACCCCCTCCGCCACCACTTTTAACGTATCGATATCTAGACCTGAGTCAGTTTCATCTAGAATACAAAGCTTTGGCTCTAATGCCGCCATCTGTAAGATGTCGTTGCGCTTTTTTTCTCCGCCGGAGAAGCCAACATTAACTGAACGTGTTAACAGATCGGCTGGCATTTTCAATAAGGCAATTTTTTTTTCGATAAAATCGGCGAACTCGAAACGATCAAATGCGGGTTCTCCACGGTATTTACGCACGGCATTAACGGCCGTTTGTAAGAAAAAACGATTGCTGACACCGGGAATTTCAACGGGATACTGAAAAGCAAGAAAGATGCCTTCACCTGCCCGTTGTTCAGGCTCTAATGCTAATAAGTTTTTACCATTAAAGAGTATTTCACCTTCCGTGATCTGGTACTCTTCTCGCCCTGCCAATACAGCAGATAGGGTGCTTTTCCCCGATCCATTAGGGCCCATAATGGCGTGAACTTCTCCTGGATTGACTTTTAAATTGAGTCCTTTGAGGATGTTTTTGCCTTCAACACTCACTTTTAACTGTTTAATGCATAACATGTTGTTTCCTTTGTGCGCCATATATACCCCTCGTCTTTGAAGCCGCCGCCTTGCCGTAACTCGAAATTTATTGGGTATAACGCTATTTAATTATTGTCACTGGTTAATTATTGTCACTGGCGCTTAACCGACACTGTGTTCTAAGCTAATGGCTAACAATTTTTGTGCCTCTACGGCAAATTCCAGCGGTAATTCTGAGAACACATCTTTGCAAAATCCATTGACGATCATTGAGATGGCATCGTCTTCACTGATACCACGCTGGCGGCAGTAAAATAGCTGATCATCCCCAATTTTTGAGGTGGTAGCTTCGTGCTCTAACTGCGCTGAATGATTTTTGACTTCAACGTAAGGGAAGGTGTGGGCGGCTGAGTTAGCGCCAATAAGCATAGAATCACATTGCGTAAAATTACGCGCATTATCGGCACCGGGTAAAATCTTAACTAATCCACGGTAGGTATTTTGGCTTTTTCCTGCTGAGATCCCTTTGGAAATAATGGTTGATTTAGTATTTTTACCAATGTGGATCATTTTGGTGCCGGTATCTGCCTGCTGTTTACCATTAGTCAACGCGACTGAGAAAAATTCACCGATAGAATGATCGCCTTGTAAGATCACGCTGGGATACTTCCAGGTAATAGCCGATCCTGTTTCCGATTGTGTCCACGACATTTTTGAACCTGATCCCTGACATAGCGCCCGTTTAGTCACAAAATTCAAGATCCCACCTTCGGTTTCAGAGCCAGCAAACCAATTTTGCACGGTGGAATATTTCACTTCGGCGTTTTTATGTAAGATCACTTCGACCACTGCCGCATGGAGTTGGTAAGTGTCGCGTACAGGAGCCGAGCAGCCTTCAATATAACTGACGTAGCTGTCTTCATCGGCGATTAGAATGGTGCGTTCAAATTGCCCTGTTTTAGCGGCATTGATACGGAAATAGGTTGAGAGCTCCATTGGACAGCGCACGCCTTTGGGCACGTAGACAAAGGTTCCATCAGAAGCGACGGCGGCGTTAAGGGCGGCAAAAAAATTATCTTTCGCTGGTACTACTGATCCCAGATATTTTTGTACTAGCTCAGGATGTTCTTGAATAGCTTCACCCAGTGAGCAAAAAATAATGCCTTGTGTGGCTAATTTTTTACGGTAGGTGGTGGCGACAGAAACGGAATCAAAAATGGCATCAACAGCTACTTCAACGCCTTCACGTACCGGTACCCCTAATTGCGCAAAGGCTGATTCGACTTCAGCTGTGAGATAGAGGTTGGTTGTTGTCTCATCTGTGGATGATGATTTTTTTTCGCTCTGGTTATCACCATTTTCATCACAGCTATTACAGGAAGGCGCTGAGTAGTAGCTATAATCTTGGTAATCCAATTTTTTATAATGTGCTTTTAACCAGTGGGGTTCTTCCATTGTCAGCCAGCCACGATAAGCTTCTAAGCGAAATGTTAACATCCATTCAGGTTCGTTACGTTTGGCTGAGATCGCGCGGATCACGTCTTCATTGAGTCCTTTACCCAATTCGTCTGTCGCCAATTGGGTAAAAAAACCTTCTTTATAACGTTCTTCGTTGACCCAAGCTGATATATTTTCGGAGGTTTCAACATTGCTTTGTGTCATTTCTTTTATCACTCAAACGCCGAAGCTTTCGCCACATCCACAAGAATGCTGCGCTTTGGGGTTATTAAATTTAAAGATCTGATTTAGCCCTTCACGCACATAATCCACTTCAGTGCCGTCAACAAAGGGCATCGCTTCCAAGGGGACGTAGAGTTTTGCCCCTTTGTGTTCAAATAGAAGATTTTCAAGCAAATCATTAGCTGATTCAGCTACCTTTAGCTGATAAGCAAATCCAGCACAGCCAGATTGCTTGATGTTAAGCTGTAATCCTTGACTTTGAGGACGTTGTTGCATGATTTTGATAATTTGGTTTGCCGCGTTTTCGGTAATAGTGATGCCTAACCAATTTTGATCGTAAAGTGAGAATTTTTTAACAGTCTCTTGTTGCATATAAACCTGCCTTTCTTATCGCTGTTAACCGCCGTACTTTAACACAGGATTAGTTGGAAAACCGTGCATCAGATGGAGACTGGAAATGTAAATGTCAAAGGGATGATATTTTGTATTAATTTTAACCGAAAGTATGGGTAGGATAAACCTTTAATAGTGATCATTCCAGCCTTGTGAGGTAATGGATAACTTGCTGTTTGCGGAAATAACATTTAGTGCGATTCTTTATCCAATTGATGTAGTCTTTTTGATAAAAATTATGTTTTATGCATACTTCCAATTCCTCATGTGTTTGTGGAGGAATTGGAAGATGGTCTTTCCATTCTGAGGCAGCTTTTGCTTTTTTGAATACGTCGCAGGCAGCGTAATTAGCCCATGAATGCCAAGGTTTGGTATTGCCGAAATAATGGATAAGAGCGGAACCATTCAAATCGGGTAGCACACAATTTTTTCGGTTTCTTTTTTTTTCATGGTTTAAGTCGTAAAGCTGATTATATTTTGCGTTAATGTTTATTGTTTTACCGAAAAACAAAATGTTAAGGACATCCTGATCAAATAAAACGAGTTTTCCTTCATATTTTTTACTGCTTAAAAGGGCAAATGCTTGATGGGTAACGTCATGAGATTTCCAGTAGGCCAGATTCAGTAACAGAAATCCAGAATTGAAGTAGTGATCTTCGATGCCTGGGATGTCAAGTCGCATTGATACCGTTGCTCCTTCTATTCCTTCTAATGGATCTTTAACAACGCCGCATGCGTTATCGCCAAGCTCTATATCGTTCAGCGCTTCAATTGAACCGTTACAGAAGATATCAGCATCAAGATAGAGCATCTTATTTTTTGAGCCGCAAAGCTGGTTTGCTATTACAAATCTAATATGGATAGAGTAATTAAATCTGTTGCGGCAGGGTAATTTTTTAAGCTCTTTACAGTCTATTAAATAGAGGGTTATATCGGCACATCGATTTTTTGCTAACTTTTTGAATTTAGATTCGTTTTCAAAATCTAAAAAATCTGTAAACACATGAAAAGAAAAAGAACTATTATCATTGTTTAACAGAATAGAGGTTATAGAAATACCACTAGCAAAAAGGTATTTTTTATCAACGCCATAGGCTATATCTAATTTTTTCTTTTTTTGAACCGCGGGAGCATACTTATATTCTTTAATTTCTTTTATAATATTCATTTTATGTTATCCATTTCATTAACTTCATGACTTTCTCAGTCACAGAAAGCTGTCTACTATTTTTGCAATAGCTACAAGTAAACATAAGCTAATATTTCTTGTGTGTCATCACTGTTGGAAGAGGTGATTGTCCTAGACCCAGAATTTTTGCTCATCAACCCAAAACATTCCGGGCAGCTACATCCTGCCATGCTATGCTGATAACATTTTTACATACTCAAGATTGACAAGATGCGAGTTGACGGATGAATAATCAAATACAAGATCGCTATGATTTAACTAAATTGATGTTTTGCGTGTTTTTTATCCTGACAATGATGATTACCAGTTTTTTGGTAATACAACCTTTTATTATCGGTCTTACTTGGGCGGTGATGGTGGTGATCACTACTTGGCCGTTATTAATCAAACTGCAAATTGTGCTCTGGGGGAGACGTGTTTTGGCGGTCATTGTTATGACGCTATTATTGATTTTATTTTTTGTGATCCCTATTGCGTTGTTGGTTAATAGCTTATTAATAAATAGTGCGCCTTTAGTCGCTTGGGCCAGTAGTCCTGCCAATATGCATTTCCCTGAAATGGAATGGTTAAATGCTATCCCTCTGATAGGCAGCAAAATCTATAGTAGTTGGCATAATTTAGTTGAGGGGGGAGCGAACGAATTATTGGCAAAACTCCGACCTTATGTAGGGGAAGCGACCACTTGGTTTGTTGCTCAAGCCGCTCATCTTGGGCGTTTTATTGTTCATCTGGCATTGATGGTGTTGTTTAGCGTTTTGTTTTATTTTCACGGTGAGCGGGTTGCTCAAGGTATCCGCCGTTTTGCGGTGCGATTAGCTGACGAAAAGGGAGACTCTGTGGTTGTTTTAGCCGCTCAATCTATTCGCGCTGTGGCGCTTGGCCTAGTGGTAACGGCATTGATTCAAGCCGTTTTAGGAGGAATTGCTTTAGCGATGGCAGGTATTCCTTATGCGACCTTACTCACTGTTTTGATGTTTATTCTCTGCGTTGTACAGCTGGGGCCTTTATTGGTGCTTATTCCGGCGATTATTTGGCTTTATTGGAGTGGTGATACTACTTGGGGAAGTATTTTGTTGGTATGGAGTGGGATCCTCGGTACCTTTGATGCGGTACTGCGTCCGGTATTAATTCGCCGGGGTGCCGATTTACCGATGATATTGATCCTTTTTGGTGTTATTGGTGGTTTATTGTCGTTAGGTATGATTGGTTTATTTATTGGACCGGTGGTTTTAGCCGTTTCTTATCGTTTAATATTGGCTTGGATTAATGAAGAAAGTGGAACATAAAAATATATTATTGATGGCGCAAATATTTTAATAATAGCGCATCCTTTTATTCTATAAATAATAAATTTAAAATTGAATAAGGAGGATTATTTTATTATTTTTACTTTCTTTATTCTTTAACTTTGTCTATTATTTTACTGCTATCAAAAGGTAGTAATTTATAAATCAATAAAATGAAATATACATTAAGGATGTAATATGGCTAATAATGCTATGACTAATCTAAATGTTGTAATGAAGGCTAGTGGCTTCACTGGGGGTCTGGTTTTTTCTCCATTATCATTATTGGCGGATATTCTCTATCGTAGTCTACGAAAAGATAAAGCTAATCATGAACTGAAGATAACAAATAGACGTGATGCAGAAGCAGATTATAAAGTAAGTACAAGGATGATAAGTGATATGGAGACAGCTTCAGGTGCTAATCTTATAGAAGAGGCACCCTTACCAACCGAGATAGTGACACCTAATTCAGGTGCTGATTTTATAGTGATATCTGTTCCAAAAAATGAAGCATTGATTGAAAATAGTATCAAGTCGACAGGTCTCCCAGATGATCTGGTAAAGATACTGGATGCAAAAGATAAAACATTAGATAGAACTTTAGATGGAGGAGCATCATTATTATCAGAGGTCATGTCCTCATTACGTGATAATGAAAATACAGTGAGTCATAATAATTTTAATCGTAATATATATAGTGATAGCACTAATTTCTTGGCGGTAGGAAATTAGTGTTTTCGTATAATTTTTATTTATTTTTTCTGAACGGTTTATTATAAATTTAAGGCCAAATAGAAAAAATCTATTTGGCTCTCTGGCATTTTTTTCTTTTTGTTATTAATCGATATCTCTATCTCGCACTCCTATTATTATTTAACCAGTAATAAATCAATTTTTCTCAAAAATCGAGCGGTTAAATTTTATCTGTTTTAAATCAAAACCAATCAATTTTACTGATTATTATTCAGTATGGCGCTATTATTTAAGTCTATCAATTTTATAACCTGGTGCAGGGGGCATAATGTCATTAGAACTCGCAAAAAACAGTTTAGCGAAGCTGGTGGTGCAAAAAAAAGACTATTGTTACTACAGCTTACCTAAAATGGCATCCTTTCTAGGGGATATTGATCGACTGCCAAAATCAATGAAAGTCTTGTTAGAAAACTTATTAAGGCATATTGATGGTAAGAGTGTAAAAGAAAACGATCTGCAAGCGATGGTTGACTGGCTTTCAACGGGTCATAGTGATAGGGAGATCGCCTACCGACCGGTGCGCGTGCTAATGCAGGATTTTACCGGGGTGCCCGCAATAGTTGATCTGGCGGCAATGCGTGAGGCAGTGAAGCGTTTGGGCGGGGAGGTAAAACGGGTCAATCCACTTTCTGCTGTTGATTTGGTCATTGATCATTCGGTTACTGTGGATAATTTTGGTGATGAAAACGCCTTTGGTGAAAATGTTCGTATGGAAATGGCGCGTAACCTGGAGCGTTATGCGTTTTTGCGCTGGGGTCAACAAGCCTTTAATCGCTTTCGCGTGGTGCCACCAGGAACCGGTATCTGTCATCAAGTTAATCTCGAATATTTGGGTAAGACCGTATGGCATGAGCAACAGAGAGATCAATGCTTCGCTTATCCCGATACCTTGGTGGGTACCGATTCTCATACCACTATGATTAACGGGTTGGGGATCTTAGGTTGGGGAGTGGGTGGTATCGAAGCTGAAGCGGCTATGTTGGGTCAGCCGATTTCAATGTTGATCCCAGATGTGGTGGGTTTTAAGTTAACGGGGAAATTGAATGAGGGGATCACTGCCACTGATTTGGTGCTGAGAGTCACCGAAATGTTACGAAAACAGGGGGTAGTGGGTAAATTTGTTGAATTTTATGGCGATGGTTTGGCTGATTTACCTCTTGCAGATCGCGCGACCATTGCCAATATGTCGCCAGAATTTGGCGCAACCTGTGGCTTCTTTCCTGTGGATGAAGTGACCTTAAATTATTTACGTTTAAGCGGGCGTAGTGATCAGCAAATTGCTTTAGTCGAAGCCTATACTAAAGCACAAGGCCTATGGCGTTACCCTGGCGATGAACCGGTTTTTACCTGTCAATTAGCATTGGATCTGGCAACGGTGGTCACCAGTCTTGCCGGACCGAAACGACCACAAGATCGGGTGGTTTTATCCCAAGTCCCTCAGGCTTTTACTGCCTTCAAAGCACTAGACATCCATAATAAAAATAACCATAAAAACGCTCCAGATGATGAAAACGGTGGGTTATCTGACGGCGCTGTGGTGATAGCGGCGATTACCTCTTGTACTAATACCTCAAATCCTAGTGTCATGATGGCCGCTGGGTTATTGGCTAAAAAAGCGGTGGAAAAAGGGCTAAAAACCAAGCCGTGGGTGAAAACGTCGTTAGCCCCTGGCTCTAAAGTGGTCACTGAGTATCTTAATGCTGCGGGTTTGACAGCATCGCTTGATCAACTGGGATTTAACTTAGTGGGTTATGGTTGTACCACTTGTATCGGTAATTCAGGCGCTTTACCTAAGGCAGTTGAAACAGCGATAGCCGCTGGAGATTTGACCGTAAGTGCCGTGTTATCGGGTAATCGAAATTTCGAAGGGCGTATTCACCCATTAATCAAAACTAACTGGCTAGCTTCCCCACCGCTGGTGGTCGCTTATGCTTTGGCGGGGAATATACAAATCAATCTCATGGATGATCCTTTAGGTCAAGATCAGCAGGGGAAAGCGATTTATCTAAAAGACATCTGGCCGAGTACGCAGGAAATCGCTACGGCGTTAGAAGCCGTCAAAACAGAGATGTTTCTTAAAGAATACGCTGAAGTTTTTAACGGTGATGAGAGTTGGCAAGCAATCCCGATCGAAAGTTCCCTCACTTATCATTGGCAAGAAAAATCGACTTATATCTGTCAGCCTCCTTTTTTTGATGACATGAAACTGATACCAGAAAAAATAGAGGATATAAAAGAAGCGCGCATTTTGGCTATTTTTGCTGATTCAGTGACCACCGATCATATTTCTCCGGCAGGAAACATAAAACCAGATAGTCCGGCAGGGCATTACTTGCGTGATCAAGGCGTCAAAATTGATGACTTTAATTCTTATGGCTCCAGACGGGGTAATCATAAAGTCATGATGAGGGGAACCTTTGCCAACATTCGTATCCGCAATGAAATGGTACCGGGTATTGAAGGGGGGATGACCCGCCATATTCCGTCACAAGCGCCGATGACAATCTATGACGCTGCAATGCGCTACCAGCAAGAAGCGATCCCGCTGGTGGTGATTGCGGGTAAAGAATACGGTTCGGGATCCAGTCGTGATTGGGCGGCTAAAGGCCCTTATTTGTTGGGTGTGAAGGTTGTGATAGCGGAGTCTTTTGAACGTATTCATCGCTCGAATCTCATTGGTATGGGCATTCTTCCTCTGGAATTTATGCCAGGGGTAGATCGTAAATCTTTAGCATTAACCGGTGATGAATCAATCAGTATCAGCGGGCTAGCGGCATTGAGTATGGGTCAGAAAGTATCTGTTATCATAACGGATAATTATGGCCAACAGCGGAAGATTGAGACGCTGTGCCGTATTGATACCGCTACTGAGCTGACCTACTTTCAACATGGTGGTATTTTGCATTATGTTATTCGCAGTGGGTTATCAGAGCCTGTCTGAATTTGACGAAGTATCAGTGCGCACAAGAACAAGAGATTTCGAACAGGCTACAAGTGACACTGTCACTTATTGTCAAACAAATGACCCATTTTAGCGCCTTTGGTCGCGAGGTAATTTTTATTTTTTGGATTTTGACCGACGGTTAATGGCACTCGTTCGGCGATATTAATCCCTGATTGGGTGAGAATGTCGACTTTGTGTGGATTGTTGGTTAATAATCGTATTGATGTGATACCCAGTGATTTGTATATCTCGGCACAGAGCGTGAAATCGCGTTCATCAGCTTCAAAACCGAGTTGATGATTTGCTTCAACGGTATCGGCTCCCTTATCTTGTAAAGCATAAGCGCGGATCTTGTTGAGTAATCCAATATTACGGCCTTCTTGGCGATGGTAAATAAGAACGCCACGACCTTCTGCTGCAATTTGGCTCATGGCAGCTTTAAGCTGAGCACCACAATCACAGCGTAGGCTAAATAGCGCATCCCCAGTCAGACATTCAGAATGGATCCTTGATAAAATAGGGCTATTATCAGAGATGTCTCCCAAAATTAGTGCGAGGTGTTCATGACCGCCGTCTTCTTCAAAGCCGACTACCAAAAATTCGCCCCAGGGGGTTGGTAATTTAGCTTCTTCTGCTATACGTTTTAATTTCATATAAATGGATAAGACTCTTAAGAAAATACTGTAAATCTGGTTAATCGGTTATTGTATGGCTTTCTGGCTATTAATGGCAGCCAAATAATAACAATAAGCTTGTGGTGTCATCTTGTATGCCGTATTTTTGGCGTAATGGACAGATTTTTTACGCTGTGGTACAGGTGATCTTCTTGTTATACCCTTAGCCTTTTAAGCCTGTTGTTGACTGCGGGTGTTCCGCCCGAATCACGTATCTGCGCTCATCGGTCTCACGCTCTGGCCGCCTAACGGCAACTTGAAGGACTATGGGTATAACTATCTATTTATCTATCGGCAGTGGGGTAAATGTGAAATATTTACTAATTTTTTTGTTAGCACTGGTGATCTTCGTGATCTCAATTAGTTTAGGGGCACATAATGATCAGATCATCACTTTTAATTACCTATTGGCTCAGAGTGAATATCGGGTATCAACATTATTAGTGCTATTTTTTGTCGCTGGATTTGCATTGGGATGGATTATTTGTGGATTATTTTACCTACGAGTACGCTTATCTCTTGCACGAGCTAACCGCAAAATTAAACGGCTTGAAGTGCAGCTTGAACAACCTATTCAGCTGACTGCCATTAAAAATGAAGGCAGTGTTTCTAAGTCTGTTGATCATGCTGATAGAGGTGTTGTGGATAAAAACAGTGCTGACAGTATAGAGAGTGATAATGCCATTCGTTCCCATATAATTCGCCGGAAATAATTGATATGTTGGAACTGCTGTTTCTGCTATTACCGATAGCGGCCGCCTACGGCTGGTATATGGGGCGCAGAAGTGTTCAGCAGACTCAGCAAAAAAATGCGGATCGGTTGTCGCGTGAATATGTAGAAGGTGTTGATTTTTTACTTTCTAATCAACAGGACAAAGCGGTAGATTTATTTTTAAATATGATGAAAAAAGAAACTTCTACCGTTGATGCGCATTTGACACTAGGAAACTTATTTCGTTCGCGCGGTGAAGTTGATCGCGCTATCCGTATCCATCAAATGCTGATAGAAAATACTTCGCTAACGTTTGAGCAACGTTTATTGGCGAGCTATCAACTGGGGCGAGATTATATGACGGCCGGTCTTTACGATCGTGCGGAAAGCATGTTTATCCGATTGACTGATGAGCATGATTTTTGTATCGGGGCGTTACAGCAGTTACTGCTTATTTATCAGGCGATGAAAGAGTGGTTAAAAGCGGTTGAAGTGGCAGAAAAATTAATCAAACTGGGTAAAGAAGAGCAACGTATAGAGGCTGCTCATTTTTATTGTGAGTTAGCATTAGAAGCGATGAATGATGATGATGTAAATAAAGCCCAACATTTATTGAAAAAGGCGGCTCTAGTAGATAAAAAATGTGCCCGTGCTTCGATGATGCTAGGGCAAGTTTATATTGCTAATGGTGAATGGATTAAAGCAGTCGATTCACTACAACGGGTGTTGCAACAAGATAAAGACATCGTTAGCGAAGTATTACCTTTACTGCAAGGTTGTTATCAACATTTACAGCAAATTGACAATTGGACAAAATTTTTGCACCGTTGCGTTAAAAAAAATACCGGGACGGCTGCGGAATTAATGATGGCTGAATTAATTGAACAAAAAGAAGGTCGAAATGTTGCTCAAGCTTATATTAATAAACAATTGCAACAGTATCCTACTATGCGGCTATTTTATCGATTAATGGATTATCATTTGGCGGATGCGGAAGAGGGAAGTGCGCGTGAAAGTTTGTTGTTGCTAAGGGATATGGTAGGCAAGCAAATTGACAGCAAACCGACTTATCGTTGCCATAAATGTGGTCTTGCGACCCATTCTATTTACTGGCATTGCCCTTCCTGTCGCAGTTGGGCTTCGGTGAAGCCTATCAGGGGGTTGGATGGGCAATAAAATGGTTCGTAATTTCTTTTACTGCCTTGTTTTGTACAAAAAAGACAGCTGTTTCGCCCGTTTAGTCTCTTTTTAATTTCTCTTATTAGTTACAACATGCATTAATTATTCTTATATAGCCTGTGTTAAAATCAGGGAGGATGTCAAAAAAGGTAAAAAATGCAAATGAAAACAGAGAGTGATATGAATGCCAACGCATCACCTATTATTGTGGCACTTGATTATGCTGATATTAATAACGCCTTAGCTTTTGTTGATCGTATCAGTCCGCAGGATTGTCGGCTAAAAGTGGGTAAAGAGATGTTTACTTCACAAGGGCCTCAATGGATCATGAAGTTACAGGATAAGGGCTTTGATATTTTTCTTGATGTTAAATTTCATGATATTCCTCACACCACTGCACAAGCGGTTAAGGCCGCAGCTGATTTGGGCGTATGGATGGTCAATGTGCATGCGGTGGGCGGAGAAAAAATGCTGGTGGCGGCGAAAGAAGCGTTGTCAGATTTTGGTAAAAAAGCGCCGCTGTTGATTGCTGTTACGGTCTTGACCAGTATGGATGAAGATGATTTATCGGCGGTAGGTATTAATGATTGCGTTAATGATCAGGTGGAACGTTTAGCTAAATTAAGCCGCAATTGT
This sequence comes from Candidatus Regiella endosymbiont of Tuberolachnus salignus, assembly GCF_964020115.1. Lineage (NCBI taxonomy): Bacteria > Pseudomonadati > Pseudomonadota > Gammaproteobacteria > Enterobacterales > Enterobacteriaceae > Candidatus Regiella > Candidatus Regiella endosymbiont of Tuberolachnus salignus. The sequence goes on from NZ_OZ026542.1 coordinate 2,700,806, forward strand.
GGCTTAGATGGTGTGGTTTGCTCGGGACGAGAGGCCGCGCATTTGAAAAATTGTTGTGGCAAAGCATTTAAATTGGTCACCCCGGGTATTCGTCCCGTCGGTAGTGTCGTTGGTGATCAGCAGCGTGTTATGACGCCAAAACAGGCGTTGGATGCCGGTGCTGATTTTTTAGTTATTGGCCGCCCGATCACCGAATCTAAAGAGCCAGCAAAGGCACTCAAGGCTATACGTGATTCATTGGTTTCATAAGTTATAAAAGCACCTGTTCAAAATTTTCTTGAGCGAGGCTCTTAGAGGTAGAAAGATGGATAATAACAGTCGATTAGTGTATTCCACAGATAAAGGCCGCATTGTTTTTCCTGAGGTAAAAACTGAACCAACAACGGTTGATGGCATCGTTCGTATTCAACGCCAAACCAGTGGTCGTAGAGGGAAGGGCGTCAGTTTGATTACAGGGATTGCAGCCAGTGATGAGCAACTCAATACGCTGGCAGCAGAATTAAAAAGGAAATGTGGTTGTGGCGGTGCGGTGAAAAATGGGGTGATTGAGATACAAGGTGATAAAAGGGATCTACTAAAACAATTACTTGAAGCCAAGGGAATGAAAGTGAAAATAGCGGGAGGATAATAGACCCAATGAATTGTACTGGGTCTACTGTTTTTAGCAGTAAAGATTTTATAATAAAGAAAGTGTATTTTTTTGAAAGAAAAATAAATTAAAAATACTATTAGTTATTATTATGAATATTTTATTTAGTTAAAATTTTTGCGTTTTTGTTACATCAATACCGTTAGCGTACGGTAGGAGGGCAAAATGGCAATATCATTAAATTTGGCTAGCAGTGTTTTTGTTTGTTCTAATACGAGACTAGTTAGAATGATTGAGGGCGATCCGAAACGTGCTATGCATATGGGATTTTTGGACTCTTTTTTGGATATATTTAGAAGTGAAAGTAAAAGAGAAAAGGTTAACGAATTATACCAAAAGTTACATAACAATGACTCAGATCCTATCCTGAGCTGTAGAAATTACAGTGTAAATAAATTAATAACGTTTTCAAAAATAAGAGATCTGGCTGATTTTAATAAACAAGATCAGTTTACTGTTTTAGTACAGGACGGAAAAATGGATTTTTTGATATCTGGATTTTCTATTTATCATCAATCTATTTCTAATTTTGCGAGCCGATTTATTCGATGTAAATGTTTGTTTTTTGATCAAACGATGCGAGAAAAAGAGCAATTAGAAATTCTATTAAAAGCAGATAAAGAATTGGCAGCCAGTAAGATTCAAAATTTTTTTAGGGCACACAAAAGAATCTTAGAGGGTAAAAAAAAGAAGGCTATACGTAAGGGAAAAGAATTCGCCATAACAAAATATAAAAATAAAGAAGGTATAAAGAAAAAATATTATTTTCATGTAAACAATGAGTATCCTGTGGTTTATTCATCTGGTATAAAAACTGACTTATCTTTGATTGGCTCTTATAAACATGTTCATACTATGGATGATAGATTTGTAGAGCTGGTACCTAATCGTAATCATGAAAAAGGGGCTGATTTTAATCGTCGTAACAATATATATTATAAGGAGCTGATGAGTACCAAAACGGTAATCAGTGGTTTGGTTGTTGATAAGGATGTGATCATTGCACGTAACGCGGGTGAAGATCTGTATGATCTTGTGATCAATAAACATCAAAAAATTGATATTAAAGCGTTTAGAGAAGCGATGCAGGATTTAAAAAATTTACATCAAAAAGGTATTTATCTCGTCGATATCAAAATAGAGAATATGGCTTATGATAAAAATAAAAATCGGATTAATCTTATTGATGTGGAAAACAGAGTAAGAAGAGGAGAAAAATTTAAAGGCATTATTTATAGCGAGGATTCTGCTACAAATGGTTTATTGCGAGGTTACACGAGAATTAATCAAGAGGGAAAAAAGACCTATGATTATGGTATTTTACGAGCATGGGATGAATATGCTTTTCTATTAGCAATGATTGCCTGTACTAGCAAAAATTACTTTTTGTATGAGATGGTTATGAAACCTGATGTAGATATTAATGGTGGTAGGTATCCTGGCGCGATGAATCATTTGAATAAAAATTTATTTAACCAGTGGATTTCTCTTAATGTGCAATCTAAATTTTGTTTAGATATTGAAAGATTATTGACTAATCCGGCAAAATTTTGCTTTGAAAAACCGGATCATAGTTATTTAGCAGATATGTTCTTTAGAACATAAATCCATATTATTTATCCTTTATTTCTGTTACTTTTCCGTATCATTGCTTGTTCTAAAAATTCTTTGCTTGATTCTATGTTTTCATTAATCATGTTTACGATAAATTCTTTTTCAGCTTTTTCATCGTATTTTAATAAAATATCTTTTAGTTGATTATCAGGGATTAATCCATTATTTTTTGCTGGAATAAATGATATAGATACTTTTTCAAAGGTTTCTTTTCCTTCGCTGTCTATTCTTATTACATAGTTTAATGAAATATTAAATGGGTAATAGTATTTATCGCCGGCTTTGATGGCATCATCAGAAGAATCTTCAGAAAACTGACAAAAAGGAGTGACACAGGATGAATGAGTAAGAAGGAGATCAGTATCTTGTTGTTCTATATTGATCACTGTTATTTCAGGATCGCTAATATGTTTATGATCCGTGACTTTACTACATTGCTGGAAATAATAGGTGAGGGTTTCATTACTTTTTTTAATTTCTTTATGAAAATTTTTATCACCACTATTAAAAAATGTGCCTACCGTTAAATTTGCACTTGTTTGACATAGGTGCCCAATCAACACAGAGACTTGTTGAGGCGTTATTTTTTCTATAGTAGCGATTGATTTAAATATTTCACTTTGTTCAATGTATTCTCTTCTTTTTTTATCATAATGAATATCGTTTTCATTTCCTCTAAACCAGTTTAATGGTTTATGGTATTTTCCATTGATATAAATATGTTGATTTTTATTGCCGTCTCTGGTGTTATCAAGTGACATTTGATCTATTTCTGCTTCACATTCTTTCGCAAAATATTCTCTTCGTTTTTTTTCATTTGAACCTTCATTAAAAAAATTTTCATTCTCCTCGATTGTTTTTTTCTCTTTTTTTTCTGTATTTTTTTTACTGATAGTATAAATATACTGTAAATCATCCAGTTTTTTTTCTGGTAGTGCGCCTTCCTCTTTTTTTGATGACAAAGGAAACAATCTTGTGATGTTCTCTTTTCTTTCATCGTTGGTGACTTCATCTAAAAACATGATTTCGTCTGTACTGCTGTTTTCTTTGTGTATGTTTGGCAAAGTTATTTTTTCTTCGTCATCAATATTAACGACAATATTATTTTCGCTATCATATGATAAATATATTTTATCTTTATGCCCTGGTGACAATAGTGATTTTATAGTGTGAATAGAATGTATTAACGCATTGAATTTTTTATCGGTAATGTTATCTGATTGCATTTCATCAATATATTTGCTTTCTGCCAAATATAATTTATATATTTCTTTTTTTGCTTTTTTTGCTTTTCTTTCTTTTTCATTATAAGAGAAAAAGACTTGAATTTTTTGGAATAGGCGTTTTAGTTTATATATTATTTTATACTTTGTTTTCTTACTCTTTCCTGTTTTATCTTTCTTTATTTTAGCTTTTGTCTGTATTGTTAATGTTTTTACCCTATTTATATTTAATGGCGCTGCTGCATAAATCATGTTCATTCCCTCATAATAAATCGTTGCGATATAATTATAGACGGGATTTAGTCGAAATTTTTTGTACCCACTGATACTTTGTCAAAAAGGGCTCAAAATACTTATTTACTTCCTTGTTTTGTACAAAAAGGTCGCTGCGCTTTTTCCTTCCTAAGCGCAGCTCAAAGAAGCTTTAAATGGACTATTCTTTTTTTGCAGATTGGCTTAATTCATCATTACCCATACTCCCCATCGCGGTAATGTTAAAACCAGCGTCAACATGCAAAATTTCACCGGTAATACCACCAGCTAAGTCGGAGCATAAAAAGGCAGCTGCATTACCTACATCTTCGATAGTGACCGTGCGGCGAAGGGGGGTGTATTTTTCACAATGTGCTAGCATTTTTCTGAAATTTTTAATCCCTGAGGCGGCAAGTGTACGAATGGGTCCCGCCGAAATTGCGTTAACGCGGATAGCATCGGGGCCGAGTGAATCCGCCATGTAGCGTACGTTAGCTTCTAAAGAGGCTTTGGCAAGTCCCATAACATTGTAATTGGTGATGGTGCGCTCTGCGCCTAAATAACTCAGTGTTAGCAGGGCTGAATTAGGATTGAGCATAGCACGGCAAGCTTTAGCCATCGCTACAAAGCTATAGGCGCTGATGTCATGTGCGATGTTAAAACCTTTACGTGTCACCGCATTAACATAATCACCATCGAGCTGCTCGCTAGGCGCATAAGCAATGGAATGAACAAACCCATCAAAGGTAGACCAATTTTTTTCTTTTTTCATATCTTCAAAAAGTTCGTTGATTTCTTCATCTTTTGCAACATCACAAGGAAAAATCAGTGTTGAATTGAATTCTTTAGCGAAGTCAGTGACGCGCTGTTTTAATTTATCGTTTTGATAAGTGAAAGCCAATTCCGCGCCTTGCTCGTGCATTTTTTGTGCTATACCGTAAGCAATAGAACGATTACTGGCTAAACCTGCAATTAAAATACGTTTGCCTTTCAGAAAACTCATAAAAGTAATCCTTGTGTTTAAATAGTTTGGGGAATAATCCGAGAGATTTTAGCATGCTTTGTTAAGATATAGCCGAATCAGTTTCATTTGGTTCAAGGCGGAGGAGCGCGAACAGTACCAATAGTACGGTAAGCGACTTAAACTGATTTGGCTATAGCGATTGATTAGCTTATTTTACATTTTCATTACATAAGGCAATAAAACATGTATAGCAATGAAGATATTGAATCAGCAGTGGCTGCGAAAATAATTAGCCGGCAAGCAGCACAGGCACTACGTGATCATGTTGCTGGTGTTAAAAAAACATCAGCTGTAGATGAAGAAAATTTTCGGCTATTGACCGGCTTTAATGATATTTTTGTGGTGATGGCTTCTTTATTACTTTTAGGCGCTCTATTTTTTATTTGTGTGTATTATTATCAACAAGCATGGCTGGGAGGATTGTTGGTTGCAGGAGCCTCCTGGGCATTAGCGGAATATTTTGTTCGTCAACGTCATATGGCGTTACCCGCGATTGTATTATTGTTCACTTTTATTTTTGGTGTTGGTTTTGCAACCGTATCTACACTGTATGTGATTGGTTATCTTTTTGTCGGCGAGCTTGTTGCTGCTATTTTGACAGCATTAGCTGCATTACTGCATTGGCGGCGTTTTCGCACGCCTATCACGCTGGCTGCGGGTTTAGGGACTGTTCTTTTGTATGTTTTAATGAGTTTAAATAAGTTGTTGCCTGCCGTTGCCGCAAATGTGATGCCTTATGTTGTATTTTGCATGGGATTGTTGGCATTTGCCGGTGCGATGTATTGGGATATCTCCGATCTTCGCCGTCAAACCCGTCACTCTGATATCGCCTTTTGGCTTCATTTATTGGCGGCGCCATTGTTAGTTCATCCGGTTTTTAACATTATGCTCGCTGATACCTCACTCTTGAATATCATATTAATCCTCACCTTGTATGTATTAATTGCTTCTTTTTCATTGGCGATTGATCGTCGGGCGTTGATGGTGTCAGCCCTGATATATGTTTTGATTGCTGTTAGCACTTTATTAGATAAAACCACTGTGGTTGATTTGAGTTTCGCTTTGACAGCGTTAATCACTGGCTCAGCTTTGTTATTGTTATCTGCTTTTTGGCACCAGAGCCGTCGTTTTATTATCAGGTTGCTACCTCAAGCGGTTTGTCGTTATTTTCCACCTATTACGGAGTAGATCCCACGTGGTTTATACCCTTCGCCTTTGAAGCTGCCGCAAAGGCGAAGGGTATATGGCCAAATCAGTTTAATTCAGGCTATACGTTAAATAAAAAGTTCATCACATCGCCATCTTTAACAATGTAATCTTTCCCTTCTGCGCGCATTTTTCCTGCTTCTTTTGCTGCTTGTTCGCCTCGGTAAGCAATAAAGTCGGCAAAATTAATGGTTTGTGCACGGATAAAGCCTTTTTCAAAATCGGTGTGGATCTTCCCTGCCGCCTGTGGGGCGGTGGCGCCAACAGGGATAGTCCAGGCTCTTACTTCTTTTACTCCTGCGGTAAAATAGGTTTGTAAATTCAGTAATTGATAACCGGCACGGATCACGCGATTTAAACCTGCTTCATCCATACCCAGTGCTGCCATAAATTCAGCACGATCGCCATCGGTTAATTCGGCGATATCCGATTCTGCCGCGGCGCAAACAGCGATGACGATAGCCCCTTCTTGTTCCGCAATTTTCTGTACCTGAGCTAAATAAGGGTTATTTTCAAAACCGTCTTCATTCACATTAGCGATGTACATGGTAGGTTTCAATGTCAGAAAATTGAGATAGCGAATTGCCGCTTTTTCTTCTTCTGTTAGTGCTAAGGTACGTAACATCGCGATTTTTTCTAAATGGGATAAACATTTTTCTAACACCGCTAATGTAGCTTTAGCGTCTTTATCTCCGCCTTTGGCTTTTTTTTGTACCCGGCTGATCGCACGTTCACATATATCCAGATCGTATGAAATCAACTCAATATTAATGGTATCAATATCTTCGCTAGGATTAATTTTACCTGCCACATGCACAATGTTTTCGTTGGCAAAACAACGCACCACATGACCAATGGCATCTGTTTCACGAATATTGGTTAAAAACTGGTTACCTAAGCCTTCACCTTTTGATGCGCCTTTGACCAGTCCCGCGATATCAACAAATTCCATTGTTGTTGGCACGATCCTTTGTGGTTTTACAATTTCAGCAAGCTGATCTAAACGTGGATCCGGCACCGGAACCACGCCGGTATTAGGCTCAATAGTGCAGAATGGAAAATTAGCGGCCTCAATACCTGCTTGTGTTAATGCGTTGAATAACGTGGATTTCCCTACGTTAGGCAGCCCAACAATACCGCATTTAAATCCCATGTTTAATTACCTTTATTTATTAATTCGAAATGAATGTAGATTTTGGATTGCAGTAGCCATATTCTCTTTGAAAATGAGTTCAGTACAGCGTAGGGATTCATCAATCGCATCGTCAATGCGCTTTTTTTCACTCAGGGGAGGGGGGGATAAGACAAAGTCCATCACTTTACTGCGTTCACCCGGATGGCCAATACCAATGCGTAAACGGTGGAAGTTAGCATTATTATCCAATTTTTTTTGGATATCTTTTAAACCATTGTGTCCACCGTTGCCGCCGCCGAATTTAAATTTAGCTACCCCCGGCAAAAAATCTAATTCATCATGAACCACTAAAATCTCTTCTGCTAAAAAATGATAAAAATTTGTCATGGCCTTGACCGCGTTACCACTTAAATTCATAAAGGTAGTGGGTATCAGTAGCCGGATCTCATGATTGACGATTTTTATTTGAGCGGTATAACCTAAAAGTTTACTGTTTTTTTGCAATGATTGGTTGTAGCGTTTTGCTAGGTTTTCGACAAACCAGGCGCCTGCATTATGGCGGGTTTCTGCATATTGTGAGCCAGGATTTGCCAAGCCAACGATGAGCTTTATAGGTTTCATAGTAATGGAAGGGTTAATGTTCAAACATGGCGGAAATAGATTCTTCGTTGCTAATGCGCCGAATGGCTTCAGCGAGCATGCCAGCTAATGTCAGTGATCGTACTTTTTTCAATGCCTTGATCTTTTCAGATAGGGGGATGGTGTCACAAACAATAATTTCATCGATAACGGAATTATTGATATTCTCAACCGCATTGCTAGAAAAAACCGGATGAGTGGCATAAGCCAGTACCCGTTTCGCCCCTCGTTCTTTTAAGGCCTCTGCCGCTTTACATAAGGTTCCCGCGGTATCAATCATATCATCAACTAAAACGCAATCTCGGTCTGCCACGTCGCCGATAATATGCATCACTTGAGCGATGTTAGCCTTTGGCCGACGTTTGTCAATAATCGCCATTTCAGTGTCATTTAACAGTTTAGCAATCGCCCGTGCGCGGACGACACCGCCGATATCGGGTGAAACCACAATCGGGTTTTTTAAATTTTGTTGTAACATATCTTCTAGTAGGATCGGACTGCCAAAAACGTTATCTACTGGCACATCAAAAAAACCTTGGATTTGTTCCGCATGCAAGTCTACGGTCAGGACACGATCGACCCCCACACTTGATAAGAAGTCCGCGACCACTTTGGCGGTAATGGGAACACGGGCAGAACGTACGCGGCGATCTTGGCGAGAGTAGCCAAAATAAGGAATGACTGCGGTAATACGTCCCGCGGAGGCACGGCGCAAGGCGTCAATCATGACAACCAGTTCCATTAGGTGATTGTTGCTGGGAGCACAAGTAGACTGGATGATAAAAATATCCCCGCCACGTACGTTTTCATTGATTTCCACGCTCACTTCACCGTCACTAAAACAGCCCACAGCAGCGTCGCCAAGAGTGGTGTATAAACGGTTAGCAACCCGTTTGGCAAGTTCAGGCACGGCATTACCAGCAAAAAGCTTCATATCAGGCACGAGATGGACCTCAGGTAGGTGTCGAGATAATGTATACCCTTCGTCTTTGAAGTCGCCGCGTTAAAGACGAAGGGTATATTCGGAAATGGCGTGCCGCAAAGGGGAAACATTAACACCCTGTGCAACAAAGCCGTGTAACCACGCTGGAGCGATATTTAACACCTTGCGTGCCGATGACTCAGTATCGAATTCAGCAAACACACAAGCACCGGTTCCAGTAAGGCGTGATGGCGCGTATTCTAACAGCCATGAAAGAATCTGTTCAACCTCGTGAAACTGTTTTCTAACAATCGGCTCGCAATCATTAGTGAAAGCGGTGTTTAAAAGCGTTGCCAATGAGCGGGCGGGCGTGTTTCTTGTCAATTCACTTGCAGAGAAAATGGCGGAGGTTGCAATGCTAATACCAGGATGTGCAACTAAGTACCATTTTTCAGCCGGAGTTACCGGTTGAAGTTTTTCACCAATGCCTTCAGCAAAAGCTGCCTGCCCATAGATAAATACCGGAACATCAGCCCCTAAAGTCAATCCCCATCTCGCCAGTTGCTCATTAGTGAAACCGCATCGCCACAGATGATTTAAAGCAACTAAAACGGTAGCGGCATTGGATGAACCGCCACCTAATCCTCCACCCAGGGGGAGTTTTTTTTCAATGCTAATATCAGCACCGGCCTGCGTGTGACAAGGTAACTTTTTTTGTAACCACTTTTTCTGTAACAAACAGGCGGCCTGTATTATTAAATTTTTTTCTTGATCAACGCCTGGAATAGGCGTTAATAACCGTATTTTTTGGTCTTTGCGCGGTGTAATGGTTAATTTGTCGCCGTAATTGAGGAACTGAAAGAGGGTTTGCAATTGATGATAACCATCAGGGCGTTGGCCGGTAACATAAAGAAATAAATTCAGTTTTGCTGGGCAGAGCCATACGTATGTCATGTTTTCCCTTCACGTACGCCCTGGTCGTTTAGCGGCAACTTCAAGGACTGTGGGGATAGTTTCCAGCTGTCTATTTTTAGTTTGATGCGTTTTTTTCCTTTTTGCGTTTTTAGTTCAATACGTTTGGGTAGCGGTGTAGATCCCTCCGTGTAGCTTTGATAATTCACCGACCATATTTGATCCGCTTGTCGATAATTTATCTGTTTTAAACGATATAGATCATCTAGCGTAAAGTTATGGCTCTTACCGGGCAAACCAAGCATCCACTGGTGTAGGTTATCTAGTGGGATCCACATCCCCGTGAGTCTTTGTATTATTTCCTGTGGATCTTTGCTGAGGTGACGTTTGCCTCGATTGTCTATCAATAAGGTAAATTCGGGTTGGACACGTAATTCAAATTCAATCATGCCTAAAGGGTTGGTCAGCAGCAGTCGGTAGTTTTTTTCCGAGTATTGTTGCCAGAAAAAGCGAGCATAGGTTTTTTGTTTGTCAGAAAAATAGGCTATTGATCCGCTTATTTGGAATTGCTCAATCTGCTTTAATTTTTGTTCATGCTGATGCCATTGATATGAATTAAGGGGGATGACGGAAGGAGGTTGTGTTGTAACGCAGCCCACCAGTACTAAGCTGGCTAAAGGCAATAGACAACAAAAGTTTATCTTACGCATTGTGTTATTAATCTATCCTTTAATACAGAAACAGGAGAATTTTTCGTTGTCTTTCGATTTCGTTTTGTCTCAGCGCCGCTATTTCTTCATTATTTTTTGGTGTAATTTGATGTTGACATGTTTGTGATCGCGTGCCAACCAGCGTTGGTGGTCCCCACCATCTTACACATTTACTTTGCTCTTCAGTGCTTTGTTTTTCTTTAGCACTTGCAAACAAGGAAAAAAATAGAAGGGGTAATATTATGTTTTTCATATTGTTAAGTTACCTTATTGGGATAAATCTGAATATGATTTTGTTGTTTACTCTTAGCTAGCCTAATACTGGTGGGCTGCGTTACAACACAATCTCTTCAATCTTCTTCATAAGTGTGATGTGACTTTTATTGGTTAACTGTATAAAGTAGAATTCAGCTTTGAAAAAAGCCACCCCAAATATTCTCATGACATTGCTCGCATTAGGCATCAATCACAAAACTGCCCCAGTATCATTACGTGAACAGCTGAGTTTTTTACCAGGCTCCCTTGATAAAGCGTTAAATAGTTTGCTTGAGCAACCTTGGATACAAGGGGCGGTTTTGCTGTCTACTTGCAATCGTACTGAATTGTATCTTAGCGTAAAATGGCAAGATAGTCTGCATCAGCAATTGATTGCCTGGTTATGTCACTATCAAAAAATCAACCCAAATGATGTCATTGCGAGTTTGTATTGGTACCGTAATAGTGATGTCCTAAGTCATTTAATTCGTGTTGCTAGTGGATTGGATTCAATGGTGTTGGGAGAGCCGCAGATCTTGGGGCAAGTTAAAAAAGCCTTTGCAGCATCGCGGTGTATTCAATCTTTACCTTGTGAACTAGAACGCTTATTTCAAAAATCTTTCTCAGTGGCGAAAAGAATACGATCGGAAACAGGTATTGGTGCCAGTGCTGTTTCTGTAGCCTTTGCTGCCTGTACCTTGGCTCGGCAAATTTTTGAATCATTACCAGAATTAAATGTGCTATTGATAGGTGCAGGGGAAACTATTGCCCTCGTTGCTCATTATTTGAGCGATCATAAAATTAAAGGTATGATGATTGCCAATCGGACACCAGAAAAAGCATTTTTTTTAGCGCACCAAGTAGGGGCAGAAGTTATCACTATTGCGCAAATAGAGCATCGCTTGGCCGATGCGGATATTATTATTAGCGCTACCGCCAGCACATTGCCTCTTATCAGTAAGGGTATGGTTGAGCGGGCATTAAAAACTCGGCGCAATCAGCCGATGTTGTTTATTGATATTGCTGTGCCAAGGGATGTGGAGCCGGCAATTGCTAAATTACCTAACGTTTATCTATATACCGTCGATGATTTACAGGCCATTATCCAGCACAATTTGTCGCGGCGCAAAACAGCGGCCATTCAAGCTGAATCAATAGTACAACAGGAAAGCGTCAATTTTATGATTTGGCTACAATCGCAAAATGCGTTAGAAACCATTCGTGATTACCGTATTCAAGCAGACCAGCTACGCAGTAATATGACGATAAAAGCCTTGACGGCGATTGGACGCGGTGAGAACGTGGAACAAGTGATTACGCAATTAGCGCACAAATTAACAAATCGTCTTCTCCATATGCCAACTAAATCTCTTCATCAAGCCGCCAATGAAGGTGATATGGAGCGATTGCAATTATTACGTGATAGCTTAGGTTTGAATTAACAATAAAAAATTTAAGTATTAATTAAATAAAGTCGAGAATTACTGATGAAGCTTTCTATTGTCACTAAATTGCAAGCATTACAAGAGCGTTATGAAGAAGTTGAAGCGCACCTCGGGGATGCAAAGGTGATCAGTGATCAGCTTCGTTTTCGCACCTTATCACGTGAATACGCGCAACTTAAGGATATTAGCCTCTGTTTTAAACAATGGAACGATTTACAAAAGGATATCGAAACAGCGTCGAGCATGATCGACGATTTGGAAATGCGTGAGCTGGCTCAAGATGAATTGAAAGAAGCGAAGATCCGCAGTGAAGCACTAGAACAAAAATTACAAGTATTGCTGTTGCCTCAAGATCCTGATGATGAGCGCGATTGTTTTTTAGAAATACGCGCTGGCACCGGTGGTGACGAAGCGGCGATTTTTGCAGGCGATATGTTTCGTATGTATAGCCGATACGCAGAAACACGTCGGTGGAAAATTGAAGTGATGAATATCAATGAAGGAGAGCAGGGGGGTTACAAAGAGGTCATCACTAAAATCACCGGCAATGGTGTCTACGGCCAGTTAAAATTTGAATCAGGTGGCCATCGCGTGCAACGGGTACCAAAAACGGAGTCGCAGGGGCGCATTCATACTTCAGCTTGTACAGTGGCTGTGATGCCAGTGCTCCCAGAAACGGAAGTGCCAGAAATTAGCACCAATGATTTGCGTATTGATACTTTTCGTTCTTCTGGGGCGGGTGGGCAACATGTGAACACGACCGATTCGGCCATCCGCATTACTCATTTACCAACAGGTATTGTCGTTGAATGCCAAGATGAGCGTTCGCAGCATAAAAACAAAGCCAAAGCTATGTCGGTATTGGCTGCTCGGATACGTGAGACAGAGAGGCAAAAAAGACAGCAAGCTCAAGCTTCTGAGCGGCGTAATTTATTGGGATCGGGGGATCGTTCTGATCGTAGTCGCACTTATAATTTCCCACAAGGCCGCGTCACGGATCACCGTATTAATCTGACACTTTATCGCCTGGATGAAGTGATGGAAGGAAAATTAGATATATTAATTGAGCCTATTGTGCAAGAGTATCAAGCTGATCAGCTTGCTGCGTTAGCTGAGCAAGAGTGATGAATTATCAATATTGGCTATCGATGGCGGCATCCCGTTTTGTTAATAGTGAGAGCCCAAAGCGTGATGCTGAAATTTTATTAAGTTTCGTTACGGGTCGAGCACGTACTTTTCTGTTAGCTTTCTCTGAAACAGAGCTAACAGAGGAACAGCTGGCTAAGCTTGCGCCTTTAGTTGAACGCCGGCAGCAAGGCGAGCCGATTGCTTATTTGGTGGGTGAGCGTGAATTTTGGTCATTACCTTTAACGGTTTCATCTGCTAGTCTGATCCCGCGCCCTGATACGGAATCTTTGGTTGAAAAAGCGTTGGTCTGTTTACCCCCTGATGCTTGCCGTATTTTAGATTTGGGTAGCGGCAGTGGTGCGATAGCATTGGCATTGGCGAGTGAACGTCCTGATTGCCTGGTGATTGGCATTGATATCAATGCTGATGCGGTGATTTTAGCGCGCCATAATGCGTTAAAGTTAGCGATAAATAATCTGTGTTTTGTTCAGGGAAATTGGTTTAATGTCAACGCATTTGCTAAACAGGGCGTTGAGCGCGATCATTTTTCATCTCTGATGACAGGCTTTAGGTTAATTGTGAGTAATCCCCCTTATATTGCCAGCGACGATCCGCATCTTAAGATGGGCGATGTGCGCTATGAACCGATAGCGGCGCTGGTGGCTGGCGACGATGGAATGGATGATCTGATTATCATTGTACGACAAGCGCCTGCGTATCTTCTTTCAGAAGGGTGGTTGCTGGTGGAGCATGGTTGGCAACAAGCAAAAAAAGTACAAGCATTATTCTATGAAGCAGGGTTTAGCGCCGTCATGACCCATCAAGATTATGGCGGGCGTGATCGTTTCACTCTGGGTCAATGGAAATGATAGATTAAATAGACTTTTATACCCTTCGCCTTTGAATTTGCCACGCTGCCAACAACGCGGCGGGTATATATAAATATGAACCCTCACTGTGAATAGGATAGTTATGAATAGCATTGCTGATTTTGAATTCAATACTGCTTTATTGAGTGAAGGTGTATTGTTAGTTAGCCAATATATTCGTCAGAACTTTTCAACGACTGATATTTGTTGTCGACTGCAACAATTGGTTGACGAGGCACGCGCGGTCATTCCTGAAAAATTACATCAAGATCAACAATTGGAAATCCTGATCGATTTGTTTTATAACCAGTGGCAATTTGGTGAAGCAGAGGAAATTTATCGTTTATCTGACGCTATCTGGCTCGATAAAGTGTTAGAGCGCCGTGAGGGGACGCCTCTTTCATTAGGTATCATTTTTTTGCATATTGCTCATCAGCTTGATCTACCTTTAATGCCTGTTATTTTTCCTACTCAATTGATTCTTAGAGCAGATTGGTTAGATGAAGAAATGTGGCTGATTAATCCGTCAAATGGTGAAACACTAAGTGAATCTATATTAGAGCACTGGATCAAAAGCGATTTAGGTGAAGAGGCTGAATTAGAAGATAAAGATTTTGATGAAGCTGAGAATACGTTGGTTGTACGCAACATGCTTAATATATTGAAAGGGGCATTGATAAAAGAAGAACAGATGGAGTTGGCTTTGCGAGCCAGTGAAGCCGTTTTGGCTTTCAATCAAGATGATCCCTACGAGATACGCGACCGCGGTCTTATCTATGCGCAGCTTGATTGCAATCATATCGCGCTTTCTGATTTAAGTTATTTTATTGAAAAATGCCCAGAAGATCCCATTGCTAAAATGATAAAAATGCAAATCTATGCCATTAAACGGCATTGCGTGGTCTTACATTAGCGTCTCATTTTTAAAGGCACAACATGGAACTAAAAGCAGTCGATAAAAAAGAAATCAATATTGGCAATATTAAAATCGCAAACAATTTGCCCTTTGTATTATTTGGCGGGATGAATGTGTTGGAATCCGCTGATTTGGCGATGCAAATTTGCGAGCGCTACGTTGAGGTTACTGATAAGCTAAAGATCCCCTACGTATTTAAAGCCTCTTTTGATAAAGCCAACCGCTCTTCAATTCATTCTTATCGTGGCCCTGGGTTGGATAAGGGTTTAGAAATTTTTCAAAAATTGAAAGATACTTTCGGTGTTAAAGTAATCACTGATGTGCATGAAGCTAATCAAGCAAAGAAGGTGAGTGAAGTAGTTGATGTATTGCAATTACCGGCTTTTTTAGCGCGCCAAACAGATTTAATCACCGCCATGGCAAAAACAAAGGCGGTAATCAATATAAAAAAACCGCAATTCGTTAGCCCTGGGCAGATGGGTAACATCACCGAAAAATTTCGGGAACTGGGCAATGATAAGATTATTCTCTGTGAGCGGGGCAGTAATTTTGGTTATGACAATTTAGTGGTGGATATGTTAGGTATCAATGTGATGATCAACAGTACTGGTGGATATCCTGTTATTTTTGATGTCACTCATGCATTACAATGCCGTGATCCTTTTAGTGCGGCTTCTGGCGGTCGTCGTGCGCAGGTAACAGAATTAGCACGTGCGGGGATGGCAGTAGGGTTGGCCGGTCTATTTATTGAAGCACATCCTAATCCTAATAGTGCTAAATGTGATGGCTCCTCAGCATTGCCATTGGATCAATTAGAGCCATTTTTGAAACAGATGAAAGCTGTTGATGATTTGGTGAAAAGCTTTTCGGTATTGGATACCTGTCAATAAAAAACGCTGATATACCCTTCTCTAAGGGTATATCAGCGTCTTCTTTACTCATTATGGCGGTGAGAGAGGGGTTCGAACCCTCGATACGCTTTCACGTATACACGCTTTCCAGGCGTGCTCCTTCAACCACTCAGACACCTCACCGTTGTTGTCATTGCCACTGGCAATGGCGCGTTACTATAGGGAGTACGCTGCTTTGGGTCAAGAAAAATATTGATTAGATTGCATTTTATCTAATATAATATTATTTAATAATTATATTAATTGGTAAGTTTTAGATGACTGTTGGTAAAGTGGGGAATGGTGGTAATTATCAAGATAATCATTCTTTGTCGACTGTAGATGATGTGATGAGAAGGTTAACAACTTTAACAACTGAGCCCATTTCTTCAGAACAGTGGAAAGAGATTAAGAGGGTGGTTGAACTCTGTATCATGGGGAAGAGTAATACTGTTACTTTTTCATATAAAAAAGATGAGGAAACGGAGCAGCATCTCACTTTTTATAAAGATGAGAGCATAATATATGAATATTATTCTCGTTTGATTCTAGAGTACTTAGGTGATAAAAATGAAACACTAGCTGGTATAGTTGCGCACTTATTGGTTCAGTGTAAAAAAACCGCTCTTGATTCTGAAATAACAGATATGAATGAAAAGGATAAGCGATTTTTATTACATATCGTTTCTATTGGGCAGAAAGATATAAAAGATATAGAAGAAGTGATGTCTAATTACCGTACTCATTTTGATCCTGTATCTAAAACGATACTTCTACATCTGTTATTTCCTGACAGGGTGTTTCCTCTCACAGGGGATTATGTTGTCGATTTTAAAAAAAACCTTGATAAGGTGATGAGAAATTATGAATATAAGTCGGAGAAAACACTTACGTTAAGTATGAGGATCCTTTGGACTTTAGCGCCTGAACAAGATCACGAGGCTCATTGTACAGCCTTAGGCCAATGGATATTCGAAGACAAAACTTGTAGTACTGTATTATCTCTACTTAATCTTTCGTTGACGGATTTATTTGGAAAAGAAAAAAAGATTCATGCTAGTCTATTTTTTTCAGCTATTGGGCATAGTATTCACCGTAATGTGAGATCAAATTATCCACTGATAAGTGCTTTCATTGAATATACGAAAAAGCAATTTCCTGAGGAGGATATGGGCGCTATTTTTCTTCGTTTTGCTGAGCCTATCTTGAAGACGCATGTTAAGGATAGGCTGACATGTGCAGTTTTGTTTTCTCTTTTTAAAAGAGTACGGGATGGGATTGCAATAAATAAAGAAAAAGGTTTTTATCCAGAAGTACGAAGTCTGCTTAGTACTATTACTCTTCTTCAGTTTGATGAAGTCAAGGAAGAAAAAAGACGTGCATCTTCAAAGCTGTTTGTTGCGTTAATTAACAAATATGGAAATAATGATTTAAATGATAAAAAAAATTATTTAAATGATAAAAACTTATGGTTACAGTGTTTTAAATGGGCAGCAAAAAATCTCGATGTCTCTGCAGAAGGATTACGAATTTTGATGCCTTTTTATTCTATGCATATCGAGGATAATCCTCTTACAAAAGAAGTAGTACATAAATTCCTAGATTATTTTTTCGAGGACAATGATAGTCAGGCTAAATGGTTTGTCGGATTGTCAGAAAAATTTGTATCGCCATCCGAACAAGAAAAAATAAAAGAAATTTATCTTAAAAACAAACCTGTTGAGACTTGCACAATAATTTAACTATTGAATTTATACTAATCAAAGCCTCTTTCGATAATATCAAATGTAGGTTATTGAAAGAGAGCAAAAGTTCAGTTTTTTATTTTTCTATCACACTCAGCGCTACCCGTTGGTTTTGAATACCCTCTTCTAGAGTATCATCACTGGTGATGGGTTGGGTTTTATCGTAGTCTTCGACTGTTAATCGATTTGGTGAAATCCCTCTGTTGATCAGGGCGTTCATTACATCTTGTGCGCTCGTTTTTGACGCTATTTTATTATTTTCAGGATCCGCTGTGTTGTCAGAATATCCCCTTATTTTAAGCTTAATATTGGGGTAAGCGGCTAGGATAATGGCGATATTGTTGAGTTGAGTCTGGCCTGCTATGTTTAATTCGTTATTAGCGGTTAAATGATTTAAATCAAACCAAACTACTTTATCGGGTGTTTGTGTCGGATCCTTAATAAAAGATAGCAATTTCGCCTCAGTGCTTGTCTCTGGCAAGGTTAACACATTCCCTCCCGGTAAAGTTTGTCTGATCACCCCTTGTAAAAGCCCTTCTCCCAGTATTTGTTGTGTTTGATCCGTTGATGCTGTTTTTTGTGTATTCTGGCCACTGCTGCTATCTGATAATCGCGCTATGCGGTCATCTACGGGAAGCGTAGGGCGTGTTAGATACCAATAGACACTGACCAGCAAAATGCAAAGTGGTAATAACCACCACCAATTAGAATTCATGGATTTTTTATTAAAACCTTGCGAAAGAGGCGGCTCTATTGAAGTGCTTTCCTGCGTAAAATTGGTCTTTGTGGCCTCTTCAGGAAGATGAGAAAAATAGCTATCATCTTGCTGTGCAATAATGCTCGCCAGGGATAAATTGGTTTGCTGACTTTGCTTCTCAAAAGCTGCTAATACACTGCTGGCAGAAAGGCTCATTAAAGGCGCTGCGTTGACCGCTTTCAATCCTGTATTCTTCGCTAATGTAGTGTATACATTCTCTAAATTCGTAGAGAATAGTAGCGATAATAAATTTTTACCCGTTTGTATCATGCGACTATTTTTAGTACCTGAGCTCTCTTGAGAGCTCTCATTAGCCGTTAAATTTTGCATATTAGCCGCTAGATCAGTGATGTTATCTTCAAGATCAGGCGTATTTTCTAAATGATTTGACAAGGTTTTTATGACTAATGCGGTTGCTTGGCTGAATGCCTTATGGATACAATCACTATTTTCACCCCATTGTTCGGCGAGATGATTAAGATTAAACGTTTTCTGTAGCGTAAGTGCGGTTTGAAAAATGTCTTTTGGCATGAAAAACCTCTGACAATTGTTTATGTAATAACCTATTAACTGTAGTGCAGAATAAAAAATTGGCTATTTAATCCTATAAAAATACAGACTTTAGTGTATTTACCATGAATAAAAAAACGATATTGCGATGATCACTGCAAAAAAAATAATCACTAAAGGGTTGCAGATAGCCAGCTCACCTTTTCTCCATCAGAAAAAAAATACCAGTCATATCATGCTAATGGTTGTTTTTGCTTGTATGCCTGGTCTTTTGGCGTTGACTTATTTTTTTGGTTACGGAAGCCTGATTCAAGCATCATTAGCTATCATGACGGCACTGTTGGCAGAAGGGGCGGTGCTTTACTTAAGAAAACAAAGAGTGATCAACCAGCTAAAAGATAATTCAGCTTTACTGACCGGCGTATTACTGGGTATCAGTTTGCCCCCTTTGGCACCTTGGTGGATAGCGGTATTGGGAACCTTATTCGCGATTGTTATTGCTAAACAATTGTATGGTGGCTTAGGGCAGAATATTTTTAATCCGGCGATGGTAGGTTATGTGGTGCTACTGATTTCATTTCCAGTCCAGATGACGTGCTGGTTGTCATCTATAGAGTTGCAAACGGCTCCAATAAATTTCATTGATAGCTTGCGAATTATTTTTACTGATCATCCCTATCAAGATGGAACGACCCAGCCGACTCCCTTGGATATGCTGAAGACTGAATTATTACGTCATCAGCCTATCAGATTAACACTACAACAACCGCTTTTTGGCGGTGTACTGGCAGGGCTTGGTTGGCAGTGGGTCAATGTCGGATTTTTAATCGGCGGGGTGTTGTTATGGTGGCGCAAAATTATTCAGTGGCATATTCCCCTTAGTTTTCTGTTGGCACTGTTCTGTTGTGCGGCGTTGAGTCATTTAATTGTACCCGAAAGTTTTCCTTCGCCTTTGTTTCATTTATTTTCAGGCGCGACTATGTTTGGCGCATTTTTTATTGCTACGGATCCAGTGAGTGCTTCAACAACACCGCTCGGTCGTTTGATTTTTGGCGCGCTGATTGGCGTATTGCTCTGGCTCATTCGTGTCTATGGTGGCTATCCTGATGGTGTCGCTTTTGCGGTACTTTTAGCCAATATTGCTGTGCCGATAATTGATCACTATAGTCAGCCTCGTGTTTATGGCCAATAGGTTATACCCTTCACCTTTGAAGCCACCGTGTGGGTATATCCAAAAACCTAATAAAGATTGAATTGTCTCGAAATCAGTCGTACAAGGCGCAATTTTAAAATGTTAAATACGATCAAAAATCACGGTATTACTTTGGCTGTGTTTGCTGCGTTAACAACGGGGTTAACTGCGATGGTTAATGTTTTGACCGAAACCACTATTGCTGAGCAAAACTTACTGCAACAACAAATTTTGCTCGATGAGATCATTCCTGCCGAGCACTATAATAATAACTTGCAAAAAGAGTGTTACGTTGTCACTAATAACCAATTAGGCAGTGCAGCACCGCATCGACTTTATTTGGCACGTAATAATGGTAAACCTGTAGCGGCGGTTATTGAGACAACAGCGCCTGATGGTTATTCGGGATCAATTCATCTATTAGTAGGGGCTGATTTTTACGGTAACGTCTTGGGTAGTCGAGTGATTGAACATCATGAAACCCCCGGCCTGGGTGATAAAATTGATATCCGTATTTCTGATTGGATAACGCATTTTAGTGGTCAACGGGTGGAGGGTGAGCAAGACAATCGCTGGTCTGTAAAAAAAGACGGTGGTTTATTCGATCAATTTACCGGTGCAACTATTACGCCGCGAGCCGTAGTACGTGCGATAAAGAATACTGTGCTTTATCTGCAAAATATTCCTGATCAACTGGCTACTTTGCCATCTTGTGGAGATAACGAATGAGTGAAGTAAAAAATCTGTTGATGCAGGGATTGTGGACAAACAATTCGGCATTGACGCAGTTGTTGGGGTTATGTCCTTTACTCGCGGTATCCTCTACGGCGACTCATGCATTGGGCTTGGGGCTGGCGACAGCCTTAGTCTTACTTTGCACTAATACCGTGGTGTCAGCTTTACGGCGTTGGATCCCCAGTGAAATCCGTATCCCTATTTATGTGATGATTATTGCGTCAGTGGTCAGTACGGTACAAATGTTAATTAATGCTTATACCTTTAACCTATATCAATCATTAGGAATATTTATCCCATTGATCGTCACTAATTGTATCGTTATTGGGCGTGCTGAAAGTTATGCGGCAAAAAATAATGTTGTTTTTGCTGCATTGGACGGTTTAGCTATGGGTCTTGGTGCGACCGGTGCGTTGTTGGTTTTAGGGGCGTTACGTGAAATTTGTAGCAAAGGCACGTTGTTTGATGGTGCGGACATGCTGTTAGGGCATTGGGCAAAAATATTACGTATTGAAATTATTCATTTGGATAATCCATTGCTATTGATGATGCTGCCACCGGGTGCTTTTATTGGGCTTGGTTTTTTATTGGCGGGTAAATATTTAATTGATAAAAAAATAAGTAAAGTAAATCGAGGAAGGAGCACTGTAGTATCCGACAAAATTAGCGAGAGACTGTTATGAATAAACAAAAACGTGTGGCGATCCTCACTCGTTTTCAGGAGCGCAATCCTCATCCAACAACAGAGCTCATTTATAGCACGCCCTTTGAATTACTAATTGCGGTGCTACTTTCAGCACAAGCCACTGATGTGAGTGTTAATAAAGTAACGGCTAAGCTTTACGCCGTCGCTAATACGCCCGAAAGCTTACTCGCAATGGGCGTAGATGCCATAAAAGATCACATCAAAACAATAGGCCTTTTTAATAATAAGGCCGAAAATATTATTAAAACTTGTCGTCTATTGCTGAATAAACATCAGGGCAAGGTACCAGAGGATAGAGAGGCATTGGAGGCGTTAGCAGGGGTAGGGCGAAAAACAGCAAATGTAGTGCTAAATACTGCTTTTGGTTGGCCAACGATTGCCGTTGATACGCATATTTTCCGCGTATGTAATCGTACCGGTTTTGCTCCCGGCAAAAACGTTGATCAGGTGGAACAAAAATTATTAAAAGTTGTACCGACAGAGTTCAAACCAAATTGTCATCATTGGTTAATTTTACATGGGCGTTATAGCTGTATGGCCAGAAAGCCGCGTTGTGCCAGTTGCCTTATTGAAGATTTGTGTGAGTTTAAAGATAAAGTTTACTAGTGATTAGTATAGGTGTGACTGTATATTGAGCATCATCAGTTAATGAGAGATCCCATCACCTCGCAGCACTTTCACCAGTGTTATCCACAAAATTTGGATATCAAACCAAAAACTCTGACGTTGCATATATTCAAAATCTAATGCTGCTTTTTCGGTATCTGTGAGCTCATCACGTCCATTTATTTGTGCCCATCCTGTCAGCCCTGGCATCAATCTATAAATTTTTTTTTCGTTACGTAGATTAATTAAATTATGTTCATTAGACAAAACAGGGCGAGGGCCAACAAAACTCATGTCTCCTTTTATTATGCTCCAGAGCTGCGGCAATTCATCTAGGCTTGTTTGGCGTAGGAATGATCCAATTGGTGTTAAATGAGTCTGAGGATCAGATAATAGATAGGTTGCAACGTTAGGTGTCCCAGTCTGCATAGTACGGAATTTTGGCATACTAAAAACGACATTGTTGCGCCCGATACGGGGTGACCAATAAAGAGAAGAGCCTGGAGATGTAATACGGACAAGTACGGCGATAATAATAATGGGTAGAACAAGAAAAACAGAGGCAATAATTCCTAGTATAAAATCAAAAATTCTTTTCAACATGATCTCGTCTTGTTTTTTATCAGCATACTAACGTATTCTAGCGGTCGATTCTATTCTAAAGTGAAACGAGATTTTTCAGTAATTGTTTTGAAATCAGCCTGCACTAAGCCAGAACAAAACATGAGAGTCAAGTGGCTCAGGATAAAAAAATATCATCTCAAATCGATATGATACTTGCTCGATGCCATTGATTCGCGTACAACTATCGGCGGCAGATTCTCTAATTTAATAATATTTAATGGAAATTATGTTTCAAGATAACCCGCTGCTGGCGCAGCTTAAAAAACAGTTACATACTCAAATTCCTCGGATTGAAGGTGTAGTAAAGGCTACGGATAAAGGATTTGGTTTTCTTGAGGTTGACGGACAAAATGGACAAAAAAGTTATTTTATTCCTCCTCTACAGATGAAAAAAGTTATGCATGGTGACCGTGTACGGGTTACTTTGCATATGGATAAAAATCGGGAAATTGCTGAACCTGAAAGTTTAGTAGAGCCATTTTTATCGCGTTTTGTTGGTCGAATTCAAAAGAAAGAACGACATATATTTATTGCCCCTGATCATCCGTTGCTTAAAGATACTATTCTATGTAGCAAAAATCATAAATTAACTCGTGAATTGGAAAACGGTGATTGGGTAATTGCTGAAATGAGGCAACATCCATTAAAGGATAATCGTTCTTTTAGTGCTGAGATTACCGCGTTTATTACTGATGGTAATGATAATTTTGCTCCCTGGTGGGTAACGCTTGCGCGGCATGATTTAGAACGCGATCCTCCTGATATGCCGGAAATTGCACCGTTCATCACTGAATTGGAGAGGAAAGATCTAACCGATCTTGATTTCTTTACTATTGATAGTGCCAGCACCGAAGATATGGATGATGCGCTCTATGTGAAAGAAAAAGGTGATGGTACTCTATTGCTAATGGTTGCTATTGCTGATCCCACCACTTATATAGAAGAAAATAGTCCACTGGACGAAATTGCCCGCCAACGTGCATTTACCAATTATTTACCTGGTTTCAATATCCCTATGTTGCCTCGGGATTTGTCTGATAATCTGTGTTCCTTGCATCCTGATGAGCGGCGTCCAGCATTAATCTGCAGTATGACTATTACCGCTGACGGGGCATTGAGTGATGATGCTGAATTTTCACTGGCTTGGGTGAAATCAAAAGCCAAATTAGTTTATGACGAAGTTTCTGACTGGTTAGAAAATAAAGGTAGCTGGCAGCCACAAAATAGTTCGATTGCAGAACAAATTATTTTATTACAGAGTCTCTGTTATGCTCGAAATGATTGGCGGAGCAAAAATGCTTTAGTGTTTAAAGAACAGCCTGATTATCGATTTTTATTAAGTGAGGAAGGTCAAGTATTAGATATTATTGTAGAACAACGCCGTATTGCTAATCGTATTGTGGAAGAATGTATGATTGTCGCTAATATTTGTGCCGCGATTACCTTACGAAATAAGCTTGGTTTCGGTATCTACAATGTCCATTCAGGTTTTGATCCTGTGCTCGTTAAGCAAGCGTCTGATATGCTTAAAACTCATAATGTTGACGTTAATCCAACCGAATTATTGACTTTAGAAGGATTTTGTCAATTACGGCGTCAGCTAGACGGATTATCGAATCAGTTTCTTGATGGTCGTGTACGGCGTTTTCAAACTTTTGCAGAGATTAGTACTCAACCTGCTCCACATTTTGGGTTAGGTTTGGAGGCTTATGCAACCTGGACTTCACCTATTCGTAAATATGGTGATATGGTTAATCATCGTTTGCTGAAAGCCATTATTAGAGGAGAAAAGCAGTCGGTAGAAAAACCAGCAGATGAAATTACTGTTCAATTGGTAGAACGTCGGCGTTTGAATCGAATGGCTGAACGTGATGTAGGCAATTGGTTATATGCACGTTATCTCCAACCATTGGTAGGGGTTGATAAATGTTATCTAGCAGAAATTATTGATGTCAACCGAGGTGGTTTGCGTATTCGTCTGTTAGAAAATGGGGCAGTAGCCTTTATTCCAGCGTTATTTCTCCATGCGGTACGTGATGAGCTGGTTTGTAGTCAGGAAATGGGAAGTGTTCAGATCAAAGGGGAAACTGTTTACTGTCAGGGAGATGAAATCGAGATACAACTTGTTGATGTCCGCATAGAAAATCGCAATATAATTGTTCGTCCAAAGGAGAGCAAAGTTAAAAATAGTTGATGTTGACACAGCGCCCTTAATTTAGGGCTCAAATCTGGTCACCTGATAAAATCGACCGACCCTCATTACAATGATAGCCAAGTAGGGATACAAATTTTAACGTGCCAAGAAAGTTATTATTTAACATAATATACATTATGCGCACCCAGCAAATTAAGTGTTATCCTGTCGTTTGTCTGGGTAATAATGGTAGGAGAAAATTATGTTAGCTATCGAACTGCCGGTTGATATCGAAAAGCGATTAGCCCAGCTGGCACAGATGACGGGTAAAACCGAACGGTTTTATGTAGAAGAAGCGGTTTTGACGCATCTTGAAGATCTGGAAGATTATTACCAAGCCGCGGCAATATCAGCGCAAGTCAAACAAGGTAAAGAACCCGTTTACAGCGAGCAAGAGATAAGGAATAAGCTTGGTCTGGAAGATTAAGTATACTGAAAAAGCGCTCAGAGCCCTGCGCAAGATAGATAAGCAAAATGCCCGCCGCATTCTTGATTATCTCAATATGCGTGTTGCGTCACAGGAAAATCCGAGGCTATTAGGTAAACCGCTTAAGAGTGCGCTTATTTGTCAACGCTACTTTAGATTGACCACTTTTTGCTACTTTAAAATGTCCAGTTTTTGCTAATTTTCCTGTTGGGTTTCTATTCCAGGCGCCTGGATAATATCAGTCGTTTTTATAGGCAACATGCCTGCTTTGCGTTTATTTTTGAGTCGATAGCTTTCTCCTTTAATATTCAATGTGGTTGAATGATGTAAAAGCCTGTCTAAAATCGCAGTTGCTAAAATGTGATCACCGAATACGTCCCCCCAATCAGTAAAACTTTTATTTGATGTGAGAATGATGCTCGCCTTTTCATAACGACGGCTCAATAACCTGAAAAATAGGCTAGCTTCTTCGCGATTCATCGGTAAATACCCGATTTCATCCAGTATTAATACCCTGGCATAGCACAGTTGCTGAAGTTGGCGTTCCAGACGGTTTTCTTGCTTTGCCTTCATTAAGGTACAGCAGAGTCTATCCAGAGGCATAAACAATACCCGATGCCCAGCTGTAGCTGCCTTGACAGCCAGCGCTATCGCCAAATGCGTTTTCCCTACCCCAGGTGGGCCTAACAAAATGACGTTTTCATGATGTTCGACAAACCTCAGCCCCGCCAGCTCGCGGATAATTTTCCTGTCTATACTTGGTTGGAAAGTAAAGTCAAATTGCTCCAAGGTTTTTATCCACGGCAAACGTGCTTGTTTTAACCGCGATTCCAAGCCTTTTTGGTGACGCCCGTTCCATTCCTGGGCTAATGCCTGCTGGAGAAATTCACGGTAGTTCAGTGCTTTCTTGGTGGCTTCTTCACATAAACTCTCCAACGCATCGCCCAGGTAATCCATTTTTAACCGTATCAACAAGTTTTCCATTTCCATCAGAGTAGCTCCTCATACACACTGAGCGAACGAGACGCTACTCGATTGACCTGTTGCCAAAGGGCTTGATGATGTTCTGGCACCTTTTGCCAGCCCTGCGTTACCTCCTGCAAGAGATGCGTCGCGAGCAGTTGCTCATCGCCGTAAATACGTAGCGTATTATCTAAACCGATACGAATATTAACCGCACGACCACACCAGAATGAAGGCACGCTATAGCGATTACCTCTGACATCGATATAGCTGTCCCATGCCACTTGTCGTAGGTCGAAGTAGCTGGTATCGAAATCAGTCGCAGGGAGTGGCATCAAGGCTATTTTTTCCTCAGCAAAACGATTTTCCGGTGTCTGCTTGAATTGACGAAGATGACGCTGGTCTGCCACTTTCGCCAGCCACATCGCTAGCAGTTGATTAACATGAGCGAAACTCTCAAACTGACGGTAGCGAGTGAAAAAATTGTGTTTAACATAGCCCACCATCCGTTCGGTTTTGCCTTTCGTTTGCGGTCGATAAGGCTTACAGGCGCGAGGGCTAAACCCATAGTGATTAGCCAGTTGCAGGAAGCCCGCATTGAACTCGATGTGGCCATTTTGTCCATGTTTGATAACAGCGGCTTTTTGGTTATCTACCAAGACATTTTTTACGCTGCCACCGAAGTAATTGAAGCTGCGAACCAGCGATTCATACGTGTGCTCAGCATCTTGCTTAGGGGCAGCAAAGACATGAAAGCGACGCGAAAAACCGAGCGTATTAACGGCAAAATTAACCGTACAGGCAGAGCCTGCCACCTCAACGATGATTTCTCCCCAATCGTGTTGAAGTTGATAACCGGGGAGGGTTTCAAAGCGTACCGTGTTTTTCGAGGCCCTGAGCGGACGTTTGGGATGTATATAACGTCGGAGCATCGCACTCCCACCCCGGTAGCCTTTTTCACGGATTTCCTCAAAAATAACCGCCGCATTCCAAACCTGTTCACTCAACCTTGAATCGATGTAGTCTTTAAAGGGCTCGAGTTTAGCAACCTGTTTTTTACCGCGTTTTGCTGTTGGCGGCGCAGGATAGCTAATGTGCCGTCTCACCGTCTTTTCTGAACACCCTATCTGATGGGCAATATCAACAATAAATGCCCCCTGTTGATGGCGTTGTTTTATCATGTAGTGGTCCTCTCTTCTTAGCATGCTTATTTCCCTCATGGCTTTGTCACCACAAAGGAAACTGCATTCTGGCTTGAGTGGACAAATTAAATTAGCAATTTACGGTCTTTTATCATTAGCGCTGACATATCCGACAACATTGCGATTCGGCAACATTGGGGGATAGAAAATCAACTTCACTGGGTTCTGGATGTGGTGTTTAGAGAAGATGAACTCTCGATAAAGGCGCCGGAGGGCGCCGCCCATATGGCTCTTTTCAATCGTGTTACCTTGAGCCTGATTAAACAACATAAAGGCAAACAAGACAGCATTGCCAGTAAACGTAGAAAAGCCGCCTGGTCAGCCGATTTTCGCAGTCAACTTATTTTTGGATAAAATATCAGCAAAGTGGAATCCCGCCCTGCCCCAGACCCCATAGGTAAAAATGTGCACTCTTAAAATTGGCATAATATTTGCTTATTTATTTTGGCATTAATATTGCGTAATAATATATTTGTAATAAAATC
The DNA here is from genome assembly GCF_964020115.1 of Candidatus Regiella endosymbiont of Tuberolachnus salignus. Classification (NCBI taxonomy): domain Bacteria; kingdom Pseudomonadati; phylum Pseudomonadota; class Gammaproteobacteria; order Enterobacterales; family Enterobacteriaceae; genus Candidatus Regiella; species Candidatus Regiella endosymbiont of Tuberolachnus salignus. Next base: position 2,728,741 of record NZ_OZ026542.1, read on the forward strand.
ACTTTACGCAGATTTTTTTGTGCATTTCAGCACCGTTTAGCTCAAAAACGCGATGAAACAGCCAAATGGCTCTCAGCATGAGAAACGTCTATTCAAAGAGTGAATACACATTATGAATACCCATCTAACAGCAGCCAGAAGACCAAAGCTATCTATCCCGACAAGCTGGGCAGTTGCACAACCCGCGGGAATACGGCAAGAAAACCCAAGAATTCACGAGATAAGATTCTCAACTCAACCCACGGACGTTTTCATTGAAGTGGAAGGACGCTTATATCAATCAACACACGTCATGCTGTTGGGCAAAACCGGTTTGCTGGTTTCGGTATCTAACCCAGATAATAACAGTGAATACTATTTATTTAAGTACGACAAAAAAAATGCACGATGGGCAATCAGCTCGCATACATTGTCACCTCAGTTATTAACAGAAAATTTTCTGGCTAAATGGAAAGAAGTGGGGGAATTAATTTCCTATGATGATTTAAAAGAGGGAGAAACGCCCTACTTAATCATATCCAACAATACAGGTGATGTGCTGCAAGAAATACCGGTCGAAATTCAAACCGCGCGGCGAGGAAGAGATACTTGGCCAATAGACTTTGCTAACGGGATCAATACCCAGACTAAGATCACGACCATAGGGGAAATCAATCCGCAAAGCGGTAGACTGGAAGCAATAGGTAGCGCTTATCGAAACAAACTTTACCTTCAAAAAGACAGTGACCTTAACATTAAGGTGGTCATCAAATCAGATGGCATCGACAACAGACTGCCAACAACGTTGATTGTAAAACGCCCTGAGGGCAATCTGGAAGAAAGCAGTGACCATTCCGTCACCTTTGCAGGCACTCCGGGAACATTCATTCGCTTCCATGCTCACTTCTATGCATCAACCCCTGTAGCAGGCGGGCAAAAAGTGAACGACCCGGCCTCTGGAGACTATTACCTGGTTTACCGCGACGCTAAATGGATCCTTATTAGCACGCCATTTGATGATCTCCGTCAGATAGTCAAAAAAACGCCAACAGAAATTACGGCCGTGCTCAATGAAAAAATCGGCCATACCCCCTCACCGCTACTCGACCCTACCTCGGCGAGGGTGCTTACTAGTACCCAACAGCGTTTTGAATTACTGGCTACACAAACCGGGGCGAGAGAAGAAGGGCTGTTTACGCGCGTTGCTCAGATAATTAATGCCACGCAACTCACCACTACTGTCAGAAACGGCGACCCGTTAGTGACCACTTACGCCCTTCTCAGAGATATCGATCAGCATATGACACAGGCATTTGCGTTATTTAAGCAAGAAAATCACCTGCCCACTCAGTTTTTATCACGCGCAAAATACCTTCGTCAACGGCTTAACTGGTATAACAAAAGCTCCCCCTTCATCTCGATAATTAATCAGGCCAAAGCGTTATTAACTGCCCGGCCAGAAATCAACTTGCCAGGGATTACTTTGCCAGATACCCAGGCTTACACAACCACTTACATTGATCAAAAAGGCGACTTTTCGATACTCAATGATAGGTTACGTCAACTGCAAACATCAGCAGAACAAACCATTTCGTCCAATCAAATTTTTATACCTATTGATGTTGACTCCCCCACAGCAAACTATGTTTATCACATTGCTGACGTGCTGACCTATTTGATCTTGTCGTTGAAAGCAGAGGGTGACAATCCTGATATAGAAGGTATGGGTCTAGCGTCTATCTCTAATAATAATATGAAAAATCTTTTAATGATCGAGCGCTATAAGTTCACAAAAATTAATTTTCAACAAGCATTTCATGCTGCTTTAATCGTCAAAGAAAATAATACCTACAGCGTGGTGCTGACAAGCACCTCTGCAAACCATCAACCCGTTACCGTCATGCTAGATGATAGAGATGTGCGCTATTTGAACGGCTATGCCACCAAACTGCAAAGTATCAGCCTCTCTTCTCCTTTTCAATCACTGGTTATCCGGGACGACGCTACCGTAACGCTGGCCTCTCTATTGCAATACTACGGTATTCATCTCGCTGACAAGGCAACACAAGCTGACATTACCTCGGCTATCAGTGATCTACGTCCCAAAGCGGCTCTCATCATCGGTGCTGCTGACAAAAATCCCGCAGGCCAGTCATCATCCATGGTTATCGATACTACCAATCTCACCGCCACAACATGCACCTTCAATGAGCATGAAACCAGTGACTATGACACCCTCACGCGTGAGATCAAAAAAATGTGTGACAGTGCTTATAACGATTATCAACAGCTACTTGTCGCTAATACGCACTTTGGGCTCTCTGTATCGCAAGGCGAGGCCGAACTATTACGTAGCATGCAGAACCAGGGCGGTATCGCACTCAAATTGAGTCTTGAGGATACAGATGGCGAAAACAATACCTATCATGAACAGCATATCGCTAATCCGAAAGGAGCCAAGACATTAAAAAATTATTTAGACAACACTGCGGAAGCACTGGGCAACTACATGATCAATAAAATAAGAGATAAGGACGGTGAAAATGAAGGTGCGATCAATATTAAAAGTATGACGTTAACCTTTTTCTTCCCACGTTTTGTTGAGACAAAACTCGATCTGGCGGAGCGATATATTCACGCTGTTAATATCCGCGCCAAAACACCGCCTTTTCTCTACCTTGATCCCGCCTCCTCTGAAGCCAACACCATCATACAGAAAGCATTCAGTGACATAACCTATGAACTCAAAGTCGCTAATGGTGATGTCTCTCAGTCGAAAAAGTTTCTGCAAGCGGTCAACAGGTTGTTAGAGAAAGAAGCTGTTTCGCTAAAAGAGATGAGTGAGACGCAACGTAAAACCAAAATAAGCGCGGTTTCAGATGAACTTTTGCAAGTCTACTATCGCATCTCGGCGAAAAATATTGAAAAGCACCAACGCCTGTTGATCGCGCAGCAACCCTACCAAACAGAATTCATCGGACGAGCCCTGTGTCGTCAGTTAGATATTGATGAGTTCCATTGGCCGATCATCACAGGAAAACCACTCAGGATTTCCTACGAAACCGGCTTAGAAAATGTGGGAAGTTTCATTAGAGGTGACAGGTTGACAAGTAAAACCCTGTTGGAGATCGTCTATGATCAAACCTTGCGCAAGGAAGTGGGGTTGGCAACCAACAAAAATGACGTATTGACTGCGTTGGCCAGCACATTGAAACAAGCGTGCCAATTGCCCGTAGATGAGCTTGCGTTAAAAGAGAAGATAGCTGAACTTTTCGATGCCACCTATCTGGTGATCGCCACCTCGGCGAATAATGGAAACTTATCCGATGAACTCAATCATCCACAGGAAACTTTTATTCGCAACAACGATAAATACATAGAGCAGGCAGCGAAAGACTATCGCAGACTTGAAGCAGAAAAAATCGCACTCTCGTCAAACGATATTTTATCTCTTATGAACCAGGTGATCCGCTTGCGAGAGGCAGGTCAACCGATTGATTTTGAACCCTTGCTCAATAACAATCAAAAAATTCTGCTCAACCCGCGAACAGAAAAATTTAAGGATTTTCTAAAGGTTCAACGTAATTCGGACGATTTTAGTGATTTAGTGCCTGCTTGGCAGCAAATTGCCCTACAGCTGAAAGACTTTGCGCTGCAAGTATGCCGTAATGCGCCATTAGAAATCTGTATGGCAGTTAATTTGGTCGACGATATTGTCGAAGGGGCTGATGCTGAAACACTGGGCATGGATGGCCTGTGTTACGCCGCCTCGGTTTTGAGTGGCTTCAAAAACCTTTCTTTACAAAGATTAGGGGCACTCGCACAACAAGGGGGCAACGCCTGGTCGTTAGTGCAAAGTATTGAGGCATACAAACAAGCGATTAAAGACAAGAATTATCAGGCCGCCAACCAGTGTTTGGTGGGCATTTTCATGAGTGCTCATGGATTACTCGCCAGTGGCGTGGCCATTGTTGAATCCCTTCACGAGCATGTCACAGAGAGGATGAGTAGAGCGTTAACTGATGAAAAAATGGAAGAAAATAAGCCGATTAATGCCAATGAAGATCACGTTGCCGAGCGTGACGACCGGCTTGTGGAAAAACCCGCAACCACTGCCCATGAAATGAATGGGCATGATCAGTATTGGACATTTAATGATCAGGGTCAACTTTTTGAAAAAACGATTGGGCGGGCGGTAGTGTCCTCTCTTTGGAACGGAGATGTCATCGTCAAAGGAGGGGCACGCGCCATTGCGTTAGGCGATGGAACGGAAACAGTTTATATGCTCGGTAACACTGCTCACCAAGCGGCACGCACACCAGAAGGCAATCTTGAGCTATGGCCGATCCATGATATGAACCTTCGAGAAGGTCGCTGGAGCAAGGTATCTGCTGCAAACCCTGAAGAAGTGAGCTTTGTACACTCATCAGAGGCCAGTGCGGCTTTCCCCGATAATTTCTCTGGGCTGTCCACTCGTAGCGAGACATCATCCCTCAATACGGTGACTTGGTATGACAATCATATGTCGACATTTGATACTATCACGGCAGAAAAAAGAGACGCGGGGGGGATTTCAAGCGGGACAGAGTCAATTCATATCGGTGTCATTGAACACAAATACGTGATTGAACACCATGGATCTATCGAAATCCTTGATCACCATGGCACCACTAACGGTAAAACAACCTTGATTCGCAACGATGGCAGCAGCTTCACTATCGACCGCGAACTGTTAAAAAAACCCACCTATAAGCCGGAAATTCAAGCCAAAATCGTCGGTGCCAAAGGCATGTTTATCACCGTCGAGATTAGCGAAGCCGTTAATGGCTTGGTCAATAAGAAAACCGTGGGTGGAGTTTTAGCCACGACTAAAACAGGGGGGCAGGAACTGGTCGTACAACTGGACGAGGGGGTTCATTACAGAGGCACGGTTGCTGAAGCAGATCGCCTTGCATTAACCCCCGGTGAAACCTCGGTTGATCAAGAACCGATCCATCTCGACATGCAGAAGATCAGCTCGGAAGCGGATCCTAAGCGTGCGTCACCTGAATTGTGGCGTACTCACCCTGCCTATAAAGAAAGCATCGCGCATGACGATTTTGCCCTTGAGCTATTCTACGGTGCCAAGGCGGCGAACGAAGCCTATACAAAAAATCTAAAATGGCTGCAAGAAAATACACGTGTCATCAAGATGATAAAGGATGAATTGCCTCCGGAGATGCGAGATGTCTTTAATCCCTATTACCTTTTGTCCACTTCTGAAGAAAATGCCATTCTTTTTGCTGCCCGTAATCGTGTCAAACTGGCCAGTACATTGCTCGGGAAGACCACCACGCGGTGGGGGGAATTATCACACCCGCCCGATATTACCTTTGTCGAGTCATTGTTAAAGAAAATTCGGCACCAGAGCCCACTCCTCTCTGAGAATGAGATGATTCCTTCTGATCCTGAGCAGCGGGCGGACTTTCACCACAAAATCAAAGAAAAACTCGATAATAATAATTTACTCTTGGCTGAGGTTGTGCAGCGAGATGGAAAATCTGTCTACTTTGCCAGCCCTATTACAGAAAAATCGGGTTTAACCGTGGACAGCGGAAATGATGAAATCAAGGTGGGTTCATCAGGACGTATCGTGGATCACATTGAAGCAACCTACCCCGATCCTGCCCAAGTTGAAAAGATAAAAATATTTTCATTGGATCCGACTTCAGAAGCTAACGTGCAACGTATTTTTGTCTCTTCTCAAAGAGGATACCAATACGAGTCCATTACCAGCCTGGAAACCTCGCGATCAAGTCCTGAATCAATCAGTGTTGATCCACTGGTTCATATCCCTGATGGTGAGTATGCTCAGCGAGTCAGACAGATACAAATTGACTGCGTTACCATCGATTTAAATCAAGCAACCTATGTGAGTAGCGGGGCAAAAACCGGTGCCTATCAAATCAACAATTCATATTATGTCGAACTCGATAATGGAAAGATATATCGCGCTCAATGGGAGTCGTCCTACTCCATATTTAGATTGATGCAACCTGAAGGCGAAGGATTTGGCCCTGCAAAAGCCACTCCTTTACTCTGGTACATTGGAGGTCGAAAGTTTACCTTGATCAACCGCCCATGCCGCGGTGGCGGCAAGCGGGAATTATTAACAAACATCACGCTGGATAAGGCGAATAAGGTCAATTGTGATGGTAAGGAGATTTACATTAGGACAGAGCCTATGGATTCGGCTCGATTTGGCGAAAATACCTATGCGGTTTATAACGCATCCGAAAATAACAGTCCTTTGGAATTCCAAGGTACCTATGTTGTAAGAACCAATGAAGGCAACTATGAGGTCGCCCCTTTATCTAATGTGCAAAATAGATTAACCCATGATTATTGGAAAGCCGTCTTGGAAAAAAAGAGCCCGACAACATACCAAAAAACGCAGCAGCCTGATTTTTGGAAGACCTATGCGGTGGGCGTGGAAAATAGCGCACCCAGAACCTTGGTAGATATTACCCTTAAAACAGGTTCTGAATTGCTGAGCACACTAGAGACGGAGGAATCAATGACGCCGGAGCAAATGAAGCTTTATAGAGGCATGGATCATGCCGAGGCCGAGGCAATACAGAATTGGAACCAAGAAGAGAAAGCTAAAACTGAAGCCCTGATCAAAAACAAAGGGGTTGAAAACGGCAACACATTGACGGCGAAAGAGTTAAGTGTTCGCCTAAAAGATGCAGATAAAACAGCGATCTTACCCATACGGGGTCATCTTGGCGATCTTGCTCAAGCGCAAGCCTATGGGACGGGGGCTGGAAAGGTCATCATGGAGATCACGTTAAAACCGGGGGCGCATAATGTGCTGTTTGACCCTAAATATATGGCTATAACGAGGAGTGGTGTGACTACTGCGATTATCGCAGAGCATGCAAAATTCAATCATCAGGGCATTTTTCCAAAAGGATCAGGATCAGAAGGTAATCTGCCGGGATACATCGGCCTAAAATCAGAGGCAAAAGGTCCTTTCAGTTTCACTATGGGTGAATCCTATCCCACTCATCTGTTATTTCAGTTATTCATCTCGGATGTTCGCATCATGCCGGCGAAGTCTTCACACAGCAGGTTTGAAAAGAGGTCTATTGGGTAATAATGGTCTATCATTATGCGTACTCAGGAAAATTAACTTTTGTTTGTCAGATAATTTATTTTAAACGCAACGCTTCAAGCGCAATTTTGGCAACTGCCAATGTAGTGTCTGGATCCTCCCCATCCTCTATATGCCAAGCAGCAGACAATGCTGCCCAGGATACAATCCAAGCAAGAAGGCGATGCTGATCAAGATGAGCCATTTTTGTAACAACCATCACTTGTTTCATCAGTCGTCCAGGTGATGTTGCAATATCAGCATCAGGATTGCAGAAAATATTGGCGAAATCAAACCCACGTTCTCCTAAAAAACTTTTTGGATCGATAGCAAGCCAGCCCTGTGATCCTGAATCCAAGATATTTCCATGATGCAGATCGCCATGAAGGACAACCACTTCTTCAGGTTTTGTGAGCAAGCTTCTGGCAAGAGACGCCGCATCATCAAAAATTCCACCATGCTTTTTGGCAGCACGCATCAGCGCTTCGAAGCAAGTTGATAACGGCATCAGATCGGATGAGCATTGTTTCCGTGGAGTATGGAGGCACGCAGCAACATGACAGATAATTTTACTTGCTTGATCATCTATAGACCGCTACGAGTCATTTTGATATTTGATAAGAGATTTATTTCCGAGCGTTCGCTTAAGAAGAAGCGCATTATCTGTATAATCTAATACTTTAACTGCCCCGTAGCCATCCCACCAAGCCATCAGTTGTGCTCCCCTCGCTAATCGAGATTTTTAACATCGCTGCTTGACCTTGATAGCTCACTGGTTGTAAGTAGCTTGATTTTGTCCAAAAGGGAGAACCATCAGCAACCAATTTCCAATGGTAAAAATAACGCGCTAATTCTTCCTGGCTATATGTTCGTTTCTGGCAAGTCATATCTGTTTATTTTCAATGATTTTAAGTACAAGAGGATCTGGTTGACGACAAAAACCATTTCGTTGATAGAAAGGGAAACTTTTATTACTTGGCCAAACAATAAGTAATTCTAATTTTTGGATCTCTAGGTCATTTTTAACTTTATCTAGCAAAGCACTGCCAATCCCCTTATTTCTGAATTTCGGTAAAGTGTAAACGTTAGTTAAGTATCCATATTGATGATAAGGATCATTTGGTGATGGGATCTTCGTAACTTTAATTACTGATAATACAGAAATGATTTTGTAATCATATTCAGCAACAAAATGAATGCAGTTATCGTTGTTTTCAATATTCGGTAATGTCGTACAAAATTCCTCAATAAATTTTCTTTTTTTAATAGTGTCATCTGGTAAGTCATTCGTGCAAAGCCTCCAACGTAGTTCGGCTAATGCATTGATGTCGGATGCCTTTGCTTGACGAATTACAATTGTGTCAATTATTTTGTACGAATCTAATTCGTCGTCGATTCCAAACAATAAAGCGCTGCTTTTTTTTTCAATAGAATTTTCTTTACTCTTCACAAAATAATACCTGCGGATATTTTTATAGGATACCTTTTAAACGATAAAATGCCTTACTGCGGTAAGCATTTTATCACAGTGTGTAGATACCATTAAATTGAATTAATTAGTTAGAAATGATTTTCGTCGGAATATTTTTTAATGATTGTATCCACCAAGATTAGTTTCTTAACTTAGCTATACTTAGAAGAGGAAAAAATGTCATTAGTGATTTAGTGGCCGCTGTACCCTTTAAGTTTTTTTGATATGCTTTGCTAACCTTCAATAATAATGATGTATTTTCCCTGAATATTATCGCGCATCTTTTACCTGTATTTTTATTGAATAGCATAAATAATTACCGTTTATTCAATGATAAAAAAGAACCGTAATATGCCAATATCAAATAAAATATCATCGTTATCCTCTCAATCAAGCCAAAAAAATTTTTCTCGGGAGCAAGAGGATTCATCAGTAGCTTTGTCAGTACGGAGCATAGGTAATAGGCTATCGCCCGATTTCGCTACTTCTTCTGATAGCCAGCATGATGCTGATATCCGTGAATTTGAAAAATATCTTCATCCTATTGTAATTCCAGATAAACTTACTTATTTGGATTATGCAGATATTGATAACTTTCTTTCAGAGCAGGGTTTTTCGCCACTAGTAGATATGGCGGAGCAGATAGTTGCTGTTAAAAATTCAGGGGAACATAGGTTGACCACCCTATCCTCTTTTGTTCAGCATTCTTTTTCAGGTTCTTTATCCAGTGACATACAGTCTACACAGGAACCATTAATACTGAAGTATAACGGAATGACCTTGCTATTAGAAGGGAATGATATAAAAAATACGAAAGCTTTATTAGATTGATGGTACAAGAGCTTCTTCGTAACCATGTGTCTCGTGCTGTTATATCTTATGCTACTGGATTTTCTGATAGAGTAGTATCGAAAATGGAGTACCCTATTATTGAGCTTATGCTTATAAATAAGCGCCGAAGGAGTTGATTCAGTAGAATATGAATAAAATCAGAAAATACTTAGGATATTACTCAATAAATTTATCATAGTTTAAAATTTACACTGTAATGAATGTCATGTTATCTTCTTTTTTGTGGAGATTTTTTGTGTAGAATTGGGTTATACTTTTGATTTTAATTTGTTATCGTTGGTAAGTTTTTTAGATTTTTTTCTGTAGTTTATGTTGTTCTTTTCTTCTTTTTTTGAGGGGAAAAAAGCATGTTGTAACTAATAAAAGAAATTAATATGAATAAATATAATTTAATCGATAGAATGAATTCTCAATTTTCCAAACTTGAATTTGCTCTCAGCAAACTCGAGCATCAATTAATACAATTTAAACTGTTATCTGCCCACATCTTTATTTTGCCTGATATAGAAAAAGGAACTGAAAATAATCCCATAGAAAAAATAGCTGTAAAATCAATCAAAGGAAAAGAAGCCTGTTCTTTAGGTTTACAACATTTTCGTCGTTTATTTATTCATAATAATAATCCGAATGTCAGTAGTAAAGCCGCAGTACGATTACCTGGTGCCCTGTGTTTTTCTGTGGATGATGATGAATATCTCTCCTGTACTACACTAATCTCAACAATAAACACCTTAAAAACTCAACTAGAACACATCATTACTGTTGAATCTGGCTTACCTAGTGAACAACGTTTTGAATTTGTTCATACTCACCTTCGGGGTCTGATAACACTTAATACGTACCGTACAATAACTCTGTTAGTCAATCCAAGCTCTATTCATTTTGGCTGGGCCAATAAACACATTATAAAAAATATAAAACGCAAAGATTTACTTGCGCAACTTAATAAAAGTCTGAATGCAGGTCGCGCAGTGCCACCTTTTAGTCGTGAAGAATGGGTAACATGGATCAGTCAAGAAATTGATAAAGTCAGCCAGTTACCGGAAGATTCACGGTTGCTAATTAAACGCCCCGTGAAAGTTCAACCTATTGCCCGAGTATGGTATCAAGAAAAACAAAAACAAGTACAACACCCCTGCCCTATGCCATTAATTGCATTGTATAAAAATTATGATGGCACTAAGTTACCTAAAATAGGTGAATTACATAATTATGATGTTAATCAGATTAAACATAGGTACAAACCTAATGCACGGGCGCTACGTTTACTTCTTCCCCGATTACATCTTTATACTGATAAAGAGAGTTCGCAACAGAAATAATAAAAAGAACCATTTTGAAGTCATTGTCGGAAAATCGTACTCCGATGAAGTCCCGGCTAAACGTTTTGGGTTTGTTCAAAAAATCGATGAGCATCCGAGGAAAAAACTGATGGCACAGCTGACTTCTCAGGGAATGCAGGCGAATCAGCAAATTTATGGAAGCCCTGAAAAACCGATAATGAATGCTATATTTTGAGCTAATAGCGTTAATTCTTAAAGTCATGTAATAAAAAAGAAAATCAATGCACTCTTTTTTTACGGTATAAGAGACGGCGGATACACTTTTTTTCAGTATCAATGGAAAATCAGGGGTTACAGAGCAGGATTTTTCTAGCGAGAAAGAGATTGGTCAAAGCAAATAAGCTGAATAACTGCGCGGTATTTTTTGCCAAGCCCTTGTAGCGCACTTTTCTAAAGTTGAACTGACATTTTAACACCCGAAAGGGATGTTCAACCTTAGCCCGGATTTTCGCAATAAGACTTTGCCGATGCCGATGTTTCTCCCATACCTGCTGCTCCTGCCCGGGCAAGGCCAATACCCTCCGTCGGGGGATGTGCCAGATGACCGCACGATGTTGATGTTCACTGCGTCGCATCACGCCTTTATAACCGGCATCACCATGGACAACCTCTTCTTGGCCGTGAAGAAGGTGATGAACTTGCGTTACCTCGGCTACATTCGCCGAGGTTCCTACCAGGGAATGCACCAGACCCGTCTGTGCATCCACACCAATATGCGCTTTCATACCAAAACACTGATTGCCTTTACGGGTGGCTTTCATTTCAGGATCGCGGCCATTTTGCCGGTTTTTAGTTGAACTGGGTGCATGAATGATCGTAGCATCAACAATACTACCCCGTTTGATAAACAGCCCACACGAAGCTAAATGCGCATTGACCTCTTCAAACAATGATTCGCTTAAATGATGTTTTTCCAGCCAGTGTCGAAAATGCAGAATGGTGGGATCGGAGGGAATCGCATCGACGGAGATACCGGTAAATTGACGTAGTAAGGGGATGTCATATAACGCTTCTTCCATCGATAAATCAGCGTAATTAAACCCATTTTGTAAAAAATAAATCCGCAGCATCACCTCTAAAGGTTTTGCCGGTCTTCCCCCTTTGGCTGTTGGCTTAGGATAATTGATACTGAGTTTAGACAGAATTTTTTCCCAGGGAACTATCCTATTCATCTGCGCTAAAAAGTCGCCTCGTCTCGTCGATTTCGTTTTCATTTCACTATTAACCTAAAAAAATTATTAATGACAGAATAGACTACTTTTAGCGGTTTTTCAGGGCTTCCATAACCGTAAGAAGCTGTTAACTCATCTGGATGAAATATACCTACATTAGCAATAACCGGATGATAATCCCTAATTATGGCGAGATGTACCGATATGGGGAGACCATTTCTACCGCCTTTGTAGAATCAACTATCAATGAAGTGGTGGCAAAAAGAATGGTTAAAAAACAGCAAATGCAATGGAGCCAGCAGGGCGCTCATTATCTACTCCAAACCCGAACCTCAGTGCTTAATCCGAAACTGTGCGAATCTGGCCTCTTTAAAGGGCGAAGCCGCCTTTCAAAAGTCGGGTGTACAGAACTCAGAAAAGCGCTGTACATGCCAGCCCTTACCTCAATCACGCACAATCCAATAATAAAATCTCAATGGGAACGATTGGTAAAACGGAATAAAGGGGGCAAAGTCGGTGTCTGTGCAGCAATGCGTAAATTACTCCAACTAGCGTTGTCAGCGCTAATGATAAAAGACCGTAAATTGCTAATTTAATTTGTCCACTCAAGCCAGAATGCAGTTTCCTTTGTGGTGACAAAGCCATGAGGGAAATAAGCATGCTAAGAAGAGAGGACCACTACATGATAAAACAACGCCATCAACAGGGGGCATTTATTGTTGATATTGCCCATCAGATAGGGTGTTCAGAAAAAACGGTGAGACGGCACATTAGCTATCCTGCGCCGCCAACAGCAAAACGCGGTAAAAAACAGGTTGCTAAACTCGAGCCCTTTAAAGACTACATCGATTCAAGGTTGAGTGAACAGGTTTGGAATGCGGCGGTTATTTTTGAGGAAATCCGTGAAAAAGGCTACCGGGGTGGGAGTGCGATGCTCCGACGTTATATACATCCCAAACGTCCGCTCAGGGCCTCGAAAAACACGGTACGCTTTGAAACCCTCCCCGGTTATCAACTTCAACACGATTGGGGAGAAATCATCGTTGAGGTGGCAGGCTCTGCCTGTACGGTTAATTTTGCCGTTAATACGCTCGGTTTTTCGCGTCGCTTTCATGTCTTTGCTGCCCCTAAGCAAGATGCTGAGCACACGTATGAATCGCTGGTTCGCAGCTTCAATTACTTCGGTGGCAGCGTAAAAAATGTCTTGGTAGATAACCAAAAAGCCGCTGTTATCAAACATGGACAAAATGGCCACATCGAGTTCAATGCGGGCTTCCTGCAACTGGCTAATCACTATGGGTTTAGCCCTCGCGCCTGTAAGCCTTATCGACCGCAAACGAAAGGCAAAACCGAACGGATGGTGGGCTATGTTAAACACAATTTTTTCACTCGCTACCGTCAGTTTGAGAGTTTCGCTCATGTTAATCAACTGCTAGCGATGTGGCTGGCGAAAGTGGCAGACCAGCGTCATCTTCGTCAATTCAAGCAGACACCGGAAAATCGTTTTGCTGAGGAAAAAATAGCCTTGATGCCACTCCCTGCGACTGATTTCGATACCAGCTACTTCGACCTACGACAAGTGGCATGGGACAGCTATATCGATGTCAGAGGTAATCGCTATAGCGTGCCTTCATTCTGGTGTGGTCGTGCGGTTAATATTCGTATCGGTTTAGATAATACGCTACGTATTTACGGCGATGAGCAACTGCTCGCGACGCATCTCTTGCAGGAGGTAACGCAGGGCTGGCAAAAGGTGCCAGAACATCATCAAGCCCTTTGGCAACAGGTCAATCGAGTAGCGTCTCGTTCGCTCAGTGTGTATGAGGAGCTACTCTGATGGAAATGGAAAACTTGTTGATACGGTTAAAAATGGATTACCTGGGCGATGCGTTGGAGAGTTTATGTGAAGAAGCCACCAAGAAAGCACTGAACTACCGTGAATTTCTCCAGCAGGCATTAGCCCAGGAATGGAACGGGCGTCACCAAAAAGGCTTGGAATCGCGGTTAAAACAAGCACGTTTGCCGTGGATAAAAACCTTGGAGCAATTTGACTTTACTTTCCAACCAAGTATAGACAGGAAAATTATCCGCGAGCTGGCGGGGCTGAGGTTTGTCGAACATCATGAAAACGTCATTTTGTTAGGCCCACCTGGGGTAGGGAAAACGCATTTGGCGATAGCGCTGGCTGTCAAGGCAGCTACAGCTGGGCATCGGGTATTGTTTATGCCTCTGGATAGACTCTGCTGTACCTTAATGAAGGCAAAGCAAGAAAACCGTCTGGAACGCCAACTTCAGCAACTGTGCTATGCCAGGGTATTAATACTGGATGAAATCGGGTATTTACCGATGAATCGCGAAGAAGCTAGCCTATTTTTCAGGTTATTGAGCCGTCGTTATGAAAAGGCGAGCATCATTCTCACATCAAATAAAAGTTTTACTGATTGGGGGGACGTATTCGGTGATCACATTTTAGCAACTGCGATTTTAGACAGGCTTTTACATCATTCAACCACATTGAATATTAAAGGAGAAAGCTATCGACTCAAAAATAAACGCAAAGCAGGCATGTTGCCTATAAAAACGACTGATATTATCCAGGCGCCTGGAATAGAAACCCAACAGGAAAATTAGCAAAAACTGGACATTTTAAAGTAGCAAAAAGTGGTCAATCTAAAGTAGCGTTGACAGCGTATGGCGTGCTGAAATCAGGTATTCCTTTTGATGCAAAAATAGCCCTTACCAAGACATAAGCAAGACGGTATCTGACTTACCCCCAGGGCGGGATCCCACTTTAATTTGAACTCTATGTAGGCAGAATGCTCATAAGAGTATTTGTCCTAATGAATATCTAAACATGAGCATTTTAAAGCAATTAGCCCTGATTCCTGACCCACGTAAAGATATCAATATTAAGCACCAATTGATCGATGTGATTTTCTTAGTTTTTGCCGCGGTGTTAAGTGGAGCCTGGGGATGGAAATCTATCCAGGATTTTGGCGAAGCTCAGCTCGTCGGTCGGTTGCCCTGGCCACCTAACGGCAACTTCAAAGGCTAAGGGTATAAAATTTCTCCATGCTAAGCTAAAAAGTTACACTGTAGCGTCGAATGCCCTGTGATAGAATACGTCTCTTTGGGCAGTTCTCCACTAAAAGACACTGCCTGGAAATATTTAAGAGAAACACCTGCAAGTACTAGACCAGAATGCGCCTCGAATCCAAAATGACCGTAGTAGGCAGGGTTTCCGAGTACAACAGAGCCCAAGCCATCTAAACGCTTCAATTCAGCAAGAGCCGCCTTCATCAACATTGAACTTATACCCTGCCTCTGGTGTTCAGGCGATACGGATACTGATCCAAGGCCATACTATCTCTTCTTTTTGGAATGCAGATTCAATAAGCCTTATGATAGCGTTAATATCGGCAGCTTGTTCATTACGGATTGTGATTTTCATATTAATCTTCGCCTTAGTTGCTTTTCCTCGTTTAGATGAAATGGAAAAACAGCGATGAACAGTCACTTACCAATCATTTCTTTTGGATTAACCCATGTATCAAACTGATCTTCTGTCAGATATCCTAATGATATTGCAGATGCTTTCAAGGTCAGGCTTTCTTGATGTGCTTTTTTAGCAATTGCTGCTGCTTTGTCATAACCTATATGATTATTTAATGCAGTCACTAGCATTAAAGATTCATTAAGCAGCTGATCAATACGCTTTTCATTAGCTTTTATCCCCTCAACACAATGCTTATTAAAACTAGTCATGCCATCCGACAATAAGCGGATCGATTGTAAATGGTTATGAATAATCATTGGACGAAAAACATTTAATTGAAAATTACCTGATGCACCCCCGATACCGATCGCAACATCGTTACCCATCACCTGAGCACAAAGCATCGTCATTGCTTCACATTGTGTTGGATTAACTTTACCCGGCATAATCGAGCTACCGGGTTCATTTTCCGGAATCGATATTTCTCCAATACCACAACGTGGTCCCGATGAAAGCCAGCGTATATCATTGGCAATTTTCATTAATGATGTGGCTAAACCTTTTAAAGCGCCATGACTATGAATCAAAGCATCACAAGTGGCTAGCGCCTCAAATTTGTTAGGCGCAGTGACAAAAGGTTGTTCAGTAAGCGTTGCTATTTCTTTAGCGACCTTCACCGCATATTCAGGAGGTGTGTTTAATCCAGTGCCAACCGCAGTACCACCTAAAGCGAGCTCATAAAGATGTGGTAGTGTTGCGTTAATATGCTGTTCACTATGTTTTAACATCGCTACCCAGCCAGAGATCTCCTGTCCCAAGGTCAACGGTGTCGCATCTTGTAAATGCGTTCGACCAATTTTTACTATTTTATTAAATTCTATTGCTTTTGCTTCTAATTTTTCTTTCAACGCTTTTAAAGCGGGCAACAAATATTTATGTAAATTCGCCACCACAGCAATATGCATCGCCGTTGGGAAGACATCATTAGAGCTTTGGCTTTTATTCACATCATCATTCGGGTGTACTACAAATTCGTCAAGAATGATATTGGCTCGCCTAGCAAGCACTTCATTCATATTCATGTTAGTTTGAGTGCCTGAGCCTGTTTGCCAAATCGATAGTGGAAATTCGGTTAGATGTTCACCTTTTATTACTTCTTTAGCAGCTTGAATAATCGCTTTCCCTTTTTTTTCTTCTAACACACCTAACTGCATGTTAATTGTTGCTGCTGCTAACTTGGTTTGTGCTAGCGCATCAAGTAATTCTTGCGGCATTTTTTCCTGTGAAATATCAAAATGTGCCAATGAACGCTGAGTTTGTGCGCCCCATAATTGATCTGCCTGCACTTTTATCTCTCCCATGGAGTCTTTTTCAAGACGAACATTCTTTTCTTCGATATCAGTTTCGCGCATTATTTTCCCTTAAACTTTTTTCATTTCGTTAATTTATTGTCAATATGCTATCGTTTCATACACAATATAACATTGAAATTTATAATTCAAACGACACACCAGCAATATACCCTTCGCCTTTGAAGCTGCCGCTAGGCGGCTAGGGGGTGAGACCGATGAGATACTACCTAATGAAGCGAACAACCCGCAGCCAATACAAAGGCGAAGGGCATAGCGCTGCTACACAGAGGTCTATTGGATAATGCATTTATTAAAATAAGGATGAGATAAAGAGGATGAAAAAATCATTAGTGGCTATCAGTATCATGGCAATTGTTGGTTCAGCTTGGATCGGCTCCACTTGGTATATGGGGAAATTAATTGAACAACGTATGGACAAAATGGTTGATCAATCAAATGCGATATTGAAAGAATACTTGCCAGAAGCTGGTTTACAATTATCTTATCAAGATTATCAACGGGGCTTATTTAGTAGTCATTTTCGTTATGTTTTGCAATCTGACGTTAGTTCGCCTGGCGAAAAATGGTTGAAAGAGGGTGATAAAATTACCTTTATTGAACAGATTAACCATGGTCCTTTCCCATTAAGCCAACTAAAAAAATTTAATTTCATCCCCAGTATGGCGGTTGTTCATTCTGAATTAGAAAATACACCGGTAATGGCATCTTTATTTGAAATAACAAAAGGCCAAGCACCATTAACTGCTATTTCAAATATCTCCTACCAAGGTAATATTGCATCTGTCATTAACATCAGTCCAATGGAATCTCAACAGAAAGCAGCTAGCCTGCAATTCTCTGGTGCAACTATCAACGCTGATGTTTCTAAGGATTTACGTAATGTAACCTTAGATGCTAACAGTGATAGTATTTTTTTTACTAATAAAAGCCATAATAATCAATTAGAAAAATATAGTTTACAGGGACTAGAATTAAAAAGTACCACCAGTAAGGGTAAATTTGATTTAGCTCTTGGTAATAAACAACTTACTATTAAACAGATGGCGTTGGATACTGATGGAAAAAGTATTGTTTTGCTGGAAGGGTTAATTCTCAATACCTACCTTGGTGAATCAGATGAACATTTAAATACTAAACTTAACTATTCTTTGGCAGGATTAAAAATAAAAGAGAATGATTTTGGTTCTGGTAAATTAATACTCAGCTTAAATCGTCTAGATGGTAAAGCGATGAAAGAATTTATTACCGCTTATAACCAAGAAGCATTACAAACAATACAACAAGGTGAAGATTTTGAAGCACAAGAGCTATCTGACATCTTATGGTCTCAGTTACCTATACTCCTAAAAGGAAATCCCACTTTAAATATTGAGCCCTTAAGCTGGAAAAACAGTAAGGGCGAAAGCATGTTAAATCTGAATGTAGAATTGCTAGATCCAACAACGAATACAACTACAACCAATAATACTCTACAGAGATCATTTTTAGCTCAGAATGTGAAAAAAATAGATGCAACATTGACCATTCCACAAGCTATGGCTACGCATTTAACAATGCAAATTGCGTTACTTGCTGGATACAGCCCTGAAGAATCACAAACACTCGCTGAACAACAAATTAAAGGTTTAGCGGCGATGGGAAAAATATTTAAACTAACAACAAACACAGACGATACTATAAGCAGTAGTTTTCACTACGCCGATAATCAAATCGATCTAAACAATAAAAAGCTATCATTACAGGAATTTATGGGATTATTTGGGCTATTTAATCCAGTAAATGAAGAGCTAACACCTGAGCATCCTTCTGAACAAATGCCCTCCTACGATCAATAAAAGGACAGTACACCACATTTGCTAAGAGTTTGTGTCAACGCTACTTTAGATTGACCACTTTTTGCTACTTTAAAATGTCCAGTTTTTGCTAATTTTCCTGTTGGGTTTCTATTCCAGGCGCCTGGATAATATCAGTCGTTTTTATAGGCAACATGCCTGCTTTGCGTTTATTTTTGAGTCGATAGCTTTCTCCTTTAATATTCAATGTGGTTGAATGATGTAAAAGCCTGTCTAAAATCGCAGTTGCTAAAATGTGATCACCGAATACGTCCCCCCAATCAGTAAAACTTTTATTTGATGTGAGAATGATGCTCGCCTTTTCATAACGACGGCTCAATAACCTGAAAAATAGGCTAGCTTCTTCGCGATTCATCGGTAAATACCCGATTTCATCCAGTATTAATACCCTGGCATAGCACAGTTGCTGAAGTTGGCGTTCCAGACGGTTTTCTTGCTTTGCCTTCATTAAGGTACAGCAGAGTCTATCCAGAGGCATAAACAATACCCGATGCCCAGCTGTAGCTGCCTTGACAGCCAGCGCTATCGCCAAATGCGTTTTCCCTACCCCAGGTGGGCCTAACAAAATGACGTTTTCATGATGTTCGACAAACCTCAGCCCCGCCAGCTCGCGGATAATTTTCCTGTCTATACTTGGTTGGAAAGTAAAGTCAAATTGCTCCAAGGTTTTTATCCACGGCAAACGTGCTTGTTTTAACCGCGATTCCAAGCCTTTTTGGTGACGCCCGTTCCATTCCTGGGCTAATGCCTGCTGGAGAAATTCACGGTAGTTCAGTGCTTTCTTGGTGGCTTCTTCACATAAACTCTCCAACGCATCGCCCAGGTAATCCATTTTTAACCGTATCAACAAGTTTTCCATTTCCATCAGAGTAGCTCCTCATACACACTGAGCGAACGAGACGCTACTCGATTGACCTGTTGCCAAAGGGCTTGATGATGTTCTGGCACCTTTTGCCAGCCCTGCGTTACCTCCTGCAAGAGATGCGTCGCGAGCAGTTGCTCATCGCCGTAAATACGTAGCGTATTATCTAAACCGATACGAATATTAACCGCACGACCACACCAGAATGAAGGCACGCTATAGCGATTACCTCTGACATCGATATAGCTGTCCCATGCCACTTGTCGTAGGTCGAAGTAGCTGGTATCGAAATCAGTCGCAGGGAGTGGCATCAAGGCTATTTTTTCCTCAGCAAAACGATTTTCCGGTGTCTGCTTGAATTGACGAAGATGACGCTGGTCTGCCACTTTCGCCAGCCACATCGCTAGCAGTTGATTAACATGAGCGAAACTCTCAAACTGACGGTAGCGAGTGAAAAAATTGTGTTTAACATAGCCCACCATCCGTTCGGTTTTGCCTTTCGTTTGCGGTCGATAAGGCTTACAGGCGCGAGGGCTAAACCCATAGTGATTAGCCAGTTGCAGGAAGCCCGCATTGAACTCGATGTGGCCATTTTGTCCATGTTTGATAACAGCGGCTTTTTGGTTATCTACCAAGACATTTTTTACGCTGCCACCGAAGTAATTGAAGCTGCGAACCAGCGATTCATACGTGTGCTCAGCATCTTGCTTAGGGGCAGCAAAGACATGAAAGCGACGCGAAAAACCGAGCGTATTAACGGCAAAATTAACCGTACAGGCAGAGCCTGCCACCTCAACGATGATTTCTCCCCAATCGTGTTGAAGTTGATAACCGGGGAGGGTTTCAAAGCGTACCGTGTTTTTCGAGGCCCTGAGCGGACGTTTGGGATGTATATAACGTCGGAGCATCGCACTCCCACCCCGGTAGCCTTTTTCACGGATTTCCTCAAAAATAACCGCCGCATTCCAAACCTGTTCACTCAACCTTGAATCGATGTAGTCTTTAAAGGGCTCGAGTTTAGCAACCTGTTTTTTACCGCGTTTTGCTGTTGGCGGCGCAGGATAGCTAATGTGCCGTCTCACCGTCTTTTCTGAACACCCTATCTGATGGGCAATATCAACAATAAATGCCCCCTGTTGATGGCGTTGTTTTATCATGTAGTGGTCCTCTCTTCTTAGCATGCTTATTTCCCTCATGGCTTTGTCACCACAAAGGAAACTGCATTCTGGCTTGAGTGGACAAATTAAATTAGCAATTTACGGTCTTTTATCATTAGCGCTGACATTTGTTCTAAATCTCTAGGGGGTCGTGGGTGAGTAGACCTGCCGGTCACCCGAGCAGACCCCTCTAGACTGCTTGCATAACCGAATTCTGCGTTACTTGGTGCTCGTAATCCTCATGTACTCGCATGTATATTGCGCCGCAGGGCAGCGCGACTCCCCCACCCCTCGCTACGGTTTTGTAAGCAGTCTATTCAAAAAATGACTCAAAGTGTTCATAGATCAAACGACCGACACTCTGGGCAAAAATAGACCGCATTCATTGCAGACTCGGGGGGAAAGCGAGCCCTGAATATTTCCCAAAACGTCCCCGTAATGAAAAGGCTATCTCCACGAGTAAACGCCTGATTTGCTTGCTGGTAAGGCGTGGTTGAGGCTTTAGCAACTTCTTTCAAGGTCTGCTTATTGGGTGGTTAAATTGGTTTGTGCTGTTTATTGAGTTTCTTTAATATAAAGAGTAATTAATGTATGTTGTAACTAATAAAGAAAACTAATATGAATAAGTATAATTTAGTCGATAGAATGAATTCTCAATTTTCCAAACTTGAATCTGCACTCAGCAAACTCAATCATCAATTAATACAGTAGAAGATTTCGAATAGGCTCTAACTGGCATGCTAGATTAAAAACGGGGTTCTTGCTGAGTAAGACAATGAATCCCTCCCCCTCCAACGGCAATAGCATCAATATTAATCATGACAATGTCACGTTTAGGGTATAACTCTTCCAATTTTTCTGCAGCAGCTCTATCTGCTTTTTCATCACCAAATTCCGGCATGATAACCGCGTTGTTACAGACATAATAATTAATGTAACTCGCAAAAAAATTGTCAGAAACATATTTTTGACGGATCGTTCTAAGTAGTGTCGTCACGTAATAAAAAATATATTATCATGTAACAAATAACGACAACTGTTGAGATGATTCAATAATGAAAGATGATTCGGGAATGAATTTAGCCCATCGCCGCCACGATATATCCGATCATGTTTGGAGCCTATTGGAAGCTCATCTCCCGGGGAGAAAAGGCACTTGGGGTGGCATAGCCAGAGATAACAGGCAGTTTATTAATGCTGTTTTCTGGATATTGAGAACCGGCGCTCCCTGGCGTGATTTACCGCCTGATTATGGCGGTTGGAAAAATACTCATCGCCGGTTTTGCCGCTGGCGTGACAAGGGGCTATGGGAGTCTCTGCTCGAAGCGCTGATTGTGGAGCCAGATTTTGAATGGCTGATGATTGATGCCACTCATAGCAAAGTTCACCCTCATGCAGCAGGCGCAAAAGGCGGTAATCAGGATATGGAGCGCACAAAAGGGGGCTCAACAGTAAGATACATCTGGCCGTGGATGCGCATGGTATGCCGGTCAGAATTTTTATTACATCAGGTACCACAGCAGATTGTCAGCAAGCAACGAATTTAACCAAAGGTATTGCAGCAGAATATCTGTTGGCTGACAAGGGCTATGACAGTGATAACATCATTAAAAAAGCAGAAGAAGCCGGCATGCAAATCGTAATACCACCTAAAAAGAATCGTAAAATTCAACGTGAGTACGATAAAGCGCTCTACAAGCATCGACATCTCGTGGAAAATGCTTTTCTGCACCTAAAGCGCTGGCGAGGTATTGCTACTCGTTATGCAAAAAATACCTCCTCTTTTCTCGCTGCTGTACAAATACGATGCCTTGCTCTATGGCTCAAGATCTCATGACGACACTATATAGGGGCTTCAAGAGTAATAACATCCAATTTACGTCCCTTTGCATCTATCGCCTTGCTCAAAATATCAAGGTGACATTGAGTTATCTGGTAATCATAGGACAAAGGATCGGATTCATAACCTGCAACCACCACACCTGGTTTAACAAATTTGACATAACCATCAGTATGACCATCAGTAATATCTTGATCTCTTATCCCGGGAAGCCAGATTATTTTTTCCAGCCCGAGTAATCTTTTCAACTCATCTTCACATTCAGTTTTATTAATACCCAAATTTCTATTGTTATTAATAACACAGCTTTCGGTAAAAATAGCCGTTCCATCTCCATCGACGACTATTGCTCCTCCTTCTAATATTAATAGAGTCTTGATTAATTCAGCTCCACTTTTTTCAATGATAAATGAAGCAACTTTAGCGTCACGATCATGTTTTTGCTTATTTCCCCAACCATTAAAGTTAAAATCGATAGCAGCTTTACGATTTTGTTGATCGAAAACAAACACTGGCCCGGTATCTCGCATCCAAACATCATCTAGAGGATGGATAATTAATTCTACTTCAGATCCCATCAATTTTTGTGCTGTAGCATAATTTTCTTTATTAACCAACATAGTTACAGGTTCATACTTGGCTATAGCTAACGCAACATCAACAATGCTTTTTTGTGTTTCAGCTAAATATCGACGCCCCCAACTCTGATTAACGTCGAACGCCATCCAAGTACGTAGGTGATCACTTTCTTCAGCTGGCATAAATCCGCGATTTTGATTAGCATTCACAGTGCTACTCCAGTATTCATCTGTTCTTTAGATTAAGGTTAGCCACTTTTTAATTAACATCCACAATTTATTTTATTAGGAAGGAGGTTTGTCATAACTAAACAATGAAATAATAATATTAATATATCATTTAGTGTTTAATATTTAATTATATTGAATATTAAAACTTAATTTTAATAAAATATATTTATTCGAAATAAATTACAAGTTTTAGATTTTTAATTAAAAGTCACTATCTTAGATAGATTGTTATTTGTAATAATTTTGCTTTTCGAATAACTGAGTTTCACATTGTCATAACATACTTATAAATACACTAAACTATTTTACCAACCCGATTTTCTTTGTTATTTATTGCGTGATACCTATTATTAAAAAATAATGTTTATCATCATAGATACAATCAATCATTACATTTTAAAAAACTAATATCATTCAATTAATTACAAAAAACAATCAAAAAAACAAAACATGATAAAACTTAAAAAAAGTAAATTTCTATGGCGATTAATTGTTATTATATCCATTAATTTATTAATCTACCAAAATGTAAAACGCATAAAATTTATTTGCGAACAGAATCACATTTTTTATATCATAATAATTATTGAGGTTGTCATTTTTGCCCTGTTTGTTAATGTTAAACCTCCCTTGTTGGAAGGGATAAATATAATAGGAGTCTAATATGTTAAAACTGAAAAAAGCGGTAGAAAACAATTTTATTAAAAACACTGAGAAAAAAAATACAGTCGAACTGTTGAGTGCAGTTCGTGGTGGCGGTAGTAATGGTGGCTGGGTTAACCTTCACTGGTCAAAAAGCTTCTAAAAATTAGCAATAAACCGGGCAGCACTTTTGTGCTGCCTTCTTGCCAATTCTTTCCTATGAGCGTATCAATGAAAGATAACCATCTGAAGCATCTTGAGATAATTCTTAAAGTAAGCGAGCGCTGCAACCTCAATTGCAAGTACTGTTATGTGTTTAACATGGGGAATGATTTAGCACTTAAAAGTGCGCCTGTTATCACACGCGCTACAATGCTAACCCTCAGAAATTTTCTAGAAGCATCAGCAAAAACATACAAAATCGATGTTATTCAGATTGATTTGCATGGTGGTGAACCGCTGATGCTAAAAAAAGAGCGAATGGAATTACTTTGCGCAATGCTGCATGACGGTAATTACAACGGCGCTTCTCTCCGTATTGCTATTCAAACTAATGCAACGCTGATAGATGAAGAATGGATAAAAATTTTTCAAAAATATCAAATATCTGTCAGTGTTTCTATAGATGGCCCGAAGCACATTAACGACATCAATCGCCTCGATCATCAGGGGCG
This sequence comes from Candidatus Regiella endosymbiont of Tuberolachnus salignus, assembly GCF_964020115.1. NCBI lineage: Bacteria > Pseudomonadati > Pseudomonadota > Gammaproteobacteria > Enterobacterales > Enterobacteriaceae > Candidatus Regiella > Candidatus Regiella endosymbiont of Tuberolachnus salignus. Next base: position 2,753,399 of record NZ_OZ026542.1, read on the forward strand.
TAGCAGTTATGAAAGAACGCTTAACGGTTACAAAATGCTTACTACGCGATCCAGCGATGGAAGCAAAGAAAAAACCGCGCCGGTTTTGTCCGTCATAAATCCACAAGCCAGCGGCAAAACGCTATTCAGGCATCTATATGATGCTATGGGTTGTCGTCAATTCGACTTTCTTTTGCCGGATTGTAATTACGCTAATCCTACCGATATAGATGGAATGAGCCGATTTTTAGTTGATCTATGTGATGAATGGTACAACCAAAACGATCCAAAGTGCCATGTAAGAATTATAAACGCTCATATCGCACAAATGGCCGGAAATGAGAATACGTTTGTGCTGGGGGTTACAACGGTAAAAGACAGTGCTGCAGCTCTGGCTTTCACTGTTACGTCAGAAGGTGATATCTATATTGATGATACTTTACGTTCAACAAATTCAGATATTTTTACTTCCATTGGTAATATTACCGATACTTCTCTTAAAGAGATTATCGCCAGCAAACAGCTGAACACACTGAGCACGATAGAAAAATCTTTGCCTGATGAATGTAGAGAGTGTGTTTGGCGCAATATCTGCTGTGGGGGGCGTCCAATAAATCGCTACTCACCCACTGAAGGCTTTAAGCGTAAAACCATATACTGTGATTCCATGAAAACCTTTTTTAGTCGCTGCGCCTCTATTTTGCATGACATGGGTGTAGGCATAGATGAAATAGCTAAAAATATCGGGGTAGAAAATGATGCTTAACGTATCACGAATAAAAACACTGTTCGCCACTCTTTTCATACTTTCGCTTAATACGGTGTTTGCCAGCAAAATCACTATTTCCAGCGACTGTGAACTAACAACCAATCTCAACATCAACGGGATTACCATTAAGCGCCTGCTTATTGATACCGGCTCTTCTGGTGGCCTAAATTTGAGTGAAAAGGTAATTCAAACACTTCCCGGCACCCCTGCAAGATTTTTAAAAACAAAAAAATATACAGATGCATACGGAGGAATTAGACAAACGAATATTTATGAGGTGCCTGAACTGATGATCGACGGGATCCGACAGCAGAAAGTAAGGCTGATAGCATTCAAACCATGGGGAAAAATGGATGAGCACCAAAAGGCATTCCCGATAAATGGTGTAATAGGGCTTGACACGTTCGGCGATAAGGTACTCCACATCGATCTACAAAAAATGAACTTGAGTATTTCCGATAGCTTTATTCCTGAACAAACAGCACTGTGGGAGAAATTACCTATTAACCGCACTGATTATGGTGCTGAGATTAACGCCATCGGAGAAGGGGGTAGGCCTCTCAGATTGGTAATCGATACAGGAGCAAATCGAAGCGTTATTTTTAATAAAAACACTGACGTTGAATCCGCAGAAGTAACTGAAGTTGTTGCAGGTAAAAATCTGGTGATACCCGCACTTAAAATGACCATGAATGCCCCTGCTTTAGCAGATATTGATGGATTTGTAGGATGTGATTTTATAAAAAACAAACACCTTGTGATCGCGAAAGATCACCTTTACATTTCAGTGAATTAATAGATCTCTTTCGAAACCGTATAGCCGAATCAGTTTAATTTGATTCAAGGCTGAGGAGCGCAGACAGTACAAATAGTACGGCAAGCGACGACAACACTTAAATCAAATTAAAATGATTTGGCTATAGTTCGCGCGTTATGCGAAGTCAAGACGCACGGCCACCTTCGTTAACATAAGTACATGACGCAGGATCCGTGTCACGCAGTAGGTTCCGAGAGAGGTCTAATAAAAAAACAGAGGAAAAGTGAGCACCTTTCGTAAAGAAGCCATTGAAAATAAACACCTTGATTGGATGGGTAAACACGCCCTTACTTTGACTAAATCTAGCAGATCCCCACTTTTGCTAAGTATCATAACGATTTTCTGTTTGGCCGCCCTTATCACCTTTGGCAAGTATGGTGTCAATGTTGAAGCCTCTGGCATCGTTGCTTTCCGTCCGAACGTTTACGCGCTTACCTCCCCTTTAGATGGGATTGTAACCAGTTCAACAAAAATGGAAGGTGAAGAGGTTCACGCGAGTGATACCCTCTACACAATCACCAGTAAAATCACTTTCGATGGCGAAGAAAAACACGAGAAAACAAAAACGCTTATCCTCAAAAAAATCAGCAGTCTTGAGGATAGAAAAGCCGACATAACTAAATCCATAAACCGAGTCAAAGAGGATATGCAGCGTGAGATTACACTTAAAAAAAATGAGCTTAGCAACTATCAGCAACTTTTAATTACTACTAATAGAAAAATTGAGCTTGAATACAAACGCAAAACCTTGTTTGACAAGTATGACAAAAAAAACATCATTTCAGGAATGGAATTACACGAAGCAACGAGTAAGTTTATAGCTGCAAAAGAGGATGCTCAGCGCATAAAGGTTTCACTCTCGCAACTTAACTACGAAATAGAAAAGTTGCAGATGAATTGCAATAAGGATTTAGAGGCACTAAAAACCAAAACCGACGAATATAACTACCAACTGGCCGCTGCACGTCAAGAGCTCACAGAAGCCACCATCGAGGCTTTTTCTGATGTAACTGCACCGTTGAAGGGTAAGCTTGGCTATTCATCTGTTATCGCGGGTGACGCGGTTAAAAAAGGGGATGTAATCGGGGTTATCCTTCCTACAGGTGCAAAACCGATGATTACTCTCCATCTTCCCTCTGCTGCCGCTGGTGAAGTCCAGCCTAATCAAACAGTAAAAATCCGTGTATCCTCATTTCCGTGGCGAAGATATGGAAAGCTCAACGGCACTGTAAAAACCATATCCCCTACAGCTATCCGCACCGACAAAGGCATATTTTTCTCTGTGACCGTTGAACCTGAAAATAACAAAATTTTTCACCTGCAACATGGCATGGAAGTTACGGCCAACATCACAACAGGACAGAAACGAATTTATCAATGGCTCTTTAGTTTCCTGGTGACTAACTAAATGGAAAAATTAAAAAATCTGCGCTTTCCTTCCCCTCTTCCTGATATTGTTCAAGATGAGGTATCTGAATGCGGTCTTGCTTGTATTGCCATGATTCTTTGCTACTACGGCCATGCAACAACGCTCTATACATTACGGGAAAAATTCGCTGTTCCTACTTCAGGGATGAGCATCGAGGAAATTATTGAAGTTTCAGAGAAATTTGGCCTTACCTGTAGACCTTTTCGTGCAGAGCTCCAGCAACTTTTTTCTGTAAATACACCTTGTATCCTGCATTGGTCATTTGATCACTTTGTTGTTCTCAAAACAATTAAGCGTTCTTATGCAATCATTCATGATCCAGCCTGTGGTCAAAGAAAAATTAGCCTTTCTGAGCTATCAAATTGTTTTACCGGCGTCGCGATCGAACTGTGGCCGGGAGCGTTGTTTGAAAAGAAAAATACAGAGCTACGTTTAACCCTTTGGGATATGTTTACAGGCGTGCGAGGCAAATTAAAATTGCTTTGCACTGTGCTTCTTGTGTCCTGCGCAGTGGAAGGCCTGACATTAATGATCCCCCTATTCTCTCAATTTGTTATTGATACTGTTTTGCAAAATAGCGATATGGGTTCGCTTACCTTCATGATTGCACTATTTTTTTGCGTAGTGGTAATAAGATCTATTTTATCCTGGTCACGCTCCTGGATTATTGCATCCACGAAATATGCTATCGGCCTGCACTGGTCTGAGGGAGTGTTTACGAAACTCATCAGCTTACCTGTGGCTTTCTTTGAAAAGCGAACACTGGGAGAAATGGCATCGCGGATACAGTCGCTCGAAGAAATCAAGGAAGCTTTTACAGCACGAACAATTGGCGCCATTCTCGATTTAGTGCTAATCGCCTTTATTTCAGCTCTTATGTTCGCTTACAGCTCCCTAATAGCCGTTGTCGTCCTGCTACTTGCAGTAAGCTATGCTACTTTTAAAGTGATGAGCTTTCAGCGTTACAGAGCTACGCTAACCGAGATGATCACCCGAATAGCCGCACAATACAGTTTTTATATGGAAACAATGAAAGCTATCCCAGCCATTAAAATGCTTGGCTTGGCCGACAAACGTAAACTTAAATGGCTAAACCTCTGTAGTGAAGCGGCTGTGTCTAACATTCGTCTTTTCAGAATCGATTTCTTCTCACAGGTTTTTTCTCTTGCGATTACCGGGCTAACATCAGGCGTGGTTATCTATTTTGGCGTAAACCTGGCTGAAAGCGGCAAGTTTACTGCTGGTGCCATGTTTGCTTTCATGCAGTTTTCCGATTTGTTTATTACGCGCGTGGTTAATTTCAGTGATGCGTTATATCAATTCAGGCTCTTGCCGACACACATAAACAGGCTAAACGATATCGCACTGACAAAAAGCGAACCAGCATCAAATACCGAAAACAGTAATTTTTTCATCACTTCCGGGAAAGTTGAAGTTAAAGCGCTTTCGTTTGCTTACAACAACAATGAAGCACCTATCTTTGAAAACGTCTCTTTTTCAGTTTCACCGGGCGAAAGCCTTGCTATCGTCGGTCGTTCTGGTTGTGGTAAATCCACGCTGCTTAGCGTCATTTCTTCCCTGCGGGAAAGCAGTTCCGGCTATATTTTTATTGATGGAATACCTTTGCAACGTATTGGCGCTGAACGTTATCGTTCGCTGATATCATTCGTTATGCAGGATGATTTTCTTTTCTCCGGCACACTGCTACAAAACATAACCTCATTTGCCAATAATCCTGATATCGAATACATGAAAAGTTGTGCGCAGGCGGCCGCTATCCACGATGAAATAGAGGCTATGCCTCTTGGTTATTCAACGCTGATCGGTGAGTTAGGTAGCTCACTTTCAGGTGGGCAGCGCCAGCGAATTTCTCTCGCGCGTGCATTGTATAGAAAACCAGCAATTTTGATTCTTGATGAAGCTACATCTGCTCTTGACATTGAAAATGAACGAAAAATAAATGAAGCTATAAAATCGATGAATATCACACGCATATTTGCCGCACACAGGCCAGATGCGATAGCAGTAGCTGATAAAATCTACCATATGACAAAAAAATAAAAGTATCCGCGAGTACCAGAGATTTCAGATAGGCTCTCAGATATATACCGTTCACCTTTGAAGTTGCCGCTGGCGGCCAGGGCGACCGACCGATGAGCGTAGATATACCATGAGGGCGAAGGCTCGCAGCCAACAACACAGCGACTTCAAAGGCGAAGGGTATAAATGGCGAAAACAGGTTAATAAATTGGGCGGATAATAAAATTACGATACAATAAATCCATGGATTTATCTCTATATCGAAATTTTTATGCGTGCTCTGATGCTTTTGATATCGGTTTTTTCAACCACTCTAATGCTGACATCGTCTGTATTGGCCACTGATTTACAAACAGACATCCACCAGCAGGGTTTTGTTTATTGTATTAACGGCACTCCCCATGCATTTAATCCACAAATGGCACGCCACGGATTGACGGTAGATACTTTATCAGCTCAATTGTATGATCGCTTACTGGGTGTCGATTCTTATAACTACCAGCTCACCCCTGAATTAGCAGAAAAATGGCAAATATTGGATAATGGCGCTACCTTTCGTTTTCAATTGCGTAAAAACGTTTCTTTTCAGACCACTTCTTGGTTTACCCCTAGTCGCATGATGAATGCCGACGACGTCATTTTTAGTTTTCAACGTATTTTTAATAAAGAACATGCTTATCATAATGTTAATGGCAATAGCTATCCCTATTTTGATAGTTTACAACTCGCTCGCACCATAAAAAGCATTAAAAAATTAGACGATCATAATATTGAATTCCGCTTAAGAGCACCGGATGCTTCTTTTCTCTGGCATTTAGCGACACATTACGCACCGATATTATCCGCAGAATATGCCGAAGCATTAACACAAAAAAATCAACAAACAGAAATTGATCACAAGCCCGTTGGTACTGGGCCATTTATGCTAAAGCAGTATCGTTTTAATCAATATATTCGTTTTTTCCGCCACAGTCAGTATTGGAAAGGTCTGCCAGGCATGCAACAAGTTGTTATTGATTTAGGAGTCAGTGGAACGGGACGTATATCTAAATTGTTAACGGGGGAATGTGATGTACTAGCCTACCCCCCTGCAAATCAGTTAACCATTTTACGTAATGATCCCCGCTTCCGCTTAACATTACGCCCTGGTATGAACCTAGCTTATCTGGCGCTTAATACCCGCAAACCTCCTTTAAATAATATTCAAGTTCGTCGTGCTATCTCATTATCAATTAATTATCAACGCCTAATGCAGGCCATTTATTATGGTACAGCAGAAACCGCGCCTTCCATTTTACCTCGTGCTTCCTGGGCTTATGATGAGAGCACACAAATTACCAAATACAATCCAAACCAGGCGCGAAAAATCTTACAGCAATTGGGTATCAAGCAAATGGAACTCAGTTTATGGGTTCCAACCGCCCCACATTCTTATAACCCTAGCCCATTAAAAACCGCCGAACTTATTCAAACTGATTTAGCAAAAGTTGGCATAAAAATTAATATCATACCGGCTGAAGGACGTTTTCAAGACTATAATTCAATGGAAATGAATCACGATTTGACACTATCGGGCTGGACAACAGATAGCAATGATCCTGATAGTTTTCTTCGACCAATATTAAGCTGTGCGGCTATTGATTCTCAAACAAACCTCTCTCGTTGGTGCCATCCTCAATTCGACATTTTGCTACAAAATGCACTACACACTCAGAAATTCAAAAAACGTATTAGTTACTATGAGCAAGCTCAGCGCCTGCTCGCAGAACAATTACCCTTGTTACCATTAGCCACGCCATTACGATTACAAGCTTATCGTAAGGATATTGAAGGCCTAGTATTAAGTCCATTTGGTAATGCCTCTTTCGCTGGAATATTTAGAAAAAGCAAAGACAGCACGGAAGATAAAAAATTATGACTACCTTCACATTACGCCAACTATTATTGTTATTGATTACCTTATTTATGCTATCGCTAATTAGCTTTAATGTGAGTTTTCTTGCCGATCATGGACAACAGAGCAATATAGAAAAAGTGAATACTTACCTTATCTATTTAAATAAATTATTACAGGGCGATTTTGGTATTTCAAACATCAACAATCAACCCATTCGTGAGCAATTACGGATCGCCTTTCCTGCCACCATGGAATTATGTGTTTTAGCCTTTTCGTTAGCATTGCTTATCGGGATCCCTCTGGGCATCATTGCCGGGATGACCAGAGGAAAATGGACAGATATTACCATCAATTTTCTTACTTTAGTTGGTTTCTCTATCCCCTCCTTCTGGCTAGCCTTACTGTTAATGTTATTTTTTTCTTTACAGCTTGGTTGGTTACCCATATCTGGCCGTTTTGATCTGTTATATCAGGTAGAACGCGTTACTGGATTAGCACTGATAGACACTTGGTTATCGCAATCACCCTACCGTAAAGAAATGATGATCAGTGTAATGCAGCATATGCTATTACCTATTACTACTTTAGCCATTACACCCACGACTGAAGTCATACGTTTGATGAAAACCAGTACCGATGAAATCATTCGTCAAAATTATATTAAGGCAGCGGCTACCCGCGGCTTATCAAGATTAACTATTATCCGACGACACTTGTTACACAACGCATTACCCCCCATTATTCCTAAACTAGGATTACAATTTTCGGCGATGTTAACCTTAGCCATGATCACCGAAATAGTATTTAACTGGCCAGGACTCGGCAACTGGTTACTGGAAGCCATCCGCCAACGCGACTATGACGCCATCTCAACCGGGGTTTTTGTTATTGGCGCGTTAGTCGTTGTGATTAACGTAATGTGCGATATTTTATCCATGATGATGACACCGTTAAAACGTAAGGAATGGTATGCAATCCGATAACTTCTACTATGAAAAGCAAACACCTAGCCCCTTGCGTTATGTCTGGCGAATTTTCAACACAGACATCGCTGCCATGACCGGATTTTACGGCGTACTAGGTTTAATATTTCTGTGTTTATTTGGGGAAATAATAGCGCCCTATGGCTTAAATCAACAATTTTTGGGTTATCAACTGTTGCCTCCTTCTTGGTCACGCTATGGTGATGTCTCTTTTTTTCTCGGCACCGATGATCTCGGACGTGATGTTTTAAGCCGCTTACTAGCCGGTACTGTATCTACCTTTGGCTCTGCACTATTGGTGACCCTGGGTGCCATATTTTGTGGCATGGTATTGGGTGTATTGGCAGGAATTACTAGCGGCATTCGATCAGCCATTTTAAATCATATTTTAGATACGTTACTCTGTATTCCTTCTCTACTGCTGGCTATTGTTATCGTAGCCTTTGCTGGTCCCAGCCTACAAAACACGATGTTTGCGGTATGGTTAGCACTGTTACCACGCATGATTCGTACTATCTATAGTGCCGTTCACGATAAGCTGGATAAGGAATACATTGTTGCCGCTCGCCTAGATGGTGCTTCGACTCGTTATATTTTGTTTTATGCTATTCTGCCTAATATTGCAGCGGTACTAGCGACAGAATTCACACGCGCCTTATCAATAGCTATTCTAGATATTGCAGCATTAGGTTTTTTGAATCTAGGCGCTCAATTGCCTTCGTCTGAATGGGGTGCTATGTTGGGTGATTATTTAGAACTGCTTTACATTGCACCCTGGACCGTTATGTTACCAGGCTTAGCCATTTTCATCAGCGCACTACTGGTCAATTTACTCGGTGACGGCATGCGCCGAGCAATAAACGAAGGCATAGAATAATAAAAGGAGAAAAATAGTGGCACTCCTTGATATCCGCAACCTTACCATTGAGTTTATTACTCCCACGGGAGCAATCAAAGCCATTGATAGAATCAGTATTATGCTAGCAGAAGGTGAAGTTCGCGGACTGGTTGGAGAATCAGGCTCAGGTAAAAGTTTAATTGCCAAGGCTATCTGTGGTGTCAGTAATGAAAATTGGCGCATTACTGCTGATCGTTTTCATTTTAATGATATTGATTTACTCCGTTTATCTCCCCGCCAGCGCCGAAAACTTATTGGTCACAATATATCGATGATATTTCAGGAGCCACAATCTTGCTTAGATCCTTCTGAAAATATTGGGCAACAACTCATTCAGTCAATACCGGGTTGGACTTATAAAGGCAGCTGGTGGCAACGTTTTCATTGGCGAAAAAAACGAGCGATTGAATTACTCCATCGCGTCGGTATTAAAGATCATAAAAATATTATGAACAGTTACCCCTACCAGCTGACAGAAGGTGAATGCCAGAAAGTGATGATTGCTATTGCATTAGCCAATCAACCACGACTATTGATTGCTGACGAGCCCACCAACACGATGGAATCAACCACAAAAGCACAAATTTTCCGTCTATTAACGCGATTAAATCAAAACAATAACACCACTATTTTGCTCATTAGCCACGATTTACAATTTATGAGTAAATGGGCTGATCGGATCAATGTGCTTTATTGTGGTCAGACAGTAGAAAGTGCCTTGCGCGATGATCTACTCACTAACCCACGTCACCCCTATACACAAGCATTGATTCGTTCCATGCCTGGTTTTGGCGGAGCGATACCACATCATAAAAGCCGTCTTAATACTTTATCGGGTGCCATTCCATCATTAGAGCATCTCCCTATCGGTTGTCGTTTGGGGCCTAGATGTCCCTATGCTCAGAAAGAATGCATTGAAACACCTAGACTACAACGAATAAAAAATCACGCTTTCGCATGTCACTTTCCACTAAATTTAGAGGATAAATAAGGTTGGAAATACTACTTGAAGTACATAATTTAAGTAAAAAATTTTGCGACCATAGCGGGTTATTTCACCGAAAACAAATTGTGCAGGCGGTTAAGTCAATCAGTTTCACTCTACAAAAAGGGCAAACGCTGGCCGTTATTGGAAAAAACGGATCAGGTAAATCAACACTGGCTAAAATGCTAGCGGGTATGATTGAACCAAGCACGGGGGAGATATTAATAGAGGGGCACCAACTCAGTTATGGTGATTATGCTTATCGTAGTCAACGCATCCGTATGATATTTCAAGATCCCAGTACTTCACTCAATCCTCGTCAGCGAGTCGGCCAACTACTTGATACGCCATTGAAACTAAATACAACACTTGATGCACCTGCACGTGAACAACATATTTATCAAACGCTACGTCAAGTAGGTTTACTCCCTAACCACGCCGATTATTACCCTCATATGTTAGCCTCTGGGCAAAAGCAACGTATTGCGCTCGCGCGGGCGCTCATTCTGCAACCTAAAGTTATAGTTGCAGACGAAGCTTTGGCGTCATTAGATATGTCAATAAGATCACAAATTATTAATCTAATGCTAGAACTACAGGAAAAGCATGACATCGCTTACGTTTACGTCACTCAACATCTTGGCATAATGAAACACATTAGTGATCAAGTCATCGTTATGCACGAAGGCGAAGTTGTTGAACGTGGCAACACAGCCGAAGTGTTAGCAGCGCCTTCACACGATTTTACTAAACGTCTCATTGCCAGCCATTTTGGCGAAGAAATCCTCACCGAGGCATAAAAAATTTGTATACCCTTCGTCTTTGCAGCCGCCGTGTTGTTGGCTGCGGGTGATTCACAGAATCACGTAGTATGTCTATGAACGAAAAAATCCTCATTCTGGAAAAAATTCATCGCTGATGACTTGCTCGAAAGTCCACGGACATTCCTTTGGAAATACAGTTTCTTCTATCCCTGTTTCTCTGGCCGTCGATAGAATTGAAACTTCATAAGCATCGTTAAGTATTTCAGGTAATTTAGATTTGAGGCTTGGGTTACTACGTAAACGTTTTTGCGTAAGCTTTCTTTGCTCTTTGATTGATAACAACCAGCTTGTACCTCTCCGTGCCGGCTGATACTTCCATTTGAGAAGATGTTGAAACAATACTTTTAGATGCGATTCAAGCCCTCTTTGTTCACTCCGCCCCATTGCTTCTATCTCCTCCAGCAAATTTTCTGTATCTAACTCATTGAAATGCCCAGCACGGAGCAAATCTGCTTGCTCTTGGCTCCAACCGTAAAAATCACTGTCATAATGGATTGTCATATCTTCCTCGCTATTTCAGATAGTATAAAAAGAGCAATGTATGTCTAATGAAAAAATCAGAACTACCCTGTTTTAAAAAACAGAAATCTATCTTAATGACAGATTGACAGCATCACCCAATAATGATACCCCATCCGAGAAAAAACCTTTATGGGATTGTTCGTCGCCTCTATTAATCAGCCTCCCTTGAAACGAGCCCTGAAGTGAAGAGTGGAAGGTAAAACTAGACATATCCTGAGCTAGATAGTTTTCTGGTGGTAACTTTTTCTCATTACGTTCACGCGCTCTCTGTTCTCGTCTTTTTGTGTATTCCTGATCATATTCGCGCTTTCTCTGTGCCCGTTCTTCCTTTATCCGTTCCCATTGTTTTTTGCGTTCCTCTTCCATCTGTCTCCGCTCTTCTTTCATCCTATGCCATTGTTCTTCATGTTCTTTTACTATTCGTGCTTCCTCTTTAGCCCGTTCCTCCATCTGTCTCTGTCTTTTTTCTTCTGCTGCCTTTCGTGCTTGTCTCTGTTCTTCTTCTCGTGCCGCTCGCCGTTTATTTACGCGTTCTTGTTCCAGTCGTATCCACTCTTGCTCCTGTCTCAATGCTATTTCTCGTTCCCGCGCTAGTTTACTTTCTCTTTCTTGTACTTCTTGTTGGCGCCTCTTGCGCTCCTTTGCAAGTAGCTGTTCTGCTTGTTCCTGTGCCGCTCGTCGCTTTTTTTGTTCCTTCTTTCGTAGCTCTCGCTTTTTTTCCCGTTCTTGCTGGCGTTTCAGTATCTTTTCTCGCTCCTGGGGATCAGGATTGGTATCTTGGCCATATAATTGTTGCAAAGCTAAAATATCAGCCGGTTGTAATTCCTTTGTGAAAGAAACTCTAGGCCACATAATGCTGTCAGCGCTAGAATAGCCCACTTGAGTAACGTGCTGTAATCCAATAGCATGCCCTATTTCATGAGTAATAATTTTTTTAAAACTATCCACATGTGCCAAATTTACCCATATTGGACTAACGCCAGAATAATTATTAGGACGAAAAGCATAACCAGCAAGAGAATTATTGATAGCTTTGTAATTACCAAAAGTAAGATTGCTAAATTCAGTACCTTCTACCATTTTGAATTCTAAACCTGTCTTCACGGCAATCTCATCAAGAACAAATTGGGTTATTTCCCGTTGTTCCTCGGTAAAAGGGGTTAAATTAGTATAGGATTGATATTCGTTATAAGTTGCACTCTCCTGATAAAGGGGCGTTAAATATTTAAATTTCAGTACCAGTTCTTCGCCGATATTTTTATTCCATCGATATCCACTCTTTAATCTTTCTGCTAAATCTTTAATCTTTTTTTTCATAACCCACCCATTCCTTTTTTATCCTTATTAAAAATCCGTTATCGATCCAAAATAAAAATCGCTAAAATAAAGATAATTTTATTTTTCAGTAACATATAAATGTAAATTTTTTGTAAAAATATTACATAAAAATTTATTATATTATTGATAAATTATTTTTTTTTAAAACTCAAAGATATTTTAAGGAAATAAATGTTTTTTAAAAAATAAATATGTAAAATGAAAATATTTTAATTAAAAAAAAGAAAAATACATTTAAGTGAAAAAATTTCAAATGAAAAAATCCGCTAAAAATTTCAATCCTGATTTACAGAAAGACTTCATCTATTTAACATACATGCATGAACGGTGAGAACATTAGCTTGTAAAAGTGACTAAAAATCGGTTTTTGAAACTATTTCAGTTTATTTTATATATCATATTGATTAACTCTTTCAATTAATCAGAAAAGGACAATATCCGTGTTACTCTCACCCACTACTAATCAACATCATAATTTTACTCCCCTTACTACCCATTCAAAAATAAATGATCATAATGTTTTAAATAACCGGAAACAAGCAGAAGCGGCGCTTGGTATCATTAATTATCTTCCTTCTCATGTAAAATTTTTGAATTTAGAAAAAATAGGATCTGGTATAGCAAGCATTACTGTTAGAGATCTCAGTATTGCCGAGTTAACACTTTTACAACAATTAGAATATTTATACCTTGGCAACAATCAGCTCACAGAGCAAGACATCAGCAATTGGCGTAACTCTATATTAAGTAGTAGGAAATTACGCACACTTAATTTAGCAGGGAATGCAATTAGAGTACTACCTAATATAAGTTATCTTGACAAATTAAAAAAACTTAACCTTAGGGATAATCCGTTAGAAAACTTTAATGCGAACCATCTACCAAAATCATTGGATTCACTGAAACTAAATAACTCACAACTTAAAGAACTCTCTATAGATAAAATTAAACAACAGCTGCAAGAGGCAGGATTTGTGATAACGGGTGAGGTTAGCGAAAATGGAATAATTTTTTTACATCATCCTGATAAATATAAAAAACCGATAACGCCTAAAAATAGTGGTTTAAAAAAAATTAATCCGTGCTCTTTAACACAGACTAATAGAATAAAGGCACAACCTACTTTACAGATGCAATTTAATAAAGTACAAAAGCGTATAAAAATAGCTAAGCTAACAGGAACACTAGATTTAACAGGAATACAAAGTAGTAGGATAATAAATCAAGCTTTATGGATCTGCCATATATCAAAGCTACCTATTACCAAAATTAATCTTACTGATTGTAGTTTAAAAAACATCCCTAAGCGAAAAGTAAAATACAATCATATAGTTAAAATACGAAGAGATTATTTGATTAATGCGGGTGCTATACAAGTAAAACCATCAACAAGTCAAAGTAAAGGAAAAATTCTGGATGCGATAGAAGAAAGATATGGTCTAAATACAACAAAAGCTCTCTGCTCAGGATTTGCTACTGAATGGGCATTACAGTTTTTAATTAACGGTGAAATCATCAGCTTTCTGAGAAAACTTTATCCTACTTATAAAGTAAAAGGAGAAGAAGGCGCTCCGGATCGAGACATAAAAGGGTCTCCAGATAAAAAAATATTGGATAATATTTTTAATCTCCATGAAGAAATACGTTATGTTGACAATATAGGTTCAGAAACTTATTTAAAAAATTATTTAAATAAACATGGTGTGGAATGTGCAAAAATTTACACTGCAAAGATCGAAGAATCTGATAGCGTCAGTTATAAAGAATCACTAACTATGGAATTTTCCACCTGGTTAGAAAAGTGTTTATTAGTTTCTACTAAAGAGACTGCTCTTACTGTGGGCTTAAAATATAAATCAAGTGGTGGGCACCGTATAGCATTTTATAGCAGCGGTAAGGAAAATGATGAAGGAAAAAGAGAAATTTACTTTTTTGATCCCAATGTGGGAACATTTAAAATTGAAGTTGATATGAACAATGATGTAGATAAAGGTAAATTAGCACGCTGCTTAACTATAATTGTCGACAATCCTACCGCTTTTAATGTTTCTCAACTTAAAAAACAACCTAGGTTCTGTCTTAATCTGGCTTAATAGATTTAGACCTTCAATAAGGCTAAAGCTTTCAGGTATAAGCTGTGTGCGTTAGTGCTTCGGCTAACAAAGTGCTAACGCGCACAGCCCAACTACTTTTAATTTAGCTAAAAAACTAACCAATACATTCCAAGCCTCGCATATAAGGGCGTAACACTTCCGGTATTGTTATCTTACCGTCAGCCTGTTGATTGTTTTCCAACACAGCAACCAAAGTCCGACCCACAGCTAAACCTGAACCATTTAGCGTATGCACAAATTGGGGTTTTTCACCCTGCTTATCTCGATAACGCGCCTCCATCCGACGCGCCTGGAAGTCCCCCATATTGGAACAAGAAGAAATTTCTCGATACTTGTTTTGAGCCGGTAACCAAACTTCCAGATCATAAGTTTTACAAGCAGCCGCTCCCATATCACCCGTACACAGCAGCACTTTACGATAAGGCAGTTTTAATAGTTGTAATACTTTTTCAGCGTGCTTGGTCAACTCCTCCAGCGCCTCCATGGAGTGTTCTGGGCGTGTAATTTGCACCAATTCTACTTTATCAAACTGATGCATACGAATGAGACCCCGAGTATCACGCCCATAAGAGCCAGCTTCGGAACGAAAACAAGGTGTATGCGCCGTCATTTTTAATGGTAAAGAAGCGCCTTCCAAGATCTTCTCACGCACTAAATTGGTCAGCGGTACTTCTGCCGTTGGAATTAACGCATAATTGCTACTCGATGATTCCTCTGCTAATGGTTTAGTATGAAATAAATCTTCACCAAATTTAGGCAATTGCCCCGTTCCTAACAGAGAATTTGAATTGACCAAATAAGGCACATAGACTTCTTGATAACCATGTTGTTCGGTATGCAGATCAAGCATAAATTGTGATAGCGCACGATGTAAGCGCGCAATGGCTCCCTTCATCACCACAAAACGTGTCCCAGTCAATTTAACGCCAGCAGCGAAATCAAGCTCCCCTCTTTTTTCGCCCAGAGCAACATGATCTTGGATTTTAAAATCATACTGACTAGGCTCACCCCAGCGACTGATTTCTTTGTTATCTTGCTCACAGTTACCTTCAGGTACGCTATCGTCAGGCAAATTAGGAAGTGACAATGTCACATCTAATAGCTTGTTTTGTACCTCCTGTAATTTTGCTCTTGCGACATTCAGTCTCTCACCCAATTGCTTAGTGTCTTCACACAGAAGTTCAATATCTTCTCCTTTTGCTTTAGCCGCGCCAATCAATTTTGCGTGAGCGTTGCTTTGGGCTTGCAAGTTTTCTGTCTCTATTTGTAAGGCTTTACGCTCTTTTTCATAGTGGCGCAGTGAATCTGTATCTAGTTTACAATTTCTACGGGCTAATTTTTTAGCGACTACGTCTAGCTCATTACGCAGCAGGTTGGGATCGAGCATATTTATCCTATTATATTCACGAAAATGTTATATTTTGATTTATTATCTATTAAATGCATGCTATTACATGCGCCTGTTATACCCTTCGCCTTTGAAACCACCGTGTTGTTGGCTACGGAGGTTCGCTCGAATCACGTACTACGCTCATCGGCCTCAAGCCCTGGCCGCTTAACGGCTGTGGGTATAGTTATTTATTATCAGGAATATTATGCGATATCATCTATTCTGTCTTTCGCTTTTTAAAGCAAGTTTAGCGCTTTTCAGTTCATCCGCATTATCTGCACTGCAACCGATTGAAGAAGCACCCTTGGCAAGTGAGATCGATCACCATTGTCATTTCAAAGATGATGGTACGACTAAATGTACCAGTACTTATCATTACACCATTCTTCGGCCAAGCGGACGCGAGGAAATATCACGCATCGATTTTACTTTTAATGAAGATGACAATCTCACTGTGGAAAAAGCCGAGCTAACCCAGCCAGGAAAAAAATCGGTTCCATTAGATAAATCTCGCATCGATACCCGCTTAGCTCCCAATCCTGCAAAAGGTTTTTTGCGAGAAAAACAAACCTCAATTGCCTTTCCTAATTTACGGATAGGAACACGTGTTAGCTATACATTACAACAGGATTACGCGGCCAAACCGATGATCAACGGATTTCACTATATTTATAATGAGTACCCCTCTCCACAACGGATTGACCGTCTCAATGTAAAATTTACCGCTGAACGTCCTATCGTCTGGCGCAGCGAACGAATGGAAAACTTCAACATAACGCATAAAAAAGATAAAAAAGAGCTGGTCATTACACTAAAAAAACCACCGTACTACCTTAATTATGTTAATGAAGCAAACGGCAGCTATGTGCGCCAAATCCCTCGCATCGAGCTAGCCAGTTCACTTGATTTACAAGATAACTTTGGAGCTATTGCCAAGCGCTACAACGAAATATTGGCGGCCAAACTGCCTCCTCTTAGCGCAGAAGTTGTGAGTAATATAAAAGAAAAAACTCCTGAACAAAAAGTAACGGCAGTGATGCAACACATTTACGATAATTACCGTTACTTGGGCGATTGGCGAGGTAGCGAACGGGGTTACATTCCATTTAGCTTGTCTGAAATTGAAGAGCATGGTTATGGCGACTGTAAAGACTTGGCAATACTTCTCACCGCAATGCTTAAAGCCTCAGGGATCAAAGCTCAGCCTGCGTGGATAAAACGTGGGGTTTTTGCTCCTACTCTACTTATCCCAGGAATAAAAGCACCCAATCACGCTATTGTACGGGCTGAAGTCAATGGCAAGACCTGGTGGCTTGATCCCACTAATCCCGTTTTTACACCGGGTCGAACCATGAGTGATCTCCAAGAACGTTGGGTGTTTGTAGCAGATGAAACGGGACAAGTGAAGCAAGAGACCATACCGGCAGAAACCCCTGATGTAAACCAAAAGGTTACACGTGAGGAACGCTTCAGTGATGGCACAAAAGCACAAGTGGAATTGAACTTAGAACTGGCTAACGATCCCCTGATGCAACTGAGTAAGGATGATCAACATTATGGCAAGTTTAGCGTCGATAAAGAGCTATGCAGCCAATTCGCTAAAGAATCACAAGATTGTGAAATTAAGCGAGCCGAAACCGCTTTCGTCATGCCAGAACACTATAAAATGACAGCCACCCTAACCGATCTTGCTGCCTTACAAAAAGTGTCGGATCAATACATTTACCATCGTAGTAGCGATAAGCTAACGGCAATCTGGAAAATGTTTTCAGCATACCGCCGTGAAGGAAATTTAGCCGATGTCTTTATCGGTGATCCACAAACCATTTTGCTAGAAACGACACTTCGCGGAGGCAATATCAGTAAGCAGCCACTGCATTGCGAGATACGCTCACCTTGGTTTGACATCGATATGAAAAGTGAGCCAAGCAAGGATGACAGTTATCATTATTCTTATAAAAAAGTAGAAAAAGTACGTTGGCTCACCCATGATGAAATCAATAGCGGTGAATTCAAGGATTTGATTGATAAAAGCGTTGACTGTTTTGAAAAGTTACGACTCAACGTACAGTTGACTAAAAAAGCATAAGCAATGTGATTTGATGCTAATGGCATTCAACTTAAACGCGAGCTGAATGCCATTTTTACTCATTGGCGCTGATCATCCAGCGTCACTTCCTTAGGTAAAGTAAAAGTAAATTTACTCATATCAACCTCAGTATTTTTCTGATCCTGCAAGCGATAAGCACTGCGCTGGCCACTCTGTTCAATCAGGGTAAAGGTTTTAATCATTCCACTTGTGGTAACACTAATGGTAAATTTTTCTAAATTACCTTTAGCCTTTTTAGGCGTTAATTCAAAATCATCATTTTGTTGTTTGACGTTATATTGCATCCAATCATTCAGGTTATTGCGCGTCATCAAAATAAATGGCGTATTATCGGTGGCATCTTTTAGCCAGGTGGCGGTTGCTTGTTCAACCAAAGGGGTATAAAACCATAGGGTTTCACCATCGGAAATCAATACACTCTCATCTGGCGATGTTATATGCCAATTAAACAAATTCGGCCGTTTTATCCATAGTTCGCCCGCCCCTTGTTGCACTACATCGCCCTCGGCACTGGTCACCTGTTGTGAAAAAGTGGCATAAAAACTATTCACTTTAGCCAGGCGAGTTTGTAGATTTTGTCTGGCATCAGCCCAAACCGGCGTAGACATGAAGCCAATAACTATCGCATGACAAAAAAATAAACCAGAGCACAATAACGCCCTACCCCTTTTCGTTATTTTCATTACATTTATCCTTTTATAGCCGAATCAGTCTAATTTTATTCAAGCTGGGAGGAGCACAGATTGGCTATATTACCTCTCGGGTGCCAATACTTCACGATTACCGCTATGATTAGGAGCACTGACAATTTGTTGGGCTTCCATCTGTTCAATAATACGCGCAGCACGGTTATAACCGATACGAAATTGGCGTTGCACCGCAGAAATCGAAGCGCGCCGTTTTTCCAACACAAAATTGACGGCTTGATCAAACAACGGATCTAATGGTTCCTCTCCTCCCGCCGAATTCCCTCCTTCATTTTCTTCACTTTCACTGAGAATATTCTCAATATATTGCGGACGACCACGGGCTTTCCAATCGTTCACTACCGCATGCACCTCTTGATCTCGGACAAAAGCACCGTGGATCCGAATCGGAATAGAAGAATTCGGCGCCATGTAAAGCATATCCCCCATACCCAGTAAGGATTCTGCTCCCGCCTGATCAAGAATAGTACGAGAATCAATTTTGCTAGAAACAGTAAAAGCAATACGGGTAGGAATATTCGCTTTAATTAACCCGGTAATCACATCAACTGACGGACGCTGAGTGGCTAATACCAAATGGATGCCTGCCGCTCGTGCTTTTTGTGCTAATCGGGCGATTAATTCTTCTACTTTTTTACCTACCGTCATCATCAGATCAGCAAATTCATCCACCATCACCACAATATAGGGCAATTTTTCTAACATAGGTGGGGAGATCCCCATGCTCTCTTTCGGTTTCCAAAAAGGATCAGGGATCGGTCTACCCATATTTTCAGCTTGCAAAACACGTTCATTATAATTAGCCAGATTACGCACGCCCAATGCTGACATCAGTTTATAACGCCGCTCCATCTCAGCCACACACCAACGCAATGCATTAGCCGCATCTTTCATATCAGTGACCACTTGGGTTAACAGATGTGGAATACCTTCATAAACGGACAATTCCAACATTTTGGGATCAATCATGATAAAGCGTACTTCATCCGGCGTGGCTTTATACAATATACTGAGGATCATCGCATTTACCCCAACGGATTTACCTGAGCCCGTGGTACCTGCCACCAACAGATGGGGCATTTGCGCTAAATCAGCAACAACAGGTTGTCCCGCTATGTCTTTACCTAACACCATCGCAAGCGGGGAACGGGTTTCGCGAAATACAGGGCAATCGAGTACTTCTCGTAGATAAACGGTTTGCCGATAAGGATTCGGTAACTCTAGCCCCACATAAGGTTTACCGGGGATCACTTCGACCACTCGTACCGCAATGGCAGAAAGTGATCGCGCCAGATCACGCGATAAACTTGAAATACGCGCCGCCTTTACCCCTGGCGCTAAATCTAAATCGAAACGGGTGATGACAGGCCCTGGCGAAATGCCAACCACTTTTGCTTTAACACGGTAATCCGCTAAACGGGTTTCAACCAAAAGCGCGGTTTGCTTTAAGGCCTCGCGGTCTACCGGCGGCTTTTCATTCGAGGGGGACGAGAGGAGATCCAATGTGGGTAAAGGCGTGGTGGGTTTGACTAAAGGCGAATCATTACGCATCAAAAACGGATGAATTAAGGTATCGGGTAAGGTCTCGGGGACTGAAGCCATAGCCTCATCGGCCATTTTTGTATTATCGGAAGATAAAGTAGCCTCATCAGATTGAGAAACCGACGCATTTTCGATATTTTCTTTTGGCGCAGTAAAGAATTCAATCGATGGTAATTTTTCTTTATTTACTTCATCGGTCAAGCTTGTTTCGCTGGTTAAGGGAGGTTCATCTAAAAAACAGGCAGAAGGCTCCTCTTCTTTTACCTCTTTTACTTCATTTATTTCTTTTATTTCTTTTATTTCATTTTTAGCGCTCGATGAAAGAGAAAACAATCGATCATCATCAGTGATTGTCGTCTGTTCAATTGCCGTAGGTGATACAGCTAATTCAGCGGATTGATGGCGATAACCTTTCTTATGACGGTAGTCACAAATAAAGTGCAGGCCATTTAATACCACCCATCCTATCTTTTCAGCGATTAACAACCATGACCAGCCGGTAAAAAGCGTCAGACCCGCCCCCCAAATAAACAAAAGACATACCGTACCAGCGGTACTATTGAAATTTAGCAACATCAGATTACCGAATAAACTACCGATGACACCACCAGAAGGGAAATAATAAAGATCATCAATACTTAATGCCGCCAAACTGCATGCAGAAAGCACTAACGCTAAACTACCAATTAAACGCAAAGAAATAAAAAAATAATCAAAAGGTTCATTACTCTTCTTTTTGTGCCGCAAAACAATCTGACAAAAAGTAACGCCTAACAAAGGGATCACATAAGCGACTATGCCAAAAATAAAAAACAGCATATCGGCAAGCCAAGCCCCCACTCCCCCACCAAGATTATGAATGGGTTCGTGCCAAGCAGTTTGTGACCAACTCGGATCAGAAGGATTAAAACTGATTAACGATACCATTAAATAGCCAGCAAAAAGCACCATCATAATAAGCCAAGCTTCAAGAAAAAATCGTCTTCTAACCGTTGGTTTTTTAGCGGGCATAGTATTATTTTGTATATACTCCTGGTTCAAGCAACCTCCTTCAAATCAGTTATCCGTTTTATCAACTCGTTTTAATAAACAATCTACTGCTTTGTTTTACTTCTTCCATTGTTACGTAAGTACGAGTGTCATGAACCCCTGGCAAACGTAGCAAGGTGTTACACAATAATTTACGGTAAGAGGAGATATCTGGCACCCGAATTTTCAGCAAATAATCAAAATCACCCGACACCAAATAACATTCCTGTACCTCTGGCAATTTTCTCACTGCAATATTAAATTGCTCGAATACATCGGGGGTGCCGCGATTTAAGGTGATTTTAACCAAAACTAGCAGTCCCGCATCCAAATAATGGGGATTAAGCAGTGCGGTATAGCCGTGAATAAAATTTTTTTTCTCTAAACGGCGCACCCTTTCTAGACAGGGTGTGGGTGACAAGCCGACACATTTCGCCAATTTAACGTTTGAGACACGGCCATCTTTTTGTAATTCATTAAGGATATTACGATCAATACGATCAAGCTCTTTCCACGAGCGTTTTTTATGATCCATCATTATTTTAGCGCCTATTTACACATTACATATTTTCGATAATATCATCAGCAAATTCGCTACACTTCCTTTCCTGAGCATCTTGCGTAAAACGAGCAAAATCATAGGTTATCGTCTTATTTTTAATCGCGTTGGTAATGCCTTTTATCATTAAATCGGCCGCCTCGTTCCAATCCATATGACGTAACATCATTTCTGCAGAAAGAATAATCGAGCCTGGATTGGCTTTATTTTTACCTGCATATTTGGGCGCCGTTCCGTGGGTTGCTTCAAACAGCGCACATCTATCACCGATATTGGCACCGGGAGCAATCCCTATTCCGCCGACTTGTGCCGCCAACGCATCAGAAATATAGTCACCATTTAAATTCATACAGGCAATCACGTCATATTTTTCAGGACTCAACAAGATTTGCTGTAAAAACGCATCGGCAATCACATCTTTAATAATAATATCCTTGCCATTCTTAGGATTCTGAATTTTCATCCAAGCGCCACCCTCGAGCGGACTGGCACCAAATTCTTCGCACGCAAGCTGATAGCCCCAATTTTTAAAAGCCCCTTCGGTGAATTTCATAATGTTACCTTTGTGCACTAAAGTAACAGATTGGCGATCATGATCGATGGCATATTGAATCGCCGCTCGAACCAAACGCTGCGTACCCTCTTTGGTACAAAACTTCACACCGAGACCACATTCTTTATTGAAATTATGCACATAATTTTTCTTTATCAGCGCACGACAAAGAAAGTTATGTACTGCGCCTTTCTTACAAAAAAGGGAACAAAAAAAGGAGCAAAACTTCATTCCAAACCAACATTTTTTACTGAAATCATGTGCTGTACCTTGCTTACACAGAAATTTAGATTCAGCCACCTCCATTTCGCAACAAAGGAATTTCATCAGCTTATCTGCCTCTGCTGAACCCGCTTTCCATTCGATACCGGTATAAATATCTTCTGAATTTTCACGAAAAATAACCATATCCGTCAATTCAGGATTTTTAAGTGGGCTAGGGACGCCATCAAAATAACGGACGGGGCGTAAACAAATATAGAGATCAAGCTCTTGGCGCAAGGAAACATTTAACGAACGGATCCCGCCGCCGACAGGTGTGGTCAGTGGGCCTTTGATCGCCACAATATGTTCTCTGATCAAACCAACCGTTTCCGCTGGCAACCAAGTATCATTGCCATAAATATCTTTTTGGTAAATTTTTTTCGCCTTCTCACCGGCATAAATTTCCATCCAGGCTATTTTACGTTTGCCTTTATAAGCCTTTTCTACCGCGGCATCCACCACTTTGATCATTGCAGGAGTGACATCAACACCAATGCCGTCACCTTCAATAAAAGGAATAATCGGATTGTCTGGAACCCATAGTTTTCCATCCGTCTCATACCGCATTTTTTTACCCACTGAAGGCTCAACCACTTTATTTTCAAATGTCCCTTGTGAGCCTCCTGTAAATTTTCCACCACCGGGCGGAATAATCGCTTCATTTGTCATATAACCTCTCCTTTAATATTTCTGCAATGCGCCCATCAAGGCAACGTGATAAAATTCTGTGCTTTTTAGAGCCTATTCGAAATCTCTTGAGCTCGTTTTTGACAAAAGACTTTTTGTAAAACCGTAGCGAGTGATGTGAAGTCAAGGCGCACGGCGCGTAGCAACCGCTATGTACATGCGAGTACATGAAGATTGCGAGCACCGTGCAACGCAGAATTCACATCACGCAGTAGGTTATTCTCGTTAAATTAGTGAGCATGATATGTCAGATCATAGCCAGAAAAAGATTATAGTCGGTATGTCCGGTGGGGTCGATTCTTCCATTGCCGCCTATCTACTTAAGCAACAGGGGTACCAAGTCGCTGGACTCTTTATGAAAAATTGGGAGGAAGACGATAACGACACCTATTGTGGAGCAGCAAAAGATCTCGCCGATGCACAAGCAGTGTGTGACAAGCTCAATATCAATTTACACCGGGTTAACTTTGCCGCTGAATATTGGGATAACGTTTTTAAATTGTTTCTAGCAGAGTATCAAGCGGGACGAACACCTAATCCCGATATCTTGTGTAATAAAGAAATAAAATTTAATGCTTTTTTGTCATTTGCGCGCGAAGAGCTCGAGGCCGATTATATTGCCACCGGTCATTATGTTCGCCGCCACACTAGCGCGGGTAAAAATTGCCTGCTGAGAGGATTAGATGACAATAAAGATCAAAGTTATTTCCTTTACACTTTGAACCAACAACAACTGGCACGAAGCCTGTTTCCTATCGGTGACCTGAAAAAATCAGAAGTTCGTAACATTGCTGAACAGTTAAATTTGATCACAGCAAAAAAGAAAGATTCCACTGGCATCTGTTTTATTGGCGAACGTAAATTTCGTGATTTTCTTGCTCGCTATTTACCCGCACAGCCGGGGTCAATTATCAGTGTTGATGGACAAGATCTCGGGCAACATCATGGATTAATGTATCATACCTTGGGTCAACGCAAGGGTTTAGGCATTGGTGGAATCAAAGAAGGTAATGGCGCACCCTGGTATGTCGTCGATAAAAATATCGCCACTAACACTTTGCTCGTCGCACAAGACCACAAGCACGCCAAATTAATGTCTCATGGATTAATTGCCCAACAATTATCTTGGATCGATCTCCCCTCACTGACATTTCCTTTGCGTTGCATGGTAAAAACCCGTTATCGTCAGCAAGATATTCCCTGTACTGTTTTCTCTAAAGCGGAGAACAGTATTGAGGTTCGTTTCGAACAACCGATTGCGGCTGTAACGCCGGGTCAATCCGCTGTTTTTTATCAAGGCGATATTTGCCTCGGGGGGGGGATTATTGAACAACGCTTACAGACGTAACTTTAGTTTACAGGAGTAACAGTGGCAAAAAATTATTATGATATTACGCTCGCACTGGCCGGTATATGCCAATCGGCGCGCTTGGTTCAGCAATCCGCTCATGAAGGACTGTTTGATAGTGATCGCTACAATCATGCCCTCCACGCCTCACTTAATAGCCTGCTAAAAATTGATTCTACTTCCACGCTTGCCGTTTATGGCGGGAACGAAGTCGCACTTCAAGTGGGATTGGAAACACTACACAGTATATTAAATGCTAATCGAGAGACCTTAGCCGCTGAACTTACACGCTATACCCTTAGCCTAATGGTGCTAGAACGTAAACTCAATGCAAATCAATCCGCCCTCGATACCTTAAGTCAACGTATCTCACAACTTGATCGACAATTGACGCATTTTGATATTGATTCTGACACTATGCTAAGCGCTTTGGCATCAATATACATTGATGTCATCAGCCCTCTCGGCCCTCGCATTCAAGTGACGGGCTCGCCTGAAAAGCTAAAAAATAGGCTAATCCAAAATAAAATTCGAGCAATTTTATTGGCGGGTATCCGTTCCTGTGTGCTTTGGCAACAGTTGGGAGGAGGCCGCCTACAATTAATGTTTCGCCGTCATCAGTTGCTCAAACAGACACAGACTATTTTCGCCCGCATTCAATAAAATCAGGAGTTATACCGATGAAGCTATCTTCACTCACTGCACTATCACCGATTGATGGGCGCTACAGCAATAAAGTTGACACCTTACGCGCCATTTTCAGCGAGTTTGGATTGCTGAAATTTCGCGTACAAGTTGAAGTAGATTGGTTGCAAACCCTGGCGGCTTGTCAGGAAATCGACGAAATTCCCGCTTTCACTTCCCAGGCAATAACCTACCTTAATCACATTGTCAAAACCTTTAATGAACAAGATGCCGAACGCATCAAAGCTATCGAAACCACCACTAACCATGACGTTAAAGCGGTTGAATATTTCTTAAAAGAAAAAGTAGCGGCTGTGGATGAACTCAAAGCCGTATCTGAATTTATTCATTTTGCTTGCACTTCCGAAGATATCAATAACCTTTGTCATGCTTTAATGTTAAAAACAGCGCGTCAAGATATCATTTTACCTCAGTGGAAAATGATTATTTCTGCAATCAACACCTTGGCTCAAGAGAATCGAGAGGTAGCGCTATTATCTCGTACCCACGGTCAACCGGCTACACCGAGCACAGTGGGTAAAGAATTTGCCAACGTCGTCCACCGTTTGCAGCGTCAATATGCTCAGTTAGAAAAAATAGCGATCCTGGGGAAAATAAATGGCGCAGTAGGCAATTACAATGCCCATCTTGCCGCCTACCCTGCCCTTAATTGGCACCAATTCAGCGAAAATTTCGTCAAATCACTCGGCATTAGTTGGAACCCCTATACCACACAAATCGAACCACATGATTACATTGCCGAGCTATTCGATTGCATTGCTCGCTTTAATACTATCCTGATTGATTTTGACCGTGATATTTGGGGATATGTCGCTTTGAATCACTTCAAACAAAAATCGATCGCGGGTGAGATAGGCTCTTCGACTATGCCGCACAAAATCAATCCTATTGATTTCGAAAATTCCGAAGGCAATCTTGGGATAGCAAACGCGATATTGGGTCATTTAGCGAGAAAATTACCGCTATCTCGTTGGCAACGCGATCTGACCGATTCTACCGTACTGCGTAATCTTGGTGTCGGTTTAGCGCATTCATTAATCGCTTATCAAGCAACATTAAAAGGCATAAAAAAATTAGAGGTCAATACAGAACATTTATCAACTGAACTGAATAATAATTGGGAAGTATTGGCAGAGCCGATCCAAACTGTCATGCGACGTTACGGCATTGAAGCGCCTTATGAGAAATTAAAAGCGCTGACACGAGGCAAAAAAATAGCGGGGCAGGATATCCAAAAATTTATTGAAGGATTAGCGTTACCAGAAGAAGAAAAAATACGTTTAAAGCGCATGACCCCACTTAATTATATTGGTCAAGCGGTCGATCTAGTTAATGAGCTAGTAAAAAATTCTAATCCGCCAAATGATGATGTTGGTTGATATACCCAATGAATTTCGAGTTACGGCAAGGCGGCAATCATTCGAATCCCAGGAGTGTACAAATAGTACATGACTGGGATGAGAGTGAGCCGCCAACGCCGCCGTAACTTGAAAGGCGAAGGGTATACTCATCATTAATTAGTACATTTCATCGCGTATTAGTTTAACTAAAAAATATAATAATTATTATAAATAATAAAAAGCATATAGAATTATCTTGAAATATATTATATGCTTTTTATTATTTTAGTTGAAGGATATAACATGCGAGTTTTGGTTGTGGAGGATAATGCACTGCTGAGACATCACCTTGCCGTGCAACTGCGAGAAATGGGTTATCAAGTTGATGCAGCAAAAGATAGCAAAGAAGCAGATTATTTTCGGGAAGAACATGTGCCAGATATGGCCATTGTCGATCTTGGCTTACCGGGAGAAGATGGTTTAAGCCTAATACGGCGTTGGCGTAGTCAACAATTAAAATTACCTATTCTGGTGCTAACAGCACGTGAAAGCTGGCAAGATAAAGTCGCAGTTTTAAAAGAAGGTGCTGATGATTACGTCACCAAACCTTACCATTTAGAAGAAGTTATCGCCCGCATGCAAGCACTCATGCGACGTAATATTGGTTTAGCCTCTCAAATTATCGAATTTCCACAATTACAATTTAAAATCGATCTATCACGCCGTGAACTCCGCGCTAAACAACGAGAGATAAAATTGACGGCATTTGAATATACTATTATCGAAACGTTAATTCGTAATGCTGGCAGGGTGGTAAGCAAATCTACGCTAATGTTACAACTCTATCCTGATGCAGAATTGCGCGAAAGCCATACCATTGACGTATTAATGGGACGTTTACGTAAAAAATTACTGGCGGAACACGATAGAGATGTCATTACCACCATTCGTGGTCAGGGTTATCGTTTCGATGCAAATTGAATATACCCTGTTTGAGATCTCTTATTTTCGCCCGTTTTTTCATCAATTGAGCGTCGCTTAAGAAGATTTCGAATAGGCGCTAAGAAGGAATAGTCTTCAATAAAAATATGTTCAGAAAAAATAATAACCCTTTTTCTCTTCGAGCTCGATTTCTTGTAGCGACGGTGGGGGTTATCTTTGCGCTTTCTTTATCTTACGGGGTCGTGGCCGTTGTAGGTTATCTTGTTAATTTTAATAAAAATACTTTTCGTGATCATCGAGGAGAAAGCAATTTATTTTTCAGTTTCGCGCAATGGAAAAATAATAAACTGACCGTTGCTATTCCTGCTGATATCGAACTTAATATCCCAACGCTGGCGCTGATCTATGATGATAATGGCAATATCTTATGGCGCCAACGACATGTGCCTGAATTAGAGCCGCATATTAAAAAGAGCTGGCTAAGAAAACCCGGGTTTTATGAAATTGATACCGGCGTCGATATCAGTAGCGTTATGCTAGGTGACAATTCTGCCGCGCAATCTCAATTAAGAAAATATGAGGCGAGTGCACTCAGTCATTCAGTTTCTGTCAATATTTATCCTGCCACCCTCAAATTACCACAGCTTACCATCGTGGTCATCGACACCATGCCGCAAGAATTACAACGCTCAGATCAGGTCTGGAACTGGTTTATTTATGTTCTCCTGGCGAATTTACTGTTAGTGGTACCTCTGCTCTGGCTGGCTGCTTACTGGAGTTTACGTCCCATCAAAGCGCTAGTGAATCAAGTTGGCCAGCTAGAGAAAGGAACACGCGAACAGTTGGATGAAAATCCTCCCCGTGAGCTATTGAGTCTGGTGCGTAATCTGAATATTTTACTGAGACATGAGCGTCAGCGTTACAATAAATACCGCACTACACTTTCTGATCTTACACACAGCCTAAAAACACCGTTAGCCGTGCTGCAAAGTACATTACGCTCGCTGCGAACTGACAAACAAACCACCATTGAAAGCGTAGAGCCTATTATGCTGGAGCAAATAGGACGAATTTCACAACAGATCGGCTATTTTCTTCATCGCGCCAATATGCATTCAGAACATAATGTGCTCAATAGAGAAATTCACTCTGTCCCTACCCTGCTCGATAGCTTGTGTAATGCCTTAAACAAAGTCTATCAACGCAAAGGGGTGGTGCTGACATTAGATATGTCGCCTGAAATTACTTTTCTCGGCGAAAAAAATGATTTTATAGAAATTATGGGTAACGTTTTGGAGAACGCCTGTAAATATTGCTTAGAATTTGTTGAAGTCACCAGCATACAGACAGAGCAACAACTGACGATAGTAATTGATGATGATGGGCCTGGCATTTTGCCAAGCCAACGAGAACTGATATTTCAACGTGGCCAACGTGTTGATACCTTACGCCCCGGGCAAGGGCTGGGCTTATCGATGGCGGCAGAAATTATTGAGCAATATCAAGGAAAAATAACGGTAGCCGATAGCCCCTTAGGCGGGGCTAGGATACGGGTGAGTTTTGGACGGCAATAGGATTAATTCGAAATCTCTTGTGCTCGCTGATATGGCACTGTTAACAAAGTTAACTTATTGAATAACAAAGAATTTATAAAAATATTTAGGACGCATAAAATAATGATGAGATAAAAATAATACTTTTTGTGATCGGCTTCATCATTGAAAGAATTCGCCGATCGCTGCCATAAAAAATCGATTCATCTGTTTTTTTAAAGAGGAACCGTTTACTTTGAATGTATTTAAATTATAATTATTTCAATAAGTTAAATGAATACACTTTGTTAACAGTGCCATACCCACAGCCCTTGAAGTTGCCGCTAGGCGCCGTACTATTTGTACTGTCTGTGCTCCTCCGCCTTGAATCAAATTAAACTAATTCGGCTATACTTCGTCAAAAACGAGCTCAAAATGTTCATTTACGCTATGTAAACTGCGCTTTTTCGCCTGTTTTTTCGTCAATTGAGCGTCACTTAAGAAGATTTCAAATAGGCTCTTAGCGTTAATTTTTAGAATTAATTTGTTGAACTATGGCTAATCTGTCTTCTTCTCCAATATCCTCGGCAATTTTACCGTCAACAACACGTAGAATAGAAATCCCAGTAAAGTGAATTTTTTTACCCGTTGCTTCAGGTAAACCACCAAAAACGCCACTGTAAAAGGTATCGACCTTCCACCTTACGATCATTGTGTCACCGGCAATAAAACGACCAATAGGGTTAAAGCTACTACCCGAGAAACATTGATGAAAAGATTTTATTTCCGTTTTTAACGGCTCCCTTCCCTTCAAGCATCCCATCAATGGGTAACTAAGCTTAACATCAGCAATAGCAATTTCATCAACCACTGACGCAATACCCTGCCCCCAAAATTCTCTAAACCACCGCTGACAAATATCAATACCGTTCTGATCCATAATATTATGCCTACCACTTGTACTGAAGCCACATTGTAATGCCAAAGTCTAGCTTATTCGTTACATTCAACACGGCCTCGGACGCGCTGCACGTAACACCCGTAACTCCATCGTTCTGATCAACTAACATAAATTACCTCATGATATTCTAAAATTAAACACAGGAACATTATTAATAGAACCTACGCAAGCCTAAGTAGTGTCGTCACGTAATAAAAAATATATTATCATGTAACAAATAACGACAACTGTTGAGATGATTCAATAATGAAAGATGATTCGGGAATGAATTTAGCCCATCGCCGCCACGATATATCCGATCATGTTTGGAGCCTATTGGAAGCTCATCTCCCGGGGAGAAAAGGCACTTGGGGTGGCATAGCCAGAGATAACAGGCAGTTTATTAATGCTGTTTTCTGGATATTGAGAACCGGCGCTCCCTGGCGTGATTTACCGCCTGATTATGGCGGTTGGAAAAATACTCATCGCCGGTTTTGCCGCTGGCGTGACAAGGGGCTATGGGAGTCTCTGCTCGAAGCGCTGATTGTGGAGCCAGATTTTGAATGGCTGATGATTGATGCCACTCATAGCAAAGTTCACCCTCATGCAGCAGGCGCAAAAGGCGGTAATCAGGATATGGAGCGCACAAAAGGGGGCTCAACAGTAAGATACATCTGGCCGTGGATGCGCATGGTATGCCGGTCAGAATTTTTATTACATCAGGTACCACAGCAGATTGTCAGCAAGCAACGAATTTAACCAAAGGTATTGCAGCAGAATATCTGTTGGCTGACAAGGGCTATGACAGTGATAACATCATTAAAAAAGCAGAAGAAGCCGGCATGCAAATCGTAATACCACCTAAAAAGAATCGTAAAATTCAACGTGAGTACGATAAAGCGCTCTACAAGCATCGACATCTCGTGGAAAATGCTTTTCTGCACCTAAAGCGCTGGCGAGGTATTGCTACTCGTTATGCAAAAAATACCTCCTCTTTTCTCGCTGCTGTACAAATACGATGCCTTGCTCTATGGCTCAAGATCTCATGACGACACTATATAGTATATTTTGAGGAAAACAACCAAGAAACCACTATCATAGTGGTAGATGCGATATTAATCCCCAATTTTGCGTAAGTCCTAAAGTACTAAGGAAAAAAAGCGGAATTTCACGCTACCTTTACACAAAAAAATGAACATTTAATACTGTATTTAAACCCCATTTATGAAAATAACGTTAAGCTATTTCAAATAAAAATTAATAGCCGAAAAAAAGAACTTAATATTTTAACGACGCATGGGAAGTACAAGGAGAACCGCAATACATTTCAATATTGAGACAAAACTAATCCAATATGGTTATAGAATGATAATTAATATTATAAATTAATCTGTTTACTTCATTGTAGACTTATATTGATACATGGTTTTCTATACCTTTCATATGGTATGGAATAAGCATTGTTATATTTATAAAATAAAATTTTAGGTAATGTTTTTAGCATAAAAAAACATTACCTCATTCACAGAAAATTAATATAAAAATATTGATATAAATAAAATAATTTTAAAAAAATCACAATATTAATTAAATTTAGATTTGGTGGTCATACATCATTCATTAATATGCACGATTGAAATTAATTCATTATAGACATCAATAGAATAAATAAAATTAATTTTTAATTAAATAATATCTTGCCGCTAATGCAATCATACTAGAAAAGTAGGAATAGTAGAATGTCGTTATATTTATCAAGTATTTCACCTAATATTACAGAATAATCTAGTCTTATAGAGCAATGCTCTCTTAGCCCTAGTATTGCTACTGAAGATTGCAATGGCACAGAATTTTTTGAAGATAGCTTAAAACTTTATAAATATTTGATTAATAGTAAACGCGAAGAAAGAGAAAATTTATACCGTGCCGTTACAAGTGGTGTAGTAAAAATCAATGAGCTTACGAAAGAGCATTTTTTATTGGTTTATAATTCTGATAGTTATAAGGAAAAAACAGCAGAAGAACTTATCTATATAATTTTAAAAGATATTATGGTATTTCCTGAGCTGTATACGGATATAGCAAATGCGTCATTAGAGCCATTTTTTAAACTATTGGATGAGACAGGGTTCAAAGTTTATTTTATATCCTCAAGTGTTGCAAATATTCTCATAAAGTCTCATGGTAGTGTGGCTATAGCGAACCCCAAGTTGGGTGAAGGTATATCTGTATCCGGTGCAGGTGATCCTACTCGAATAAAATTAAAGTTATCTGATCAGTTAAGAAAGGAATTAATAGACTACTTTTCATCGTATGAAATAGATTCGCATGAAAATGTCGTCAATAGATTTGGAGATAACAGAGAAATATCAAATACCTTCTCAAAAAAAAACAAAGAGGGTGAATGGATAAATATCTATTTCGATTCCAAGGCTATAGATATATTGCTTGCTTTACTCCCTGAAAGCCAAGAAAAAAAATCCCTTCAGCAGCTTCTAGAGAAGGATATTTTTACCTACAACAAATTTAACAAACAAGTAAATGCAAAATTTCAAGAAATGTGGACTAAGGGTCGACTCGTTCAGCAACAAAATGATACAACAATGTTTAATCAGAAATATCCTGATTTTCTTAAAACATCCAGGCTCTCTGGAATATTAGTTCAATTTGGACATCTATATCACGGCCTCACAAAAAAAACAGCCATCCGTGAACAAAAAATAAAACCGAGTGCTGTTGTTCAAAATTGGCTTCATTTTGAAGAGGCTAAGTTAAAAACTGATGAGAAGCGCCCTCTAGAATATAAACAAAACACTTGGATTCATTCTGGTGGTATAAATATTATCCGTGATAAACAAGGTAATTGTAATACAATGGCCGCTGCATTATTGGGTCAAAATCCAGTAGTGGCTAGTATAGGAAACATGGGTACATTTAAAGGAACCCATGTGATGACGCCGATGAAACAAGGTAGACTGGAATTAGAAACACAGCAATTTAATCACATGCCAAGTAACAGCGGAAAATTTGGTTTTTTAAAAAATCAGGTAATAATCTACAATCTTGAACATCACAGGATAACAAAAATAAATAGTGGATGTGGTGTTGTATATGACGAGTCAATCCAGGATTTTTTCGAATCCTATAATACAAATAAAACAAAGTATGTATGGGGAGCAGTTATTACCAATAGCGATAACAATCAATTACTTCCTCAATCAAAATGGCAGTATGGATGGATATCTTACTCGAATATCAATAAGGTTTATGATGATCACCAAATCATTAAAGGAATATTGAACATCTCTGGAACAGAATTGGATAAAAAACAAAACGCAGACCATGATATAAGAAAGGACACATATCCACACGTTGAATATGGAGAACCTTTCGATCAAGATAAATATGAACTACATAATGACAGACAAAAAGTATTTGAGGAAGGTAAAAAATTTAAACTTGGTAGCCATATAGCAACAGTACAAAATGGAAAAATAGAATGGAATAGCAAGATTTTTCCATTAAAAGATTATAAGGGGCACGATATTTTAATTCCTGATGAAAGAATGTATGGTTGGTTAGAACAAAGACGAATTTACAAAATTAATGTAGAATCTGGTAAGAATAAAGTTGGTAAAACCGTTGTATTTGGCACATCGCATGATAAATATGCGATGTACCCTGACAAATATGGGTTTATGAGCAGAAAAGACATTAAAAAAACACTGTCCTGGATCCCAGAATACGATGAAATAAAGCGGGCGCTGAATCCTCCAATAACAATGGTTCCAAAATTTTTTCGTAAACAGTATATTTTTCCTACAAAAAAACGCCGTAACGAAGTATATGAAAAATCCGCTTTACAAATTGAACATGCCCCCAACATATTAATGAAAAATAGTTACTTGAAAACTCATGATGATTTTATTTACGCTTATCTTAGTGGCTCTAAACACCAGGAAAATCAGGCTAACCTAGCAGACGATATACATATCTCTGGTGCAGATCACATAACTGATCATGAAATTTATCGATTGTTTACTTGTGATAACCGTATCGATCAGCTGAGTTCTTGTTGCTTTGCAGATGATAATTTATTGATCGAAGCTCCAACCCGACCAGATAATCACTGGTACAACAAAAATCAAGTAACTAGGGCTTACAAACATCGAGTTGGGGTCGCCTCCTAATATTACTGTCCTAGTTATGTCGAATCATTCTCCCATATGTCAAATTTTTCCGGTGCTGCCAGTCAGAGCACTGCAAAGCAGTAGAGAGCAATAGCGTTGGTAGCCATACCCAGCCGGTGAACATATACCCAATGAATTTCGAGTTACGGTAAGGCAGCAATAAAGCGAATCCCAGGAGTGTATCCCCTTCGCCTTTGAAGTTGCCTTCTGCTGCCAGGGCGACCGACCGATGAGCATAGACAGGCTACCTGATGAAGGCGAGCACCCGCAGCCAACAACGCGGGCAGCTTCAAATGACGAGGGGGATGGTACATGACAGAGGATGAGTAATCGCTGCCAACGCCGCCGTAACTTGAAAGGCGAAGGGTAGAGATATAACATCTCACATGCTGTCTAGCGCCCACTCAACACCCGCACTGGATCAAGACGACTAGCACAGCGGGCGGGATACCAGCTTGCTAGCAAGCTCAGTAAAATCGCCGTTATTAGTACATAAATGACATCACTTGCATGTAACTCCGAAGGCAGGAAATCAATAAAATAAATATCTCCCGAGAGAAAAGAACGGCCAAGCCATTTTTCAAACTGACTAATAATTGCGGTTAATTTTAAAGCAATAACACTGCCCATTATCACACCACTTAAACTACCCACCAGCCCCGTCAATAAACCATACCAAATAAAAATGGCACGAATCAGACTATCTTTAGCCCCTAGGGTACGTAATATTGCAATATCACGACTTTTATCATTTACCGCCATCACGAGTGTTGAAACAATATTAAAACTGGCCACACCGATAACCAATATCATCGCTAAATACATAATAGAGCGGATCATTTGAATATCACGGTACATATAGCCATAAGTTCCCATCCAACTACTAAATTGAACGTAGGCCTGTGTCACTTCAGCCGCATCACGTGTCAATTGATGGGCATTAAAAACATCAGAAACTTTGATGGCAATACCGGTCACACTCTGACCCATCTCTAAATACTGTTGTGCATCCACTAATGGCAACATCGCGAGGCTATGATCTAATTGACCGCTTAGCTGAAACAGACCGGCTACCTGTAACCGGATACGTTTGGGTTGCAGTAATTTCATGGTGGGATCATTATTAGAAATCATAAGCGTCAACCAGGCACCTTGTGTTACGCCTAATGCATCAGCCAATCCTTTTCCTAAAATGATTTGTTGCTCCCCCGCCCGAAAATCATCCCAAGCAGAGTCGATCATAAAATGCGGTAACGCGCTCAATTTTTTTTCCGTTTGTGGATCGACCCCTTTTATTTGTACTGCTCGTAGCTGTGATCCACTTTCAATCAAACCGGTAAACTCAATATAAGGTGCTGCTGCAATAATTCCTGTGACCTGCTCAATGCGCTCTAAGAGAGATGGCCAACTATTAAACGGCTGTTCAACAAAAGCGATTTTACCGTGCGGTACCACAGCTAACACCCGGTTTTTTAATTCGCGTTCGAAGCCATTCATTGCACTCAAGCCCAGGATCAACACCGCCACCCCCAAGGTGATCCCTAAAGTCGAAATCACCGAAAGCAGCGATAAAATGGGATTACCCGCATTAGCGTTGGTTTTATCCCCTCCCCGCGCGCGGCGGCCACAACTAAAACGTAAAGCAATAAGAAACGACAGTGGCCAAGCAAACATTACTGTGCCTCCGTGGGCAATTGCAGATGCCCGCCACGCATTTCAAGTTGTCGGTGTAAACGTTTTGCTAATTGCAAATCGTGGGTCACCACTAAAAAAGCGGTTCCTTGGCGTGCATTCAATTCCATTAACAAATTAAAAATACTGTCCGCATTATATTGATCTAAATTGCCGGTAGGTTCATCGGCCAATACTAACGAAGGATGATGAACCAAGGCTCGCGCGATGGCGACCCGTTGACGTTCACCGCCAGAGAGTTCTGCCGGACGATGATGGCCACGTGATGCTAACCCCACCTCTGCTAACATCGCGTGCGCTTTATCCTGCGCGTATTTTGCATTCTGACCTGCAATCAATAATGGCATGGCAACATTTTCTAACGCAGTAAAATCAGGCAATAAATGGTGAAATTGATAAATAAAACCGAGTTCAGTATTGCGAAGTTCTGCTTTCATGCTAGAGGATAAGCGATGAATAAAACGATCTCGATAGATGACTTCACCTGAAGTCGGTGAATCCAACCCGCCGAGTAAATGTAATAAGGTACTTTTCCCCGATCCCGAACTTCCCACAATGGCCATCATTTCGTTAGGCTGCATAGTAAAAGTGACATTACGTAATACTTCAGTAGACAAGGCGCCTTGTTGATAATTTTTACATAGCTTTTCACATTGCAAAAAATTTTTATTTTGAAGAGGACTATTCATAGCGTAATGCCTCGGCGGGCTGAGCAGCGGCGGCGCGCCAGGCAGGATAAAATGTCGCTAACAGTGCAATCAACATGGTTAACAAAGCAATCAGCGCGACCTGTAGAGGATCGATCGCAACCGGTAACAACGCCCCTTCCATCAGCAAACCTAACATCGGCACTATGTTCGCCAATTGACTGGCGATCCCTACCCCCATCATCGCCCCTAATAACGCGCCAATAATACCCGCACTGGCACCCTGTACCATAAATACCATCATAATTTTGCCTCGCTTGAGACCCAGTGTTTGTAAAACCGCCACTTCGCCCTGCTTCTCCATAATCAATAAACCTAATGAAGTAATAATATTGAATGCCGCTACTGCAATAATGAGGCTTAATAACAGTCCCATCATATTTTTTTCCATGCGTACCGCCTGAAAAAGTTCACCTTTACGGGAGCGCCAATCCTTCCATATTGTTCCTGCCGGTAATGGCTGATTTTTTAGGCTGTCAACCGCTAACGGATGCGCTAAAAATAGGCGCCAACCGGTGATATTGCCCGGCGCATAATGCATCAGACGTGAAGCATCTTGTTGGTTTAGCAATAATTGATATTCATCAACTTCACTGTCGGCAACAAAAATTCCGCTGACATTAAACAAACGCTGGCTGGGGATCCGCCCTAACGGAGTAAACTGACTCGCATTTGGCACCATAAGACGTAGGGTATCGCCCTGCCTAACACCGAGTTGCTCTGCCAATCTTCCGCCAAGAATAAGATTGTATTTACCGGGCTGTAACACTTCTTTATCGGCATTAACTAAAAATTGCGTCAGTGGCTCGTACTGCTGAGGATCGATCCCCAACATGACTGCTACCCCTACATGATGAGCGCTTTGTAATACCACCTCAGCGGTGGTTAATGGAACAATATTAGTTACACCTTGTAGCCCTTGAAGCGTAGCAGCCGATATTTCATTTGGATTAAGCGATCCCTGCTTAGTCGTGATCAAAACCTGTGGCATCAATCCCAGAATATTATTTTGTAAATCACGCTCAAAACCATTCATCACCGACAACACCAGCACCAACGCCATTACACCTAGCGTGATACCAATAGTAGAAAGCCATGAAACAAATCGACCAAAGCCGTTAGAAGTTCGTCCACGCAAATAACGCAGACCAATAAATAATGAGATAGGTTGATGCATGAAATCGCCTTAGACTATTAGAGGCTATTGCTAACATTACGAGATCGGTGATAATAAAGGTTGCATCCATTTTATGAAACCACCCATGTGT
Source organism: Candidatus Regiella endosymbiont of Tuberolachnus salignus (assembly GCF_964020115.1). Taxonomy (NCBI): domain Bacteria; kingdom Pseudomonadati; phylum Pseudomonadota; class Gammaproteobacteria; order Enterobacterales; family Enterobacteriaceae; genus Candidatus Regiella; species Candidatus Regiella endosymbiont of Tuberolachnus salignus. The sequence continues at coordinate 2,791,499 of NZ_OZ026542.1, forward strand.
AGATATGCGGAGCCTATCCCAAAATTAACACAAGTACTAAAATAAGCGGCTTATACCTATACCCAATGAATGTCGAGTTACGGCAAAGTGGCAATCAATCGAATAACGCCGCCGTAACTTGAAAGACGAAGGGTATATTAGCCGAACCGAGATGATTCAACTATTTATGTCACAATCAATAATAGATAAACAATACCGTTATTTACTCCCGCAACAGCCCAACGATAAGCGCCAAATAGGTCAGCTGGTGGGTAGCGCCTATGCAATTGAATGCGCAGAAATCATAGAGCGCCATCCAGGGTTAGTGATATTAATCACGACAGATATGCAAAGTGCGTTACGTTTACGTGATGAAATTCCGCAATTTACCAAACAACCTATTGCTATCCTTGCCGATTGGGAAACTTTACCCTACGACAGTTTTTCTCCCCATCAGGATATTATTTCTGCGCGTTTATCGAGCCTCTATCAATTACCGATTATGAATAGCGGCGCCCTCATTTTACCCATCAATACCTTGATGCAACGGGTTTGTCCCTATCAATTTTTACAGGCTCACGCGCTCGTCATGAAGACAGGCCAACAGCTTTCTCGCGATAAGCTACGAGCACAACTTGAACAGGCGGGTTACCGTAGTGTAGATCAAGTCATTGAACACGGTGAATTTGCCAGCCGAGGAGCATTACTCGATCTCTACCCTATGGGCAGTAATGAGCCTTACCGCATTGATTTTTTTGATGATGAAATCGACAGTTTGCGCCTATTTGATGTGGACACACAGCGCACACTGGCAGAAGTAAAGCAAATTAATTTGCTACCCGCACACGAATTTCCTATCGACCAGAGTGCTATTGAATTGTTTCGTAGCCAATGGAGAGAGCACTTTGAGATACGCAGAGAGGCCGAACACCTGTATCAACAAGTCAGTAAAGGCATTTGGCCAGCAGGAATAGAATATTGGCAGCCGCTGTTTTTTAGCCAACCCTTGCCAACATTATTTAGCTATTTTCCAAACAATACCCTGCTGATCACTATCGGTAATTTAGAATCTGCCGCCACCGAGTTTTGGCGCAATCTTAATCAACGCTATGAAAGTCGGCGTGTCGATCCGATGCGGCCATTAGTCGCACCAGACAAATTATGGATCAACAGCGATACCCTTTTCTCGCAATTAAAAGCCTGGCCGCGGATACAATTAAAACAGGATAAATTAGCCACCAAAAGTGCCAATACCAATTTATCTTACCAAGCACTGCCTGAACTCGCCGTCAAGAGCGGACAAAAAAAACCGTTGGATAACCTTCACCGGTTTAGCGAAACATTTACCGGCAGTATCGTATTTTCGGTAGAAAGTGAAGGCCGAAAAGAAATTTTGCTCGATTTATTAACGCCAATCAAACTCCATCCCACCTTGATTACCCAGCTATGCCAAGCAAGCCAACCCGGACATTATTTGATGATCGGGGAAGCTGAACAAGGTTTTCTTGATCAGGAGCGGCAATTAGCCTTCATCTGTGAAAGTGATCTACTTGGTAAACGGGTTAACCGAAGGCAGCAAGATAATCGCCGTACCATCAATACCGATACCTTAATTCGCAGCTTGGCGGAATTACGTCCCGGCCAACCGGTGGTACACCTAGAACAGGGCGTAGGGCGTTATCAAGGGATGACAACCTTAGAAGCAGGCGGCATCAAAGCTGAATATTTAATACTCAGCTATGCTGAGCAGGATAAACTTTATATTCCAATATCCTCGCTACATCTTATTAGCCGCTATTGCGCTGGATCAGAGCAAGATGCGCCAATACATAAACTGGGTGGCGATGTTTGGCAACGCGCACGACAAAAAGCAGCCGAAAAAATACGCGATGTGGCGGCAGAGTTGCTTGATACTTACTCACAACGCGCTGCCAAGCCTGGCTTTCAATTTCAACAAGATCACCAACAATACCGGTTGTTTTGCCAAGACTTTCCTTTTGATACCACCCCAGATCAAGAACAAACGATCAATGCAGTCTTAAATGATATGTGTCAACCCTTAGCCATGGATCGTTTGGTCTGCGGTGATGTTGGCTTCGGTAAAACCGAGGTGGCGATGCGCGCCGCATTTTTAGCCATCGTCAATAAAAAACAGACGGCAGTATTAGTGCCAACAACCTTGCTAGCACAACAGCATTTCGATAATTTTCGCGATCGCTTTGCTACCTGGCCAGTAAAAATAGAGATGTTGTCACGCTTCCGAAGCCCGAAAGAGCAACAAGCCATTTTTCAACAAGCCTATGAAGGTAAAATTGATATTCTCATTGGCACCCATAAATTATTACAACCTCACTTGCATTGGAAAGATCTCGGTTTATTGATTGTCGATGAAGAGCATCGTTTCGGCGTACGCCATAAAGAGCAAATCAAAGCCATGCGTACTGATGTCGATATTCTTACACTGACAGCAACACCGATACCTCGCACACTGAACATGGCAATGAGTGGGATGCGAGATTTATCAATTATTGCCACTCCCCCCGCGCGACGTCTTGCGGTAAAAACCTTTGTACGTGAATACGACGAACTTTTACTACGCGAAGCGATTCTCCGTGAAATATTGCGGGGCGGACAGGTTTTTTATCTGTATAACGACGTTGAAAAAATTGAAGGCGTCGCCACAAAACTGGCGGAATTAGTTCCCGAAGCCCATATTGCTATCGGTCACGGACAGATGCGCGAACGCGATCTCGAACGTGTAATGAATGATTTTCATCATCAACGCTTTAATATTTTGGTTTGTACCACCATCATTGAAACCGGAATCGACGTTCCCAATGCCAACACCATTATTATTGAACGTGCCGACCGTTTAGGCTTAGCGCAACTGCATCAGTTACGGGGTCGCGTTGGGCGTTCACATCATCAAGCTTATGCTTATCTGTTAACGCCCAATATCAAAAGTATCAAAAGTGATGCTAAAAAACGCCTTGAAGCCATCGCTTCACTCGAAGAATTAGGCGCGGGTTTTGCTCTAGCCACACACGATTTAGAGATCCGCGGCGCAGGCGAATTATTGGGTGAAGATCAGAGTGGACAAATGACCACCATCGGCTTTTCTCTCTATATGGAAATGTTAGAAAATGCCGTTAATGCATTAAAAGAAGGGCGCGAACCCTCACTTGAAAATTTAACCCGTCAACAAACAGAAATTGAAATGCGCATGCCGGTGTTGCTGCCAGATGACTTTATTCACGATGTTAATATTCGCCTATCATTTTATAAACGTATTGCCAATGCGAGTGATGATACTGAGCTCAATGAACTCAAAGTGGAATTGATCGATAGGTTTGGCAAATTACCCGATGCAACAAACTATTTATTACAAACCGCCTCTTTGCGGAAAAGAGCGCAAAAATTAGGCATTAAACGGATAGAAAGTAATGAACAGGGAGGATTTATTGAATTTGACATCAATCATCAAGTTGATCCCGCTTATTTAATCGAATTGCTACAAAACCAACGGCATATTTATCGGTTGGACGGTGCTAGCAAACTTAAATTTATACAAGATTTAAGCAACAGAAGACAACGATTAAAATTTGTTGAAGAAGTACTTAACAACTTTGAACAACATCTTTTGTAGTGAATTTAATCAGCCGGCCAGGCCAGCTTAATCAACGCAACTATATGCTGATAATCGCGACTTTCTGGACGGTCAGCGTATTGGCTAGGAATGGTGTCGAGAAATTGATCGAGGGTGATATTAAAGCCATCGCCATGCACCCCAATAGTACCGTCTTGTCGTTTAAAAGCAGTGACTGCATGCTGACGCTGGCCAATAAGCCAAACCGTGAGGTAATGCGCGTTGCTTGCCACCCGTGCCTGGTCGCCAATCCGTGTTTTACCTTCTAGGATAACGTCACCACAGAGTTGCGCGGTGCTGAAAATGTGGCTTTGACCGGACACGGATGCTCTACCCATCACGCGGGCACGACCATAGACCCGTGCTTCGCCTTGAATTTGAGTCTGATCTCGCGCCCAGGCGCTGCCATAAATCCAAGCGTCATTAAATACACTCGCCTGGCCGTACACTCGTGCGGTGTTAGATACTTGAGCTTTATGAAATACCTTTGCCTGACCGGATATCTTTGCATCATCGTAAACATGAGCCCGACCAAAAACTTGGGCGTTATCAGCGATCCTGGCCGCGCCGAAGACCCGGGCACGACCGTAAACTGCGGCGTTATTAGCAATTTTTGCCTTAATAGAAACCCGTGCTTTGCCGTAAACTCGCGCCTCATCATAGATCCAGCAAATACCTTCCTGAGCAAGGTTGTCTTCGTGTTCAATCCAACCTCCGCAATCGCCTGCTTTCACATTATCAAAGGCATGGAGCGCTTTGATACGATACAGCGTAACGCCATCAATGCTTTGTATTTCATTGGTTAAAGTAAATTTTTTCATGTCATAGATCCCTCTAAAGTAAATATAATATAGCCAAATCAGTCTAATTTGATTCTATACCCTTCGCCTTTCAAGTTACGGCGGCGTTGGCGGCTCCCACTCATCACAGTCATGTACTGCCTGTACACTCCTGAGATTCGCTTGATTGCCGCCTTGCCGTAACTCGAAATTCATTGGGTATATGTCGTCGTCGTTTGCCGTACTGTTTGTGTTCCTCCGCATTGAATCAAATAAGACTGATTTGGTTATACGTTATTAGGAAGGTTCAAGATAAATAAGGAAAATTTGATAAAACAGAATGAGAAGTATTACACTGTCACCGTTTTGATTTTTTATATCAGAAACATTTTATAAATAATACAGAGACAATAAATGATGAAATTAACTCAATGTAGTGCTTTTCTTTTATTATGTTTTGCAAGCGTCGTTTCTGCCAACAGCCTCAAAGTAACGATGCACGAGGCTACCACCTCTGCTGAAAAGGGGAAAAATTTAGGAACGGTCACGATCACTGAAACGCCTGAAGGTTTATTATTCACCCCGGCTCTGAGTGGATTAACGCCCGGGATACATGGTTTTCATATTCACGACCACCCTAATTGCGCTCCGGGTCAGAAAGCGGGTAAAACCGTGCCAGCCCTACAAGCGGGCGGACATTTTGATCCGAATAATACAGGGAGCCACCGCGGACCTTACGATACGAAGGGGCATCTTGGTGATTTGCCCGGCTTGGTCGTCAATAGCGACGGGACGGCTACTTACCCCGTTTTAGCGCCACGTATTCAATCTCTCACCGAAATTAACCATCATGCATTGATGATCCATGTGCATGGTGATAACTATTCCGATCATCCTAAAGCATTAGGCGGCGGAGCAGCTCGCTTTGCCTGTGGAGTAATTCAATCAGAATAAATCCTGTGCATGTATTCCGCTTATGTTAAGGTAAGGCAGCTAACAGCGAAAACGTTGGCATAGCTATAAAACAGTAATCTAGTACCGTAGGACATGTTTTTTTAAATGCAGCAAATACAAATAAGGAAGATTGTATGAAAAAATTCACTGTATGTTTGACAGCATTACCCATTTTACTTTTATCAACTTCTGCTTTGGCATGGTTTGGTGACATTCGAAGTTACGATAAATACAAGTGTAAGTATCGGATGAATTCATTGGGTCATAGGGTAGAAGTTTGTGAATTGATAAGAACACCACCGGTATCTGCTTCAGCTCCTGTGTCTACTTCAACCAGTAAAGATGACAGTAGCAGCAGTAGCGATAACAATAACCGTGGCCACAATCGCGGTAGTTATGGTTACGATTATGGCTACGGTAGCTATCGTAGTTACTAATTTTTTCACCTTTAATAGCGTTTTTGCAAAATTATCCACCCATAGATAGCGAGTTAATTTGGTGGGGGAGGGATAGCGAAGCGGGCAACACGCCCGCTTATCACTCAGAAAGAAATCCTTAGGGCGCATTGTACTGTCTGCGCGCCTCCGCCTTGAATCAAATTAAACTGATTCCGGCTATACCCCCCCACTCTCTGCCGAATTTACGCCAATTTTATGCAAAATGAAAGCTATCTAAGCACGCTTACGCCCCTAACCTCCATGCAGAAAATGGCTATGTGGTCTATGCTGAAAAGCTGATTTTTCATCCTATAGTAGGGAAAAAAACATGCCATCTAAACCAACTACTCAAAATCCTGATGCTCTCACCTTAAATACAGAATGGTATATAGGTTACAACAAACACAATGCAGCGCCATCCCGCTTAGCACCTGTTGAAGATGTTATTTACGTGCATCAGGAAGATTTTCTTGCCAGAGACAGAAAAAGTTACCTCGAAAAAGTAAACAAACTGAAAGAAAATTATCCACAAATAATCCAGTCAGCGGCAAACTATCTTAAAAATGCGATTAAAGAAAAATACGGTTTAAATATTGATCCCAATAAAACTTTCTTTAACAGATTTAATTTTGCCTCCAGTTCATCTGAAACTATTACTGGCTGGGAGCATAATGATCCTCCCCTGGAATCAAAAACATTAACGGAACGGCTGTTAAGTAATTTTGGTGCCGAAGATCGCCTTGATTCCGATGCGCTCAGTGGCAACGCCGGGATTTATACTGAAGCTCGGTCAGCACGTGGATTTGGCAAACATAATGAGGTTCGCCTGTTGCCCGTTGATTTCATGAAAATAGTCACCGAAAGCAACTTTAGCAAAAAATATATCGATAAACTCAATCAATTCTGGCAAGCGAATGAAGATACTTTTCGCATCGTAAATAAAGGATTATTTATCGCTTCAGCCAAACATCAGTATGAATCAGGGGATTTATCGTCACAAGGGTTAGCGCTGATACTAAAGGCAGTGGCAGGAGATACCCTCAATGATGGAAAAATTTCCATGACCGAGCTGGAAAAAAAATTTTATGACAGCAAAAAAAACCGCCTGACTACCTTTGATATTTATGGCTACCCAGCAAACGACATGCTGTTGATTCACGGCGACAACGGAGAAATTATTTTATGCAAACCCAGTGCCAATAAAATGTTTCATGAGCTTGATAATAAACAACAGCTTAATAGCTGGGTGCTGGAACAGGCTCGAGACAATCGTAAGCGCCAGGAACTTGCCAATCACTTTTCACTCTATAATCGGCAAGACGGTAGTAGTTATAGCGGCGTTGATACGGCTCTCAAAGAGCTTGCTCAGAATCGCTGGGACAGTAAATACATTAATTATGATCCCAAACCTATTAAAGAAGACCTGTTTACCTGGTTGACGCAGCAAGCTAAAGAACGCACGGTAGCGGATACCAATACGCTGACGACCATCAATGGTGAGGTTTTCAAAGAACAACTCTTAATGAATCTAAGGCCGGCGGCAGATATAGCTGCCGTAAGCGCACTTATTTTTCCAGGGCTTGGAAGCCTGACGCTGTTGGGCATTGGCCTAACTCAGACTGAACTGGGTACCGATGAAATCCTCAACGGTGATACACAGTCACAACGCAGCCAGGGTGTCAGTGATATTATTAACGGCGGGGTTAATATACTGTTTGGCGCAATAGGAACAGAAGCACGAATTGATGAACCTGGCGTCTCAGGCCCACGAACTTTTGATGTAAATGACTCCCTGCCTGCCCCTTCAAGCGGAGCTTCATCACCGGACATACCTACAGAGGAGGTTTCAGGCACATTTATCAATCGCATGTCAGACCGTATCAATCGTATGTTAAGTCGAACTGTGGTACATGAACGAGGACTCAAAGCTATCTGGCAAAACGATATGGTTAATGGCCGAACAATTAGTGAAGCGATAGATGATATGAAAGAGAGCCTTCAAAAGGCAAAGAATGCTCTGGATACTGAACAAGGGAAAAAAATAGCAGCGGCGTATTTGGGATATGAAGATCCCAGTGAACTGACTGATATCGACATTAACAATATTAAGAAAAATATAGAATCTCTTGAAGGTACCGGAGAATGGTTGAAGAACAACGATATGAGTGTCAAGAGAGTGTCGATCCACGATCAAAAAAGAGAGGATGTTATTGCCTATTATAATCCAGCAGACAATAAAGTAGCGTTTAATGATGCGTTTTTTAAAAAGGATCCAATAGAAAGGTTACAAGTCCTGTTACACGAAAGTGTGCATGCAAGTATTCAAGTAGATGGCGCCCCCGTGCCCGATTACTATTATCTCAGAAGCCCCGTTCAAGCAGAGCAAGAGGGTGCTCCACACCCTACGACCAACAGAAGAAATGAGCAATTAAAGATATCGCAGGCCGCGTTAGGGTTCAATTATTTCACCGGGAACGGTAAGCATATATTACCCAATAATTTCATTAAAGGAATGAACGCCGATAGTATAATGCAGGCCGCGATCAGGTTTATGGAAAATCCAGCGGCTCGGCGCAGCTTATTAATGAAGAATCCAGATACGCAATCACTGTTGATCATGGAGCTGGCGGGCAAAGTACCAGGGACAATACGTCACGATGGTTTTATTCTTGGCATAGATCGCGCCCCCGCCAGTCCGGCCTATACCACATTAACATTAGAAGGAAAGAGAGTCAGACGTGATGCCGGTTTGAGTGGTGATCACAGCAAAGTTACAGAAGATCACGGTACAAAAAACAGCTTACTGCTTGAGCAGATGGCGGGATTCACTATGCAGTCCGACAGAATAAATATATCGTCTACATCAGGTATCGCCGTAGACAAAATGGCGCCGCCACTGCTGTCATACCCGCAATAGTCCAGGCCGCTATTCAACTATTGCATAGACACTGGTTCGGTCGGATTAATTACGACCGATTTTTTCAAGGCTACAATATGAGTTCTATTGAAACCATCAATCATACATTTTTAAAAGAAATACTGAGCAGTCACAATTCCCCCCTCCCCGCCATTCAAATTTGTCACATCAGAGACTTAAACATCGTCAACAGTGCTCATTATGGAAAAAAGCAAATGGGGGGAATGGAAAAAATAGATAACAACACCCTATTTCAAGCGGGTTCAATAAGCAAAACGGTCTTTTCTCTTGCGGTGATGAAATTGATTGATAGGGGAAAAATAACGCTGGATGAGGATATTAATTGCTATTTAAGTTCATGGAAGCTGCACGCTAAAAATAATAAATCTGTCTCATTGCGTCATATACTCAGTCATACCGCTGCACTGTCAGTACAGGGATTTCCTGGATATAAAAATACCGATACGCTTCCTGATCCAATACAAATTCTTAATGGTGTTACACCTGCAAACACCAATCGAGTTCAGATTGTGGGCTGCCCGGGGAAAAAATTTCAGTATTCTGGCGGGGGAACGACCATTGCACAACAAGCCATTGTTGATGTTATGCAGCAACCCTTTTCGACATTGATGCGGGAGCTCATTTTAGCGCCTACGGAGATGGACAATAGTGCCTATTTACAACCTTTACCTGCCGAAATAGCGGCAAGAGCTGCATGTGGCCATGATGAAACAGGTCGCCCGATCGCTGGAAAATATTTTGTTTATCCTGAACTAGCAGCCGCAGGGCTTTGGAGCACAGCGACCGATCTCGCTAAGCTCGGTATTGAGGTCATGAAAATATTTCATGGGCAAAAATCCAAACTGGGGCTACCGACAAATACACTGAAATCAATGCTGCAACCTCAGCTGGCGCATGAGCAATCTGCCGATCACTTCGTAGGCTTAGGATGGTTTTGCTGCCGAAATCAAGGAAATTTTTGCATTAGCCATGCCGGTCAAACTGAAGGGTTCATTGCACAACTTAGCTTAATACCTGAAAAAGGGCAGGGTATCGTGATCATGATCAACACATTAAATGGTTGGCCTATCATCCAGCGTTTACTGATTGAGGGAGGATTCAGCCCAGCCAGTATTTAATATACCCTTCGCCTTTCAAGTTACGGCTTTGTTGTCTGCGGGTGCTCGCCGAATCACGTAGTATGTCTACGCTCATCGGTCGGTCGCCCTTGCCGCCTTGCCGTAACTCGAAATTCATTGGGTATAGACCTCTTTGGAAACCTACTGCGTGACACGGATCCTGCGTTGCCCGGTGCACGCAATCCTCATTCCAACTCAAACCCCAAATAACGCTCTGGTTATCAGTAGCGTTTTATCGGGCTGTTTTCATCTTGTTGCGCTAACCAGGCCAATTTTTCCGTGATTTTACCTTCAAGGCCACGTGAGGATGGAAAGTAATAGCGCGTTTCAGTCATTTCCGCTGGAAAATAACTTTCTCCTGCGGCATAAGCCTCTGGCTCATCATGGGCATAGCGATACCCTGCTGCCAGCCCTTCTTTTTTCATTAAAAGGGTTGGCGCGTTACGCAAATGGGCGGGGACATCAAAATCAGGCTTCTCACGTGCATCCCGTAACGCAGCATTAAATGCATTATAAACAGCATTACTTTTCGCCGCACAGGACAAATAAATAATGGCTTGAGCTATTGCCCTCTCTCCTTCCGCGGCACCCACTCGAGTAAAACAATCCCAAGCCGATAGCGCCATTTGCATGGCGCGTGGATCCGCATTGCCAATATCTTCAGAGGCTATCGCCAGTAGACGACGTGCCACATACAAGGGATCACCCCCTGCGGTAATAATACGGGCATACCAATATAATGCCGCATCCGGGGCTGAGCCACGTACCGACTTATGTAATGCCGAAATTAAGTCATAATAACGATCCCCTTTATTATCGAAACGTGCACTGCGCTCACCTGCAACCTGTTGTAATAATTCAGGGGTGAGGACACGAACCCCATTGCTGTCCATTTCCGCTATGTCTGCCATCATTTCGAGCGTGTTCAGCGCAAGGCGGGCATCGCCAGCAACCCAGTTTGCTATCATGCAAGCGGTCTCGTCAGGCAAGATAATATTTTTTCCACCATAACCACGCAGACGATCGGTCATCGCCTGATGCAATACTTTCTTTATTTCAGCGGCGGTTAAAATTTTAAGTAAATAAACCTTGGCACGTGAAAGCAGCGCCGAGTTCAACTCAAATGAGGGGTTTTCCGTTGTGGCACCAATAAAAATGAGGGTGCCGTTTTCTATATAGGGTAAAAAAGCATCTTGCTGGCTTTTATTAAAACGGTGAACTTCGTCAACAAAAAGTAGCGTACGTCGCCCCATGTCACGATTGTGCTGTGCCCGTTCGACAGCTTGCCGGATCTCTTTAACCCCCGCGGTGACCGCCAACAGACGTTCTACCTCAGCATTAGCATAACGGGCAATCAGCTCTGCCAGCGTTGTTTTACCTGTCCCCGGTGGTCCCCAGAGGATCATGGAATGTAATTGCCCTGCTTCGATAGCACGAGGGAACGCTTTACCCGGCGCTAACAAATGACGTTGGCCAATATACTCGGCTAACGTTGATGGGCGCATACGTGCGGCTAATGGCTGGAATTTATTTTGGGAAAAATCTAATGGCAAATTACTCATGTTAATACACCTTTAAAATACATTTGTATCTGCGGTTATCTTCATCAATTTTTGCCTGCTAGAGAGGATTTAAGCCTGCACCGCCAGCCAAAGCTTATTAAGCTGTGTTTGCAGCGCATCATGATGAAATGCAACCTGCTCTGTAGAAGCAAAACCCGACATCGCTTCAACCATGTAATCAATCAGCATGTGATCAATACCGCTGAGAGCAAGTTGAAATGCGCCGACGGTGATCATTTCTATTTTGGAGGCTAATACACCTGTCGCTGAAGGCGCATAATGATGTTTTATCGTGACACTGTCACTCTGATCGGCGCCATCAATCGACACGATCAGATCATTAGCCTGTCTTTTAAATCTAAGATCCTCTTTGCTAATATCAGCGCCAATGAAACATAGCCGATCCTCTCCACCACTATCAGTGATCGTATCCTGGCCGTCTCCACGGCGATAGTGATAAACATCATCGCCATCGCCTGCTATCAGCGTATCCTGGCCTTTACCGCCGATGAGAATATTATTAGCTGTTTCAACGATGATCACATCATCCCCTTCCCCGCCTTCCAGCGTATAGCCCCCGATACTGCGGGCAATAAAAATATCATTTCCTGCCAGTAAGTTAATCTTGTTAGTCGTCAGCGCGGTCTCGTGATACAGCATAATAATGTCATCACCCGCGCTAAACTGCACCTGCCCCAAAGAGACGCCACCCTGATCGTTACAAATTAACGGCTGCAATGCCTTGTTTTCATCTTGCAACCAGAGATGGCGATAATGTGGATGTTGCATAAAATTAAGCAGACGGATACGGGGGTGTAGGGCTGGCGCATGACGATGACTGAGTACCATATCTTCACCCTCTCGCGTCAGACGAGTCTCTTTAAACTGCCAGGGCAATAACAAGATGTCCTCTGCCGGATCGCCATCGGTTGAACGACCATCATCATAGTTGTTAATGGTGATATCTCCCTGCTCAAGGCCAATCATATAGTGATCGGCTCCCCCCCTCCCCACCAGATGATCTTTACTGTGAGCACTCAGTAACGCGTTAGCGTTATCATCTCCTTCCAGCTGATTGGTAAATTTTGTGCCTACCAGCGCCAATTGAATAAAACCGGGTAGCATGATGGCACTGGTCTTTTTTGCACCATTAGATCCAGCAATGTTGACATTAACCTGTCCTTGCCCCCCCTTGCTACCTACGCGCAGATGAACCTGTATGTTTTCAGCTCTCTCACCCTGAATACGTTGCTGCCAATGGCGATCACGTTCAGGTTTATATTGTGCTGTTAAGTAAGGCAACCGCCCGCCACCGTCTACCTGATGCTGAAGGATCACCGCTGGCCATTCAGTGATAACCAGCCCGTCACGGGTAGATAAATGATAAATGTGTTGACGCCTTCTCTGTTTATTTTCAGTGGGGCTGTACATTGCCTTTAATATCAGGGTAGTAAGCCGCCCCTCATCATTACGCAGTCTGATCCAAATATCCTGCTCTTGTAGTGTGATTGATGCGATTTGCTCTGCTTTATAATCAAGGAGTATGTTGCTAATTTCCGGCAAGTCCTGCGTTTCCTCCACCATTATTGCCACATTTCTAACCCCGTTATTTTGCAAAATGTGATAACTGTCTATGCCTCGCCCTCCCGAAGCTAAACCTGCCTGCAACGTTAAAATATCATTGCCATCGTTGCCAATCAGGGTGTCTTTTCCCCCCATGCCATTGAGAATGTTGTTGCTGTTATCACCTACTAATATGTCGTTGGTGTCACTATGCCCGTAGGCGTGTTCGATATTGCGTAGCTCAGCAATAATTTCTTTGCTTTGTACATATTTTGCCTGACCTACCTCAAGGTTGATGCTATACCCCTCCCCGCTAACCGGTTTAGCTGCTGCGATGATGGCATCAGCCTGATCGGTCGAGGTCAGCGCGTCTCCTCCGTCCAGCACACTGGGTTGATCAGGCGTCGCTTTACCCATCAGCAGGAAACGGTCTGCCTGCTGCCCGCCAGTAAACTGTTTTCTTCCTGCCGCTACGTCGAAATGATTTATTTGCTGTCGGTGACCAATAGCACTATCGTTACCCTCGCCCAGGCGAAACCAGGCGATAGTCTCCTTCACCAGGATGGAACTAAAAGTATGTGCATTGACTTCACCTTGCTTATTAAGCGACAACAACACCGCTTGACCATCAGTATCTGTGCTGATGCCAAGAATAGGTTGTTCGCCAGTCGCTAATAAATTGGCGCGATAGACTGGGATCTGGCCATTGTTCTGACGCCCGTTATCATCAATCTCATCACGGAATACCCCTTCTTTTCCTCCGTAAGAAATGCTATAGCTGCCATCATGCTGTATCACGACCAGATCAGCATAACCATCCGCATTGATGTCATGCAACTGCACCCGCGGACGGTCAAAATTAGCCAGTAGTTTTTTAACCGAGCGATGAGATTGCTTGGCTATCTTTTTAAATGGCTCCCACAAAAAATTGTCGGTTTTACCCAACAGGATGTGTAATTCACCTTCTTGCGTAATGGAGACAATATCGTCACAACCATCACCATCGATATCCCCCGAGAGGTGATGAATATAGTCATGCCCGCGGCGTTCATGTAATGCCGACACTGGTACCCTAATCGCCGAGGTAAACTCACCGTCAGTACTACCGTAATTAATACTGATATGATCGCCAATAAAGGACACTAAATCAGCATGTAAATCACCATCAATGTCTGCCAAAACAGTTGTTGCCTGCAATTGCAATAGAGCAGGAAAATTTATCTTGGGTTTTTTGATAAGAAACTTATTATTTTCTTGCGCCAACAAAATATGCACCGGCTGTTGCTTGCCCGCTTTGACAACAATATCGTCACGACCATCGTGGTTGAGGTCTCTGACAAAAAGTCGGGGTTTTATCAGATTTTTTGCTGCATTTCGATAGATTGATGTCATTTCTTCCATTTGCTCAATCCGCTGGCTCTGAGCATAGCCCCCTTTTTTATCGGCCAGTAACAGATAAACCCCCTGTGGAGAAAAATAGCCGATATCACGCCAGCCATCGCCATTAAAATCCCCCATGACACTGTGATCCCCTGTGTTGTAATAGATAGGATCTTGATTATTGATGTATATTTTTATTTTTTCTCCATCAATATCATCAAATTGGCCTACTTTTTTTCGCTGTCCCATAAAGCATGCTTTAAGGATCTGGTCAGAAATATGGCCATTATCATTAACGCTATCATCGGTACCGAGCAGCTGTTGTTCAGGGGTGTAATAGCGGTGTTCACTGCGGATTACTGACAGTTTCCCCAATTCGGGTAAGTACTGATTATGCGCATGTTGCTGTCTATATTTAGACAGTGCACTGACCATCATCACCTGGGCACGCTCACGAGAAAGCAGGTGATCACGTATAATGTGTTCCCTGCCCGCCAGATCCTTGGCCACTATTTTCCAGTAGTCATGCTGTTGTAACTTGATCTGGCCGCGGGTGCTGTAAAGCACATCGATATTTCCATTAGACAGCAGTATCTTCTCGGCTTGCTCTTTCAGTAGACGATCATATTGCTGGCGTGCCTGGGTTGTCAGTTGATTAAAATTCAACCTGTTGGTTACCCTGCTATCCAGCCCCTCCCCGGTGAAAACGCGCCAGCCGTTGCTCAGTATTTCCATAAAATTCAATTTGACATGGTTTTGTATCTCTTCTATTTGACGAGCGGCAGCATAGATTTCTGCTCCCAATATCATGCCTGCCCCAATAATCATGCTCACCGGCGCTGCAACAGAAGCCGCGGTACCGCCTAGCGCGAAAGCAATGGCACTGCCTATGCTAATTGCCGCCCCTACTACGGCGAGTGAGCCGCTCACCATGAGATCCTGTCGTATTTTGGCATCGCCTATAGCCGCCTGGGCACGAAATAATCGCTGCGCTTGGAAAATATCAAAACCGCTGGATAATCCGCCTAATATCGGCCCGCCAAATCTAACGAGCTTGGATCCGGCACTGGCGCTTATTTGGCCGAGGCGAGAGCCTGGGATCATTCCGTTCGCCAAATAGCCACCCAGTTTACCCAGGCCATATTGCGTGATATCAATCGCTATATTTGAAACAAAAGAAGCCATCGCCAAATTTCTTTCAAACGTTAAGTCAACCGGTAAATCAACCGATTGAACAGCATTTTCTTCTGACGTCCGAGCGTTGCCATTAATCCTGTCATTGTACCTCTTCAAATCATAAAGCCCGCGTAGGTAGCCGTATCCCTGCATCCCTACCCCTGCACGACGACTAAACTTTATCGCCCGTCGCCAACCTGACGTGTTGCTGATATTTTTTAGTATCAGTGGCACCAAAGGGAGGCTATTTAGTACCCCATTAAAGGCGCGTGCTAACCTTTTTGGCGGCTGATGAGAAGGGAGATCTTGCTGGAATGAGGGAGCCTGATGAAATTCGCTCAATGAGCTGTGCAACGCCATCAATGCCGGATGCGCCTTTCTTGCTTTGGCAATATCGATTTTATAAGTGTCAAACAAATAGTGATCATCTTGTTGCTTAACCGCATAATATTCCGCTCGAGTTTGCTGCTCTTCTGGATGAATTTTACCCGAGAGATAATTTTTTAACGCCGCGTCCAGTACCTGGCGGTTTTTTATCACATCAGAGCCACTCACCCTCATTTCCCCCACCGTAGGATCATACAAAAAATAGCTGTGTCGCCCTTCTTGATAACGGCTCAACAACATCAATACATGGTGGCCGGTTTTTAATAAATAGGCGCCTTCATCATGACCAACAGCATCAGCAGGGAGGCGAGTCAATATCCCTTGCTGATTGAAATCAATGGCGGTCAATTGATGGAATTTATCGCGAAATTGCTCCCTTTGCTGGAGGGGGATATCAGGAAGATTGCCCGCTACGCTCTGTTCGTTAGTCATGGCATGTGTTACCAAGCCCTGAAAAAAACGCTGAATTTCAGTTTCTCCTAAGCTGTGAGCATTCAGCCAGGCGAGCCCTAGCACCGTGGCGGCGGCTCGCGCACGGGCGCTTTTATTGCTAATAAACAGCCCTTGCGGAGAAAGTTGTGTCTGAATTTCTACCCCGGATCGGCGATTATCGGCGCTGGCGATCTGCCAAGCAGCGAGACTGTTTGCCTGGCTGGTATTCCAGTGTTGGCTTTGTTGTCGTGCTCGCTGGCCGCTTAATGCATTTAGCTGTGAATGAGCGCCCTGTAGTTGTAACAGTTGATCAACCTGGTAACGCCACCGCTGATAGTGTTTATCGTCAAAAACGGTGAGCATGACTTGTTTTACGTCCAAGGATAACGTCGCCAAGCTGCCTACAGATCTTGCAGATAGGTGATGGTCTGTTAAATGAAAAGAATCTGTCAGATCACGGCGTTGCTGGCCATCCAATGCAGCATAGCTGATCTCACCGTCCGCCAAGCTATCAACCAGCACCAGAGCCCGTTTTAAGCGCAAGGTCAGATCACTGGCGGCGATTAATTGCCCCTGTTTATTCCAACTCAATACTAACTTGTCATCACCGCTGGTCTCTTGCCAGCCGCCTGCTCTCCCTGCTGTGCGTTTTTGGCCGTACTCATTGACCAGCAAGCGCGTTTTGCGTGCACCAATATCCGCATAAATCCCTTGCTTAGCCAGTAATAAGCCAAATTTTTTAGCATAGCCACCGGTCTGCCCTGTCTCGTCAACCAATGAACAACCGACCAGGCTCAGGTAGTTAGGCACAGCATGGATGCCATAATCGCGGTGAAGCTGAGTACTCAGCTGGCTTATTTTTTCGGCTAGCCCAGCAGGATCATATCCCGCCAGGGTTTGATGGTTAATGTGGTTGATCCCACCACGGCCATGCCCCACCACTTGCCAGCGCAGATTACCCTTCAATCGCCGCAACGAACCGTAAATAACACGATAATTACCGCTATTATCCAGCTGAACCAGTACCGATTTATTGGGATGCTTAGCCGCCAGTTTGGCGGCAGCATCTCTGACTTCGCTGTCATCTTCAAGCTGAAGAATCAGTTGGCTATCAAAACGAGTGGTAGTGCGTGGGCTAAGGTGAAAAAATGTGGCTTTTTCCCATTGATCAACATCATGATTGCGCCACACCGCATGAGGATCACTGAGTCCTCGGCGGTAAGCCTCCTCCACATTGTCGTAAACACTGCGCTGCAAGGGGTTGTCTGCTCGAATAACAAATTGATTATGTTCATCGATACCAACCACCGGCAGTCTCAAACGGTGAG
Organism: Candidatus Regiella endosymbiont of Tuberolachnus salignus; assembly: GCF_964020115.1. Lineage (NCBI taxonomy): Bacteria > Pseudomonadati > Pseudomonadota > Gammaproteobacteria > Enterobacterales > Enterobacteriaceae > Candidatus Regiella > Candidatus Regiella endosymbiont of Tuberolachnus salignus. The sequence goes on from NZ_OZ026542.1 coordinate 2,809,178, forward strand.
CAATACCCGGCAAAAATCGCCCCCGGCCAGGATTAGATAAAAAAAGCGTATCATCGGCAATGGCGACAAATTTTTCGCCACTCGGCAACGAGGTTAACCTTTCCTCCGCCAGATTATTTGCCACACTTTTATTGTACATCGTGCTCCAAGCGGAGACGTTCTTGCCCAGCGCAATGACTTTCATGCCTTTTTCACAAGCGGCAGCAAATAATTTTTCCAGATCAAGGTTGCGCAGCACCATCTGTAAATACATTGGCATCTGCCTGGTACGCTGGTAATCATCAATAAACGACTGTGTTATGCCACGCAAGGGTAAAGCCAGGGTGGTCACCCCCAATGCTTTTAGTGTCTCCAGCTGTGGAATAATCAGATCACGCCGATCTAACAAACCCAATTGTAGATTCATCAACAAGCCCCGTCGCCCATCAAGCAACAGCGCCAATTGCGCTTTTACATCGTTTTGTTGCTGTAGCCTTTGATTGAGTCGGATCAATGCTTCATCTGAATATTGCCTGTCCCAGGCCACTATATCGGTATGATAAATACTGTGATAAGTCTGCTTGATGCGTAGCAAACGGATTTTTTGCTGTGCGCGCAAATAAGCTCTGCTGGCATATTTATCTAACACTTTATATTCATCATTATAATGATGTTGCTCGGCGTGGAGCGCCAATAACAGCGGAACAATCACCTTTGTCGCCACTTTTTGCTGAAAATTTAATGCGTATAATTCTTCAACGCTATAGCCGACGTGGATCCATTTTTTTGTGCGATCGATCGCAATTTTTTTCAGTAATCCCTTTCCCTGTACTGCTGATAGTTCAGTGTCAAAATCTTTCAGTTTTTCGGTCAACGGAATATGAAAGACAATATCAAAGCCCAGATTATTTTCATCCGATGCGGCGCCAGCAATCCCTTGTTTTGCTAGGAAGTAATAATCTTTTTTCATCCCACGGATAAGAAAATCCATTAAAATCGGCCGAACATAAGCAGGCTCATTGAATACCATTTGATACACATCAGTCGCCAGTGCCGGTTGTATTTGGGCAATATTAACAATCGCCTGATGAATATATTTTTTCTCATCCGAGGTAAATAGCACCTTATCGATTTGATCATTCAGCGTTAAAAAAGCGGGATTTCGCTTAGAATTCGGATAGAGGCGAATATAAAATTGAATCTGATTTTTCAAAATAAAAGCGGTTTCGATCTGCTCAGTGTTTGATGTCAATGGATGCTGTAATTTAGCGAGAGAATGCTGTATCTCTTTATAAGATTGGCCAATGGTTTTACCAAATACCGCGGCCTGCACCTCTAATTCATTGATGGAAAAGACGCGATGACGAAATAACGCTGAAGTTGCCTCCTCTGGCAGATTATTCGGCCAGGTTAAGTTATTTTTTTTCCATTGCAGTATTCTGATCATCTCCGCCGCGTTTGGCCTACGCTGCGCGCGCGCTATTGCCTGCTGGTAAATGTTGAGCTGTGCTGAATCGGAAGGCGACGGGCGGTTTAAGCTGGCTAAGGCTTTGACCATCTCGATATTTCCCTGATCGATAGCCAGCATCAAGGCGTTAGCGGAATCATCTTTAGCCTGATACGCCAATAATACCTTCACCATTCTGCTATCTTTTGACAAAACCGCCTGTTCCAACACCGTGGTTTTGGTCAATAAACGGGTATTAAATAAATCTCGGGTCAGCACATTTTTTTCATTCGGATCAGCCCCGGCAATCAATAACTCCCTGAGGATCTCAATGTTTTTATGGGCAACCGGATGATACAGCACATTATAACGCCCCGGATCTTGATAATCCGCCAAGGGATGTCGGGCTAATAACAGTCTGATTAACGCCGTTTGATTTTTTCTTAGTGCCAAAAATAAAGGATTCTCATGGTGCCCGTATTGACTCTGCGTTAAACCGATTTCTTTTCGTTGCAGCAACAACTGCGCCATGTACTTATCTTCATATTCGATAGCACAAATCAATAAGTTACCTAGAATACCGGCATGGCTGATCGGGGGGCTCTTCGGGGCTGCCAGGCTCTGCTTAATGATGATTTCTAACAGTAGACGCCTTGGTTCAATATCCTCGGCAGTCCAAGGATTTGCTGCATCATAGGATATTCTCTGATACTGATTATTAAACCAAATAATATAATTTTGAATATAAACTGCAGCGCGATAATTATTCCGCTGTTCAAAAAAATAGCCTATTTCTGTTGTATTCATCGCCGGCAATAAATCAACAGAAATGGTGGCCAGTTTTTCATCAGGCAGTGTTAACAGTACTGGCATCAATGGATTGGCTGTTAACGTTTTAAACCATTCAATATGACGCTGAGCATAATCAATACCGCCCTCATCACCCAATTTCAGAAAAAACAGCGCAATATCTGAAGGGGACGCGGCCTGTAACAAATCCGCTGGGATCTCAGCCAATTGATCGCCGGGACGTTTTAATAGCACCGGCATTAATGGGTTGATGGCTAATGTTTTGAACCATCCACTATGACGTTTAGCATAGGCAATACTTTCTTCTTCCCCTAGCGTTGAGAAAAATAAGGCGATGTCTTTCGGCTCTGCTGCATGGAGGTATTTAGGATCAAGTTGGCTTAGCCAGTACGCATCTTGGTCGCTGGCTTGCCGCAAGATCCCCATGAGCTGCCCTGAGGCCATTTGATCAACATAGTGGCTGTATTGCTTTAAGTGAGTCATATCCAGCGGATTTAATTTACCTTGCTGTTCTTGCCAAAATAAATCCCCTATCCGCTGGATCTTATTTCCTTTACCGTCATCCTCTAAGGTTTCTATTGACCAGTCTGGCCAGCTACTTTTGGGCAATGAACGCGCTAGCCGAGAGAGTTGTTTGGCCATATCGACCTGCAATAAGGTGATATCTTTGCGTAATTGATAGTGCCCCTCTGGCGCCTCCTCAATAAGAGAAGAGAGATTGATCTCGCCGTAGCCCGGCCGCATATCAGTGACAACGTCACGTATTAAGCCAAACTCTTGCAGGTGATCAGACGAATTTTGCGGAAGAAAGTTACGCAGATGCGCCCTATAGTGTGTAGCCAGCTGATAAGTCAGATGATAGGGGGTAACCGCCGCCATTAACGCTTGCTGACAAGCTTGGTAGTTTTGTCGATCCATCTGCATAAATTTTGTGTGTGGATCCTGACTGGGAGGGATATTGAGTTCTTCATTAAATTGATCAAGATAAAAATTAAAGGTGTGTACGCTGGCTCTGTAATAGACGGGTATCGCCTCACCACTGGTAAATTCAGTGACCACACTATGCGCGATTTTCAATCTGATAATAGCCATTTTGCTTAACAGATCGCCTGATGGCGTACTCAAGCTAAGTTTAGTATTCAGGATGTAGCTTTGAACGCCAGAGCCACACCACTTAATTTTTTTTGCCAATTCACAAATTTCATCTAATTTTTTTTCCAGAGCAACCGAGCTTGCTGCTACCGGCGGCTTTTCTATACCCTCCCCCGCTAGCAAAAGTTGAGCAATCTCCTCCATATGTCGTTTTGCGTAATAAAGACTATGCAGATAAGTCACATCAACGTTATCGGCAAAGAGACCAAGCTTAAATTGGGTTAACATCTCCTGAACTGTGGCCTTCAGCCCGATTTCCGAGGTGATAATGCCAAGCCCTTTATCCGGACTATATTGGTTATAAAATCGGATGATATTATCAATAGCCTGCTGATATTCTTTTTTGAATTGAGGGTAATCTGCCGACTGTTTAAAGGCATGTATTTCAATGGCACTGTGATGGTTATAGTAAATGGGGGCGGGCAAGGGAACGGTTGTTGAAGTGTGCATTTTGGGCATCGCAGGCATCCTTAGTCTGCTTAGTATATACCCTTCGCCTTTGAAGCTGCCGCGTTGTTGGCTGCGAGCCCTCGCCCGAATCACATAGTGATATCTACGCTCATCGGTCGCACGCCCTAGCAGCCGAAGGCAACTTCAAAGGCGAAGGGTATAACGCTGTTCCGTAGTAATTTCGAAATTTCTTGTAGAAAATGGCTCTTACAGCAAATCTAATCCTTTAAATCTAGAACCCTCCTGGCTTTTTCGCCATCTTTATTTTAAAGCCAAACTAACGATAAAAATCGATTCAATAGACCTTCGCCTTTCAAGTTACGGCGGCGTTGGCAGCGATCACTCATCCTCTGTCATGTACTACCTGTACACTCCTGGGATTCGATTGATTGCCACCTTGCCGTGACTCGAAATTCATTGGGTATGTTGTCGTTTCTTGATGCTGGTTGTTTATCAACTATATTTAATGATAAATCATGGAGTTGCCAAACATCCGCAGCCAATAACGCGGCGGCTTTAAAGGCGAAGGGTATAGAGTCCCTGTGTTTGTCATTAACACACGAAGCATATCATTTAAGGAGAGAATTATTATGCTGACAACAAAGCAAGATACCCCACCCCCGCAACAGACTGTTCTTTCCTCCGACCGCCTCAAAGCAATTTTTATCGGTATGCTACAACGCCCGGAACAACTCGGGACTACAATGGAAATCATCACTGCCCTGCTTCCACAGAGCAAACAAGCGCAGGTGCTGCAAGACCTTTTCATTTATAAAAATCAGCCAAATAATTTACTCTCTGTGCAATATGTCTCCAAAGAAGCTTATCAAAAACGGCTCGATCAATTGGCTATCTATCTGGCCACTATCATCAAAGTTTTGCTGTTACCACGGATACCTGAACAGGCGCTTGCGGAAATGATCGGCCAGATCGCGCCGTATTCCACTAGCGTAAAAATCGATGCGGCTAAAATTATTCTAAAATCGTTGGCAACCTTATTGAAAACCCCCTTAGTTCCTTTACATATCGAGTGCACCTTTGCGCCTAATGGGCAACAAAACGGGTGGAAAGTGAACCGAAATTTTGCCCAGGAAGATGTGGGCAGCACGATTGCAATACCTTTATTGGCAGGAAAAACCGCCTTTGCCCGTATCGATTTTGCCAAGGGGAATTTCAATTTACATTTATCAGGGGTTGACGCTGAGGCACTTTCTGAAGATTTCAGCGTTCAACCACGCTTTGGCACAGATAACTATCAAATACAGCTAAAAAAAAGTTTACAACAAAGCGTGGTAACCGCCGTCGGACAACAGATTAAATTTAAAGACGAGGCCGAAGGGATTCAATTTTCCGTTACCGTTGCCTCAATTGGCACAGGAGAAACCCCTTTTGTGCTGTTAGAAATGCCAACCTTTATTTCAATACAAAACAGCGCGACACAACAACAGGTAAATCTACCGACCAACATTCCTTTGCCTGCCAATATTGCGGTGCATCAAAGGGGAGAAAAAGCCACCTTCGGCCGTACTATTTACCAGTTTCCGACCGGAGATCGTTTATCCGACTTTAATAAACCCGATCCTCCTGCCGAAACGACCGAATCTTTGATAAAAAAAATAACCACTCAATTAAAACTGGAGCGGTTTTTGGCCGAAATTTTTGCAAAAAAAATCCAGGATCAAATTATCCCGAGTATGTTACAGCGTCACCTTTCCACCACCGCGCCAAAAATACGCGCCCTGCTTAAAAGACTGACAATGCTACTGCCACTTCATGTGCAAGTGTTATCGCTACAACAATGGGTCGATCAACAGGAAGAGCCGCAGTTAATACAGATCGAAGCTGTTTTTCAGCAAGCGATAGCCCAACTGCATGACAAAATTGATCAGGTGATAAGATCGCTCATTTTGCCAAAAATCAGTACGCCCTTGCTAAAAGAAAAGGTGAATGAGCATCAACTTGATTATGATAGCTATGAAATAGGCAAGCCTGCTCAATTTGTTGAGCAACAGGCCGATGCCATTATGCAAAAATTATTCACTAGCCTACTGAATGCTCCCGCTACTTCCCCGCAGAATGCGGTTCCCTCTGTCAGCCCAGTGACATCGCTCGGCCTGCAAATCACCGATCAACTGACATCGGAGCTAGCTATTTTTTATCAGCAAGTGACAACGCCCATTGCTCCAGCAATCGATGCCCTCCCCTCACAACAAGAAGAAATTACTGCGCCAGACATGACATTGGCAGCACGTTTAGAGCGTACCAGGAAGCTGGTTTCTCAACTGACTTTTTCACCTGAAAAGAGCCTTTTTTCGCTTGAGGCTAATCAGCGTGCCGATCTGCTCGATTTTTTTCACCGTGATGATGAGCTGGATATCAAAAGATTAATGTTAACCACAGTCAATGACATGGAATATTGGTTATGGAGTGTTCAGGTGCGTCAATTGAAGCAGCTGGGGGGCATACATTCTCAACTCAGTTCGTTAAGTGGGCAGCGAGCGTTGGAAAAAAGTGAAGCCTGGCAACGCAATCAAAAAACAGGTGAAATGGCGTTACAAAACGCGGGCATGAAAGCGGGGAGACTGCCTGACATTGAAGCACAAACCAGTGAGGCACTTCACGGTTTGTATATGGGGCATAGCTGGGCTGAAGCAGTGGCACTCGGCTTGATTTGGCTTGATGCACGCTCATCAGGAAATGCAAGACAGTTTTTCAGAGCACTGTTTTTTAACAGAATGCGAACTTATTCCGCTTCGCAAGCCACTTTAGCGAGGGAGTTACCTAAAACCTTCCATCAGTTAAAGAAAATGGGTATCAGTAAACGACCTGTTTTTACCCGCTCTGCCGTTTCTATTTTTACCGCGGGCGTGGGTGATTATGTGTTAAAAACAGCGCATCATGCGCTGATGCTATCTATTCGTGTTGAAAATGAGCAACATGCTTATTATTTGTATGATCCCCATATAGGGGAAGTACATCTTCGTGGGGTTTATGCCATAAAAACGGTCGAGGCACTCAAGGCGTTACTCGATGATTACCTGGAGGAGGAAAATGACCAGGTTAACAGCCAAACGCGCGCTCAACGTTATGGCGTGGACAAAGTCAATGGTCAATACGCCTTCGAGATTTACCAAATCGATCTCCTACAGGCAAGAGAGGCTTGGCCAGCGCTAAACGGGTTGCAAACTGTATTTGATCATTTTTCAGAAAATTTACAGCAATCGGCGGTGTCTTTGCCTGCTCATGATGTGGAGCTCGCGACTGAATTGCTGGATCAGATGAAGATAACCATTGAAGGTAATGCCATTAATGCCGCCGGGCTGGCTGATATTACCTTAACCTCAGGAATGCATTTTGATCTCGAACGACTTAATTACTATCTCACCCATTCCAGTAACAGCATCTCGACGGGGCAACCCTCTGCACCAGGGCAGCCCAGTGTGCCGGGGCAAACCAGCGCCGGGCAAAAAACAGTGCCACAACAAAACAGTGCATTGGGCGTTGAACATTTAGCCCCCAGCAGTAATCGTGTGCTCGCCGATAGCTCAGCCCCAACCAGAATCGCCATAGCGGTAGGTAGGCTAAATACCCAAGCGCCGGCCAACAAGTATCCGCATATTAATCGATTCAGCCATTATGGCGGATCAACCATGCAGGGATACGGTTACGCACGTGGCCTTTATGATCTAACAAAATATTTTGACATACTCGAAAATGAAAATTTATCAGATCAAAAGAAACAAGAAGCGCTATTTCGGCTAGAGATGTCAGCGGCTTCTTTACTCTCTAATTTCACTATTGATAGCACCCAGTATGGTTTGAATAAACTGGGAGAAAAATTGATTACAGGATCAAATGCCAGTAAAACCGGGGGATCAGCTGCCGTCAGCTCACCCTTGAAATCGTCATCGCTCAACGTTGGCCAAAAAATAGTGAGATTTGGTGGGCCGACATTAAGTGTCATTGGCAGTGGTTTCGATATTTACAATGCACAGGATTCGTTTTCCGCTTTATCCCATACCACTGACGCAAAGGAACGACAAGATTTAATTGTCAGTGGGTCACTCTCGCTTATCGGGGCAGCTGTGGGTATCGGCACCGCCATCGCTTGTGCATTAGGGGGAACCGCCGCCACAGTGGCAGGCCCGGTGGCACTGGCGGCAGGGCTGATACTGATTATCACCTCACAGCTTTATTCTTCAATACGTCAGATCGAAGAGCTGAAAAGACATGTCAATCTCACCTTCATGCAAACGTTGCACAGCGGCTGGTTGCTTTTCTGGAATCGGCCACTGGATGTGGCTATTTCAAATGAAGCAGGCTACCAACAGACATTAGATCAGGTACGTCAGCAGTACAATCACCAACAAGAGCAATACGCAAAACAATTCCTCAATCATGGCCGTAATGTCAGTACCCTTTATTACAGTCGTGGCCAAGTCACCCTACAAGCACATCCTTATAAGCAGTTGATGGGGCAACCGGCCACCCATACCCTAAACAGCCGGCATGTCGCCCCGATGATCTATTACACTGACAATCAGGTAATTAAAGACAACATTAGGCCTGAAGAAAGTGAAAGCGTGCATGAGAAATACCGTCAGCGTCGATATTTTAATCAAAAAGAGTTTATTAATACCTACCTGAAAGACAGTAGCTACCAATTTTATACGCCCAATGATCTACAGAGTATCGATGATAGCATTGATGCGAATAACGGTAGCGGTAATGCGGTGCAAGCACAATTTACCGGGCGGCGTCAGCAACAAGTCGCTCGACTTGTCGTTGATCAGGCAGGCAGTTCACTGGTGCTCAGTAGTACATTAAAGCTGGATACCGATGACTATAACGCTGTGATGGGGGATTTTAATGGCGATGGTCGTCTTGATATTGGCTACTTTGTCAACGCTACTTTAGATTGACCACTTTTTGCTACTTTAAAATGTCCAGTTTTTGCTAATTTTCCTGTTGGGTTTCTATTCCAGGCGCCTGGATAATATCAGTCGTTTTTATAGGCAACATGCCTGCTTTGCGTTTATTTTTGAGTCGATAGCTTTCTCCTTTAATATTCAATGTGGTTGAATGATGTAAAAGCCTGTCTAAAATCGCAGTTGCTAAAATGTGATCACCGAATACGTCCCCCCAATCAGTAAAACTTTTATTTGATGTGAGAATGATGCTCGCCTTTTCATAACGACGGCTCAATAACCTGAAAAATAGGCTAGCTTCTTCGCGATTCATCGGTAAATACCCGATTTCATCCAGTATTAATACCCTGGCATAGCACAGTTGCTGAAGTTGGCGTTCCAGACGGTTTTCTTGCTTTGCCTTCATTAAGGTACAGCAGAGTCTATCCAGAGGCATAAACAATACCCGATGCCCAGCTGTAGCTGCCTTGACAGCCAGCGCTATCGCCAAATGCGTTTTCCCTACCCCAGGTGGGCCTAACAAAATGACGTTTTCATGATGTTCGACAAACCTCAGCCCCGCCAGCTCGCGGATAATTTTCCTGTCTATACTTGGTTGGAAAGTAAAGTCAAATTGCTCCAAGGTTTTTATCCACGGCAAACGTGCTTGTTTTAACCGCGATTCCAAGCCTTTTTGGTGACGCCCGTTCCATTCCTGGGCTAATGCCTGCTGGAGAAATTCACGGTAGTTCAGTGCTTTCTTGGTGGCTTCTTCACATAAACTCTCCAACGCATCGCCCAGGTAATCCATTTTTAACCGTATCAACAAGTTTTCCATTTCCATCAGAGTAGCTCCTCATACACACTGAGCGAACGAGACGCTACTCGATTGACCTGTTGCCAAAGGGCTTGATGATGTTCTGGCACCTTTTGCCAGCCCTGCGTTACCTCCTGCAAGAGATGCGTCGCGAGCAGTTGCTCATCGCCGTAAATACGTAGCGTATTATCTAAACCGATACGAATATTAACCGCACGACCACACCAGAATGAAGGCACGCTATAGCGATTACCTCTGACATCGATATAGCTGTCCCATGCCACTTGTCGTAGGTCGAAGTAGCTGGTATCGAAATCAGTCGCAGGGAGTGGCATCAAGGCTATTTTTTCCTCAGCAAAACGATTTTCCGGTGTCTGCTTGAATTGACGAAGATGACGCTGGTCTGCCACTTTCGCCAGCCACATCGCTAGCAGTTGATTAACATGAGCGAAACTCTCAAACTGACGGTAGCGAGTGAAAAAATTGTGTTTAACATAGCCCACCATCCGTTCGGTTTTGCCTTTCGTTTGCGGTCGATAAGGCTTACAGGCGCGAGGGCTAAACCCATAGTGATTAGCCAGTTGCAGGAAGCCCGCATTGAACTCGATGTGGCCATTTTGTCCATGTTTGATAACAGCGGCTTTTTGGTTATCTACCAAGACATTTTTTACGCTGCCACCGAAGTAATTGAAGCTGCGAACCAGCGATTCATACGTGTGCTCAGCATCTTGCTTAGGGGCAGCAAAGACATGAAAGCGACGCGAAAAACCGAGCGTATTAACGGCAAAATTAACCGTACAGGCAGAGCCTGCCACCTCAACGATGATTTCTCCCCAATCGTGTTGAAGTTGATAACCGGGGAGGGTTTCAAAGCGTACCGTGTTTTTCGAGGCCCTGAGCGGACGTTTGGGATGTATATAACGTCGGAGCATCGCACTCCCACCCCGGTAGCCTTTTTCACGGATTTCCTCAAAAATAACCGCCGCATTCCAAACCTGTTCACTCAACCTTGAATCGATGTAGTCTTTAAAGGGCTCGAGTTTAGCAACCTGTTTTTTACCGCGTTTTGCTGTTGGCGGCGCAGGATAGCTAATGTGCCGTCTCACCGTCTTTTCTGAACACCCTATCTGATGGGCAATATCAACAATAAATGCCCCCTGTTGATGGCGTTGTTTTATCATGTAGTGGTCCTCTCTTCTTAGCATGCTTATTTCCCTCATGGCTTTGTCACCACAAAGGAAACTGCATTCTGGCTTGAGTGGACAAATTAAATTAGCAATTTACGGTCTTTTATCATTAGCGCTGACACAAGGCAGCTACAGCTGGGCATCGGGTATTGTTTATGCCTCTGGATAGACTCTGCTGTACCTTAATGAAGGCAAAGCAAGAAAACCGTCTGGAACGCCAACTTCAGCAACTGTGCTATGCCAGGGTATTAATACTGGATGAAATCGGGTATTTACCGATGAATCGCGAAGAAGCTAGCCTATTTTTCAGGTTATTGAGCCGTCGTTATGAAAAGGCGAGCATCATTCTCACATCAAATAAAAGTTTTACTGATTGGGGGGACGTATTCGGTGATCACATTTTAGCAACTGCGATTTTAGACAGGCTTTTACATCATTCAACCACATTGAATATTAAAGGAGAAAGCTATCGACTCAAAAATAAACGCAAAGCAGGCATGTTGCCTATAAAAACGACTGATATTATCCAGGCGCCTGGAATAGAAACCCAACAGGAAAATTAGCAAAAACTGGACATTTTAAAGTAGCAAAAAGTGGTCAATCTAAAGTAGCGTTGACAAGATCCTGCAGGAAATCTTTTCCCCGAGACCTTAATGTAATGCTTGAAACTCCCTTACCTACGGAGCGAGTAACAGGGTAAAAGCGAAAATCGTCGTTTTCGGCTCTGTATGGTGGCATCAAGGAAAAGAAGTGCGCATTTTTACCGCCCGTGCCGAAACACCCTGAAGAGGTGGAGGGTGGTACAACATTGGCTACAGGATAACGGTTTACCTTACCTTGCCGTAACCAACGTGAAATATAGCCAGATGACAGCACTCTAGGATGATAAAGCCATTCGGGGGGCAGTGCAGGGCGGGATTCCACTTTGCTGATATTTTATCCAAAAATAAGTTGACTGCGAAAATTGGCTGACCAGGCGGCTTTTCTACGTTTACTGGCAATGCTGTCTTGTTTGCCTTTATGTTGTTTAATCAGGCTCAAGGCAACACGATTGAAAAGAGCCATATGTGCGGCGCCCTCCGGCGCCTTTATTGAGAGTTCATCTTCTCTAAACACCACATCCAGAACCCAGGGTAGCAAATTGCTGTTTTACCTGTTCAAACAGTGTCTTTTGGTTGGCTTTAAGCTGCACGACAAAATCACCGTTGCGTTGCGTTGCGTTGCGTGATAAGTGATAACGTTGAGGTTTGGCAATGCAATGAATCGAGCGTCACAATCGCATTATCCAACGCTAATGCATCGATGATTTGACGAGCGAGTTCGCCTTCTTTGCCCTTACTGTTTGCTGCTTTTTGATAGAGCGTAATACCGGCGTCAACCTCATAGGCACTGACGGTATGTAAGGCGGTACAAATCTCTTCAGACCAGCTTCTGCGTAAGGTTTTACCGTCGAGTGCTATCAGCGTCCTACCCGTTCGCTCACGTCGTTCATTAATCCATGAAAGCAAGGTTTGAACCAGTAAATCCGTATCTAATGCATTGATAATATTAGCAATGCAATGGCCTCGTGGGAGGCCGTTTTGATAAGTGCCATACTTTTTTAGCCAATCGAGCTGAGCTTCGCCAAAATCCTGGATAGATTTCCATCCCGAGGCGCCACTTAACATCGCGGCAAAAACTAAGAAAATCACATCGATCAATTGGTACTTAATATTGATATCTTTACGCGGGTCGGGGAGCAGTGCTAATTGCTTAAACAGGCTCATCGTTAGGTATTCATTAGGATAAATACTCTTATGAGCATTCTGCCTACATAGAGTTCAAATTAAAGTGGGATCCCGCCCTGATTCGGGGGGGTGAAAAATACCGGCAAGCCTTGTTATGCCTGTGCGAGAATAGACTGCTTTTCGGCACAGAAAGGGAAGGTATTAATGGATTGTTGATCTTTTTTTATCTTCTAGCTCATTTGCTTAACGCTATATTGCCGTAGCATTGTTAACAACACTATATGAATCAACTTATTTGAAATAAAAATTTTAACAGTTTGCACGAAATTCTCCGTCCATAGCTAGCGAGCGTTAGCGAGTTAATTTGGGGGGAGATGGGATGTAGCCGCTTGGGTCGAGTTGTTCACTTAAATAGCTTAGCTCCTGCTTTTTTTGCGGCTTTTTGAAGTGCTTCGTCTAGAGTTGCAATCGGCCATCCTTCTCTTAGAGAAAGCTCTAAGTAGGAAGCATCATAAGCTGATAAATTATAGTTGCGTGCTAATTGCAAAGTATTCCCCATAGCATATAGGCATGTTGCTGGATCGACTTTTATGTGCATCTTTTGAAGCGTATGAATAAATTCTGAACTACGTGCTTCAGTCAATCCATATTTATTTTCCGCTCTTGCAATCACATTGGCAACTTCAAGACACCAAACACTAGGTACCAATACATTTCCATCCGTAATCGAGGTCAGAACATGCTCTGCGTACATCTTATCATTGGGCGAACCATCTCCAAAAAGCCATCGCATCGTAACTGAATTATCAAGAATAAAACACATTAATCCCGCCCCTGCTCGATTAACGCTTTAGTATCAAGGCCAAGCATGGGAGGATACGACTTCATAAATTGCTTCATGTGGATGATAGCTTCTGCAACCTCATTTTTTTGAGAGGTACCTGATGGTATTAAATCAGCAATCGCTTCACCCCTAAGAGTGATTGTGTAACGCTTACCCAATTGCACACCACGCAAAAGCTCCGGTAGTTTTGTTTTTGCTTCGTATGATCCAATTTCAATATTCATAACATAACTCCTTGCTTTGATCAGTCTAGTATACAGACTAGTCTTTAGTTATCAAGAATTACTACTCCCAACAATATGGAACCCCTGAAGAACCGATAATGAATGCTATATTTTGAGCTAATAGCGTTACATTTTTCAGTATCAAGGGTCAATTAGGGGCGACAAAACAAAATTTTTCTAGCGAGAAAGAGATTGGTCAAAGCAAATAAGCTGAATAATTGCGCCGTATTTTTAGCTAAGCCTTTGTAACGCACTTTTCTAAAGTTGAACTGGCATTTTAATACACGGAAGGGGTGTTCTACTTTAGCCCGGATTTTCGCGTTGAGACTTTGCTGATGCCGATGTTTTTCCCATACCTGCTGCTCCTGCCCGGGCAAGGGCAATACCCTCCGTCGGGGGATGTGCCAAGTGACCTGGCTAACCGGCATCACCATGAACAACCTCTTCTTGGCCGTGAAGAAGGTGATGAACTTGCGTCACATCGGCTACATTCGCCGAGGTTCCCACCAGGGAATGCACCAGCCCCTTCCGTTGCCGTATACAATGTAGTGGTCAAGTAAACCCAGACACATTTTTAAGACAAATTGATTACAGGTATAAGCTCAAATTCGATGGGTGAAAAATAAGCGAGTAGACTATGTGGTCTTCTACTATTGTAATAGGCTAAATAATCCAGCCCCTCTAACTTGGCATCATTACGGGTTTTAAGTATTTCATAATTCAAGTATTCATATTTCAAGCTCCGAAAAAAACGTTCTGTTGGTGCGTTATCCCAACCTTGCCCTTTACCACTCATACTGGCTTGCACACCCATCACTTGCAAATGGGCACGATACTGATGGCGGGTATATTGGCTGCCTCTATCTGAGTGATGGAGCAACCCTTTTGGAGGTTTTCTGCGCCAGTAAGCCATCTGGAGAGCTTGTACACACAGTGCTGTCTTCATGTGGGCTGCCATTGCCCAACCGATTATTTGGCGCGAGTATAAGTCCATCACCACCGCTAAATACATCCAGCCTTCATAAGTCCAAACATAGGTGATATCCGTTGTCCATACCTCCTCTCTCTGAGTAACGGTAAATTCCCGCGCCAACAGGTTGGGTACGATAGAATGATTATGAGCGCTGTCCGTTGTTATCTTATGGCGTTTTGGATAACGGGCAAAGGTAGGTCTTCTTTTGCTCACGAATAAACTGAAATCTTATCCGTTTTCTTTCGCAAAGAAGACCGCCGCTTTTTTTAATATTTCACGCTCCATTAACAAGTTATTGCGCTCTTTGCGCAGACGAAGTAATTCTTCACGCTCGGCCAAACTAAGACTCACCTGTTCAGAGCCTACCGGGGAAACTCCCCCCCTTTCAGCCTTGACCCAGCTTTTTATCGCTCTTAATGAAACCCCTAAACTCTCTGACGCTTGTTTGCACCTATACGCTTTTTACAGGACTCACTTTGCTGCGTCTTGTTTAAACTCCAGCGTAAATGTCAATGGCTTCTTTTTACTTTTCATTTTATACACCTCTGATTTGCAGTTTATTACAGCTCTTCAAAAGTGGCCGGAAACATTAGACCATTACACAATGCCTTGTGCTGCGGTGTTTGTGCCTGGGTAATGTCACGGATGGTCTTGAACCTCGCCTCTTTGAAAATGGCTAAATCCTTCTCACCATAAAGCCCGTGTTCATCCAGGCGCTCTTTGATTTGATAGACCACGTTCAGATCTTGTACGTCATCAATATGCGCTCCATCGTCATACAGTGAAAAGGCTTGACGAACATTCGCCGGATCATTCACAAAGTCGATGATAAAGACCTCGTCCTTGCCTGGAGCCATGCGATTCAGGCGAGAAAAGGTTTGAACAATTTCGACATGGTTAGCAATTTTTTTATCCACATACATAGCGACTAACCTGGGTTGGTCAAATCCGGTTTGGAACTTGTCGGCAACCAGCATCACCCGATATTCAGGGCGGTCAAAGGCAAAGCGTAAATCCTGACCTTGAACAGCAGGGTTCATGCTTTGTTCGGTAAATTCCTCATCTTCATTAACGATAAATACATCGTCTTTGAATGCTTCATCGTCATTGTGCATCACCTGTTTGCCCGCCACGACCGAATGCTTGGATTTGGCGCAAGTGTCACGGATTTATCAGGGCATTTATCAAATCACACTCTGTGCCCCGACGGGCAGCGGTCAATCGCCTATCCAGACTCTCGCTGACGATATCATCAGTGTGTTTGATCTGGGTACCACCTTAAGCGATAGCATTATCCGCTGCACCATCGTCAGCGTGCCCACGCTGTTTGCCGGCATCACCCATTGTACCACCTACAGTTTGCCTCTCAGTATGCGCTATCGGGCGCAGCGGATGTAAAAGCAACACATCCTGAATAATTTATCTTTAAATACCCTCTTATTATCTCAACACTCGGAGACGCCTTATGGGCTTTGCTTTACCCAATGGTGCCCAGGTTTACCTGGCATCAGCGTATGAAACCGCGCTGCCGTTTACCGCTATCAGCAATGCTGCTCCTGCGGTGCTCACGGTGGTGGGCAACAACAACATTAAAAAAGATGACATCGTTCATCTTGCATCGGACTGGACGGGACTCAATGAACGGGTGGCGCGTGTTTCTGCCGCCACCGTGACCAGTATCACACTGGAAGCGATTGATACCCGCCAGACTGCTCAATTTCCAGCCGGGGGTGGCATTGGTCAGCTGCGCAAAATAAAAACCTGGACAGAAATCCCGCAAATCAAAGACGTGTCCAGTACCGGTGGTGAGCAACAAACCGTTAGCCTGCAATTCTTATCCGATACCGTGCAACGCCATATCAACACCGTGAAAGCCCCGCGCACACTGACCTACACCTTGGGGCACGATGCTTCATTAGCAGTGTATCCGCTATTACGTGCCGCCGATCAGCATCAAGAGACAGTAGCAATGGCCATGTCAGTGCCGTTGGCCAAGGAAAAGCGTTACTGGTCAGCGACGCTGGCTTTTAACGAGGTACCGACGACCGAAGCCAATGCGGTGGAAACCGTCTCATTGGTGCTGAATATGCAGAGCCCCGCCATGACATTTTACAAAGTGACAGCATAAGGAGCCCCCATGTCAATTGAATTTACCTTGCAACCCCAACCCCGCTTTAAGGCCGATGTCGCAATTCCACGCGCCGGATTGGAAGCGGGCATCCTCACCTTTACCTTCAAGCACCTCCCCCTTAATGAGGTAGCGGCGATGGAAAAACGCAAAAACCAAACCGGACTCGATTTTGTCGAGAGCATTACCGACGCCTGGGCGCTTCCCGATGACTTCACCCGCGACAATTTGACCCGCTTGGCGAATAATTACCCGCAAGCGCTGGAAGCCATCATCACCACCTTTTACCGCGAGCTCCTGGGACAGCGCGAAAAAAACTGAGGGCGGTGGCAACCGCGCTCTACACCCCTGCGCCCAGTGTGGAAGCATTAGCCTGTGCGGGCTTACGCCCAGAGGACTTTTCCCCCACCCCCCTCGAGGTCTGGCCAGATATTTGGCCTGCGTTCAGGGTAATGCAAGCGATGTCAACCCAATGGCGCACGGGGATGACAGCGCCCACCGGGCTGGATTACGGCTGCTTGCCGCAGGTGATGGCGCTGTTAGGGGTAGAAAACATTGCCACCGTTTTTGACGATATTAGACACATGGAGCGCATTGCCTTGTCACTGATGCATCAGCGGAGTTCAACATGACGAATATTGCGACTATTTCACTCCGTGTTGATACCTCTGGCCTAGAAAAAGGTATCCACGCCCTGGAAAACGTGGGCAAAACCGCTGCGTGTACCGCCAGCAAGGCAGCAGCGGTCAATGCAGCGTTTAAACCGACTGCCACTACGTTGAATCATGTCGGCCAGCAAACCCATCAAGCGACGCGGTGCTTACAACAACAGCGTGATGAACTGCATCATTTACTGAGTAAAATCCATCCTGTCACCGCGGCTTTTAGCAAACTCGATGCGATGGAAGCGCAGCTTAGGCGGTATAAGAACTCGCCTCTGATTGACCGCGATACCTTTGACCACGCCGCACAGGCGATTCATCAAGCACGGGAGACACTGGCGAAAGCGGCACAAGCAAGAACCGCGGAAGGGCAAGCGGCGAGGGCACAAGCCCAGGCAGACAAACGCGCCACTCAAGCGAAAATGGCCTTTATTGCCACATTGCGTGAACAAAGTGAATGTCAGGGCAAAACCACCGCGGATATGTTGGCGTATAAAGCCGCTCAGCTCGGGGTGACACAGCAGGCCGCGCCCTTTATCGCCACCCTGAAAGCACAAGAAGCGGCGTGGAAAAAAGGCACGCTCTCCGCGGGGCAATACCGTCAGGCACTGCGTCAATTGCCGATGCAGTTTACTGATATTGCCACCTCGATGGTAGGGGGGATGCCACTGTATATGATTGCTATTCAGCAAGGCGGGCAGATTAGAGACAGTTTTGGTGGCATCGGCAATGCATTAAAGGCGATGGGGCGTTTGCTCACCCCCACCAAACTGCTGCTCGGCGGGGTCGCGACCGCGCTGGCAGGGATAGGCATGGCCTATTACCGGGGAGCGCAAGAAAGTCGTACTTTTCATAAACAGCTTATTTTAACCGGCCAGTATGCCGGCAAAACTGCGGCTCAATTACAAATCTTAGCGAAAAGATTATCAGGCGATGGGTTAACGCAATCCGCCTTATCCGCTGTCATGGCACAGGTGGTCGGCAGCGGTGCCTTTGACCGTACACAAATTGCACAAATCAGTGTTGCCGCGGCAAAAATGGCGGCCGCTACCGGGCAATCCATTGATGAAATGGTGCAACATTTCAAACGTTTACAGCAGGAGCCCCTGACTGCCGCGAGCGCCTTAGACAAGCAATTACATTTTTTGACCGCATCCGAGTATCAACAGATAGCAGCACTGGAACGGTCGGGCAATACGTTGGGGGCAGCACGCTTGGCGATGGAAGCCTATGCCAGCGCCTTGAAAAACCGTGCTGAAATAGAAAAAGCCTGGGTCAACGTAAAAAAAGGGGCGGCCGGCGCTTGGAATGCCATGCTGAATGTCGGCAGAGCGCAAAGCCTGCGCGATCAAATCGCCCGGGTGAATGCGCAATTAAATGACCTCAAAAAAGGGTACTTTAATCGCACCATAATTCAGGGGCTAGAACGGCAAAAAGCATTGCTAACAGAAAAGCAATTTCAACAAGACCTCGCTGCCGCTCGCCAAACAGCCTATCTTCAGGCGGAAGAAAACGAAAAAAGGGCACTGCGACGACGCGATGCCTGGCGTGAGCAGTATGCAAGCAACGCCCAGCGGCGTAGCCGAGAACTGAAAAAATTTGATGAAATTGCCGCGCGATTCAGTCCCCAGGAGCAGCGGCGCATTCGAGCAGAAATCGCCGTCCGATACGCGAATAAAGCTCCGCCAAAAAATAAAAAACCGGGTGTGAATCGTGATAATGCCGCCACCCGCGCCTTACTGCAAAGCCGTCAACGGCTGGCAATGTTACGTCAACAGGCTACCCTCACCACGGCCATGAGCGAGCAAGAAAAACAGCAGGTGAGGTTCACGCAACAGATAGCGGATTTAAAAACTAAATCGCGATTAACCGCTGACCAAAAATCCCTGTTGGCGCGGGCTAAAGAAATCAATGCTAGTCTGCAACTAGAAGCCCAACTATCCCGTGAGAACGTGCAGCGGCAAAAAGGACTCACTGCCCTCAAACAAATGGAAGACTACGGCCAGTCGCTTGCTCGTCGTCAGGCTCAGCAGCAAGCCAAATGGGGCTTAACACCGCAACAGGCGCAGCGGGTTGCTCAAACCTTTCAGCTGGATAACCACTACCTGAAACAAAAAGAAGGGGTTACTGATACTGAGCAATTAGAAAAAATCACCGCGGCTTATCAGCGCGCGAAACACGCCTTACAGGCCGGATGGGCGCAAGAAGACCAGCAACTGTCAACAACAGCCTAAAACTGATCCACAGCAACAATCTAAAAGTGATCCACTACACTTTGGGTTTGTCCATTAATCCGGCTTGTTTTTTTTCTTTGATCCGATAGCTTTCTCCTTTGATTTGCAAGATATGTGAGTGGTGTAGTACCCGGTCTAACATGGCCGAGGTGAGTGCTGTATCGTTTGCAAAGACTTGTCCCCACTGACCAAAAGGCAAGTTGCTTGTTAATATCACTGAAGCTTTTTCATAGCGTTTGGCAATAACATCAAACAGCAATTTTGCCTCATGTACGGTAAAGGGCAGATAGCCGATTTCATCAATAATTAGCAACCTGGGTGCCTGTACGGCGCGCTGCATGACCTGTTTATAGTTGTCTTGTCGCTGCGCTGTGGCTAGTTGCAGAATTAAGTCAGATGCACTGATAAAACGGGTTTTGATTCCTGCCTGCACGGCCTTGTAACCTAGGGCTATTGCGATATGGGTCTTGCCCACCCCTGACGGCCCCAGCATCACCACATTCTCCTGGCGCTCAATAAATGACAACGACGCTAACTCGATGACCTGTTTTTTGGGCACCCCCGCGGCGAAGGTAAAATCAAAGTTTTCCAGCGTTTTTAGGCCAGGGAATCCAGCCATTCGGGTGAATATATGCTGCTTCCGCTGATGACGTGAACGTTTCTCACACTGCAGAATCTGCTCCAGGAAGGTCAGATAATCCCACTCTTGTTGCGCCGCCTGCTGGGCTAAATCGCAGGCATTTGCATCAATCCCCGGCAGTTGCAGCGCTGAGGTAAGTTCGCCAATACGGGATAATTGCAGGTTCATATCGCCTCCATCAGTTGGTCATACACGCTAAGAGCATGATGCAGTGGTTGCTGACTCAACTCATTGACCGAAGGTAATGAGCGCTCGCTGGCCAGAGAAGAGCTTATCGGTACTATTTCGGGAGGTAATGCCTGTAGTGCTTTACGTTCATCGATAAGCCGCAGTGCAGGTTTTTCTCTGGTGGTGTCATGGATCCGCTGGTGTGCCACCGTTTCCAGCCATAGCGTGACGTGCTCATTGGCAGTGTCAGTATCGAGTGTCAGGCCCAACGCCAATAACTTGGTATTGAGCGGACGAAAGAAATTATCCCGGACATAGCGTACCATTCGTTCAACCTTGCCTTTGGTTTGTGGCCGATAGGTATGGCAAAGCTTCGGGATAAACCCCATACTTTTGGCAAACGGGTAAAACGCCTGATTAAGCTTATGCTTGCCTTCACCATAAGCATCACGCTCCACCACCACCGTTTTCATATTGTCGTACCAGACTTCACGGGGCACGCCCTGGAAGTAATCCAAGGTGAGTCGATGACAGTGCTCAAGTGTGTCGTATCGCATGTTATCAGTGAATATCACCATCATCGCCCGGCTATACCCCAAGACAGCGATAAAGGCATGAAGGGGAGATTTACCCCCCCGCATTTGACCCCAGTCGACTTGCATTTGCTTGCCGGCTTCGGTTTCAAAACGCACGATGGGCTCTGGCGTAGGTTTGCCACGGTACAGATACAAATACTGACGTAACAACGACAGGCTACCTGTATAGCCTAACTCTTTGAGTTCTCTGAATAACACGACACCGGTGTCAACGCTACTTTAGATTGACCACTTTTTGCTACTTTAAAATGTCCAGTTTTTGCTAATTTTCCTGTTGGGTTTCTATTCCAGGCGCCTGGATAATATCAGTCGTTTTTATAGGCAACATGCCTGCTTTGCGTTTATTTTTGAGTCGATAGCTTTCTCCTTTAATATTCAATGTGGTTGAATGATGTAAAAGCCTGTCTAAAATCGCAGTTGCTAAAATGTGATCACCGAATACGTCCCCCCAATCAGTAAAACTTTTATTTGATGTGAGAATGATGCTCGCCTTTTCATAACGACGGCTCAATAACCTGAAAAATAGGCTAGCTTCTTCGCGATTCATCGGTAAATACCCGATTTCATCCAGTATTAATACCCTGGCATAGCACAGTTGCTGAAGTTGGCGTTCCAGACGGTTTTCTTGCTTTGCCTTCATTAAGGTACAGCAGAGTCTATCCAGAGGCATAAACAATACCCGATGCCCAGCTGTAGCTGCCTTGACAGCCAGCGCTATCGCCAAATGCGTTTTCCCTACCCCAGGTGGGCCTAACAAAATGACGTTTTCATGATGTTCGACAAACCTCAGCCCCGCCAGCTCGCGGATAATTTTCCTGTCTATACTTGGTTGGAAAGTAAAGTCAAATTGCTCCAAGGTTTTTATCCACGGCAAACGTGCTTGTTTTAACCGCGATTCCAAGCCTTTTTGGTGACGCCCGTTCCATTCCTGGGCTAATGCCTGCTGGAGAAATTCACGGTAGTTCAGTGCTTTCTTGGTGGCTTCTTCACATAAACTCTCCAACGCATCGCCCAGGTAATCCATTTTTAACCGTATCAACAAGTTTTCCATTTCCATCAGAGTAGCTCCTCATACACACTGAGCGAACGAGACGCTACTCGATTGACCTGTTGCCAAAGGGCTTGATGATGTTCTGGCACCTTTTGCCAGCCCTGCGTTACCTCCTGCAAGAGATGCGTCGCGAGCAGTTGCTCATCGCCGTAAATACGTAGCGTATTATCTAAACCGATACGAATATTAACCGCACGACCACACCAGAATGAAGGCACGCTATAGCGATTACCTCTGACATCGATATAGCTGTCCCATGCCACTTGTCGTAGGTCGAAGTAGCTGGTATCGAAATCAGTCGCAGGGAGTGGCATCAAGGCTATTTTTTCCTCAGCAAAACGATTTTCCGGTGTCTGCTTGAATTGACGAAGATGACGCTGGTCTGCCACTTTCGCCAGCCACATCGCTAGCAGTTGATTAACATGAGCGAAACTCTCAAACTGACGGTAGCGAGTGAAAAAATTGTGTTTAACATAGCCCACCATCCGTTCGGTTTTGCCTTTCGTTTGCGGTCGATAAGGCTTACAGGCGCGAGGGCTAAACCCATAGTGATTAGCCAGTTGCAGGAAGCCCGCATTGAACTCGATGTGGCCATTTTGTCCATGTTTGATAACAGCGGCTTTTTGGTTATCTACCAAGACATTTTTTACGCTGCCACCGAAGTAATTGAAGCTGCGAACCAGCGATTCATACGTGTGCTCAGCATCTTGCTTAGGGGCAGCAAAGACATGAAAGCGACGCGAAAAACCGAGCGTATTAACGGCAAAATTAACCGTACAGGCAGAGCCTGCCACCTCAACGATGATTTCTCCCCAATCGTGTTGAAGTTGATAACCGGGGAGGGTTTCAAAGCGTACCGTGTTTTTCGAGGCCCTGAGCGGACGTTTGGGATGTATATAACGTCGGAGCATCGCACTCCCACCCCGGTAGCCTTTTTCACGGATTTCCTCAAAAATAACCGCCGCATTCCAAACCTGTTCACTCAACCTTGAATCGATGTAGTCTTTAAAGGGCTCGAGTTTAGCAACCTGTTTTTTACCGCGTTTTGCTGTTGGCGGCGCAGGATAGCTAATGTGCCGTCTCACCGTCTTTTCTGAACACCCTATCTGATGGGCAATATCAACAATAAATGCCCCCTGTTGATGGCGTTGTTTTATCATGTAGTGGTCCTCTCTTCTTAGCATGCTTATTTCCCTCATGGCTTTGTCACCACAAAGGAAACTGCATTCTGGCTTGAGTGGACAAATTAAATTAGCAATTTACGGTCTTTTATCATTAGCGCTGACAACTTTTCTCCTCAGGGATTTTATCTGCTCACTGCGGCTGAAAATGGCGCTTATCATCAAGCAAAATTAATTAAAAATATTCCCTTCCTGGCACACAATTTTGCTCACCCCCGGCGTCTGGTGGGTGATATTAACCGTGATGGCCGTGATGATATTATTCTTTTCCCCGCGATCCGCACCGAGGGGGAAACCACGCTGAAAATTATGTTGGCACAAGAGAACGGTAGTTTTTTCCCTATCAGACAACGATTGCCACAAAATATCTTAGAAGATTTAGCCAACCCCGGGGCAATATGCGGCGATATTGATGGTGATGGCCATGCTGATTTGGTGTCGTTCAGTGGCGGAAAGATTTGGCTTTATTACGGCACCCGCTCCGGAAGATTTAGTGTTTATAATACGCTCATTACACCAACCCCCTCGACAGCGGTTCCTGCTGACGCCCTTTCGTTAACTACGCTGTCCCCTTTTAGTACGCCATTCAGTGAAAGACAAATGCGTATCTATCAGCGGATACAGGCGAAAACAGTCAATTCGGCTATATTGCCGACCATTCCTCTACAGGCTTTTACCAGTCGTTATACTCACCAAGGCGTGGCTGATATCAATGGCGATGGCTGTGACGATATTGTTTCATTCACTGACGAAGGGAAAATCCACACCTTATTGGGCAGCAGTAATCGACAGAAAAAACTGACTGCCTTGAACACACAGTCTTGTGAACTACTCGGCGACATGTTCAACAATCTGACGGGGATTAAAGCTTCACAGATACAGCTAGATGACCTAGATCAAGATGATCGCGCGGATTTGGTGATTATCAACGACGATGGCAGCTATACCTTCGCCCAGGGGCAAGCGGATGGGCAGTTTGGCGCGATGATTGATGGCGATAGCCGTCAAGAACAGAGGGAAAGTGGCGATGATCAGCCCAATATGTTAGCGATACCAGAGCAGCAACATATTTTGGGCATCACGCGAGGAGAAACCGGCCAAAAAGTATTATTGTCACTCAATACTGCCGGAGAGGTTAACGCGCATTCTTTTATCGCTTTGCGCAAGCAAGATAAGATAGTTTGGTTCAAGCTGAATGAAGGTAATGATACGGCGACCGGCGCCTGGGAACAACGAAACTATTTTGAGGTAGGCTCCGGCAAAAAAACCTTTACTGGTGGACGCTATGCCGACAGTTTTTTACTGATGGGAAGCCCGGTATCGGGTCAACCTAGTGTGCTCGACGGGGGTGCCGATCCTGCCTCTCATCTCCCTCTTAATGACTATGATGTCGTGATGGCAACGGCTGAGCCTGATGATGGATTGGGGTATGTGATCAATCTTGCCGCTAACTATGTCGGCTATATAGAGAAAAGTAAAACGCAGCACAATGAAATAAAAGAAACGGAAATAGCCCTAGACGAAAATAAACGGCTTGCCATTTTACGCAATATCGAAAATGCGCAAGGACACAGTAAAACCTGCGATATTCTGATCGGCAATCATCGAGATAATGTGCTCAACGGGGCGGGAGCCCGAGATGTACTTATCGGTAATGGCGGCAATGATGTGTTGATTTTATCCGAGGGAACGGCCAGGGGCGGAACAGGTACTGATAGCTATCGTATTTTACAAAACCAGCAAGCGCATTCTGTTTTAATCAGTTTACAGGAAACAGGAAATACAGAAGACATCAGCAATATTTTGATTGATTATCAAGCCGATAAAATAGAATCTGTGACGCTGCGTGGGGAGCATATTGTTATCAGCTTACGTAATGATAATCATACACTGACGACGCTAGAGTTACGCCATATGTATGCTACGACGGCAAACGGTAAAAAGACGGAACTACAACACAATTTTCTCCTGTATACCCGTGATGGTTTTTTGATAAAAGGCTGGCCGTCGAGGATGACTAAGGATGCAAAAAATAGCTGGCAGTTGATCACAACACTGGTAGCGAAATATGAACCCAATCTGGATCGCGGTTGGCAAAATCGAACCTTAGGGGTGAAGAAAAACAAGATACAGCTTCATCAGGTGACACGTAATAAGCAAGATCAGGGACAGATTACCGTGAGTGGCAAAAGTCGTGACAGTGTCATTTTGCTCCCCAAATTCATCCAGCTGTTTACCGCAGATACCCTCTATCATGATCGACGAGAAGGAGATAATGGCAAAAACCAATTTTTAAGTGAGGAAGGCAACGATATTTTGATGGGGAAAGGCGGAACTGATCTTTATCTTATCAAGGGAGAAACCCCTCAACGTGAAATCGTTATCGACAATTACGATAGCTCGGAAAAGGAGGTTAAAAATGTACGGCGGGATAGTCTATCGGTGCCGTTTCCCGTTAAGTACATCCATTTAACAATAGCAGGTGACGATGTGGTGATCAGTCATCGTGATCAACCAACACAACATCCTACAATACGTATTCGCAATTTTATGAAAAATGAGTGGCACCGGCATTTATCACTGCTCAGCGAAAGTAACCATATAATCGAATTATACGTTAATGAAGCGAATGAAGTTTCGCTGGGACGGGTAAACCTGACCTCCGGTAATGACCGCGTGGTGATTTATAATGGGACGGCTCTTAGCAACAACCAGCTGGATGTACTCGCTGGGGACGACATGGTAGCAGACTATAGCGGCAGAAATCATACGCTCAAAGGCGGTGAAGGCAACGATATATTATGGGTTGAAGAAGGTAATAATATTCTTGACGGCGGCACAGGGAGCGATTTTCTTTATGGTGGCAGCGGAGACGATATTCTGTCCGGTGGGCAAGACAACGATACCCTTGAAGCAGGCATCGGCGACGATATTTATCAGTTTGCCGATGGTGATGGCCACGATATCATCAGCGAAAGTGGCGGCAATGACAGGCTAGCATTGACCTCTGTCGACATCGAAAAGATATGGTTGGAAAAACAAGATAACGCTCTCAAGGTGCTGATTAGGAGAGCCGATGACGGCGCAGTGAACGGAAGCGTGCTGATTAAAAATCATTACCAAAATCCAGAATACGCAATAGAAACCATAACAGCCGGCGGATACCAGCTGAGCGGAGAGAAGATTGCTCAAATGGTCAATCTGATGTCTGCTTTTTCTTCGGTGCCAGGGGGGATGCCGTCATTGCAGGATCATCATGTGCGAACGCAGATTAGTACCTTGTGGGTAGCTGTTTCCTGATTTTATAGCCAAATCCTTTTAATCTAGAACACGATGGTGTACGTTAATTAAAACAAGTGGAAGGGTGCCCCGTGCCGTAAAAAAATGTACGCGACACCCTTTTCTCTTGAGATTATGAAATGCCTGTTATTTATACAAGCATCTAGATTCATCGCTATTTAAAACGTTGGAAATGATATTACTAAGTTTATAAGATATTGTGTCACTCATGATCTTACATCATACCAGCGTCTTTATATGTAGTAGCTCAAACTTCTCCATGACCGGCTATTTTTAATCCTGCTTTGATAAATCCCGTGCTAGCGCCGCCGCTGCCTCTCTGCAAAACCGTGCTAGCGTCGCCGCTATCCCTCCACGAAGCCCCGGAAGAGCTGCCTGTCACTCTCCTCGCACCCTTGGAAGGGAAAACCTCAGCATCACCGAAAAAAAAGTGTACTACTGTAAAACCTCCTTTTACAGTACACAAGAGTGCTGTTCCTGCAGCTTTTCCTATATTTTTCAATAAACCAACTACATTGCCAATTTTTGGCGTAACTTTTTGTTGATTCACATGACGAACTTTTACAGCATTTCCTGCAGGAAGGCTTAGAGTAAGTTCATTATCCGAAAGAGCTACAGCTCTCGATAAATCATCTGAGCTGCTACTGTGTTCATTCTCAAGTAAAGTTACATCAGAGACTGTTCTTTCAAGACTTCCTTGAGAGATGTATACACAGTTACTCTTGTCCGATGCTGTCGATGCTGCCAGTAATTGCCCGTTCTCAAGAACTCTGGAAGAAATTGATCCCGTAGAATCACTTTTTGCAGCTTTCGATAAACCATGTAAGCCACTAGCTTGTTTATTCCTAGATGAAGTCGGTACATGAGAGACTTCTCTTCCAGAATCTCCAGAAAGATGTGTTAGGCTAGTCGTGCGCGATACTGGAGCTGATTGGCAATTACGAGAAACTGTGTAGGAAGTTGATGCTGTAGAACCTATTCCTATTGCTGGGGATTCCATAATTAATACCTTATCGTTTGTATGGGATGGAAATCAATAAACTATCTATCTATTGAAAAATACAGTGATAACTTGTTGTTACCTAGAAATCACATGATTACCGATAAGCAATCATATAAGATTCTGCTATTTTTTAATTTTGCCAATTGTGGGAATCGTATCCTTCCTTGCCGCTTGGTATTCTTGCTAAACACATTATTTCCTGACGACTTAAAAATTTCTTTTCATTAAATTCAGATGCCTGTATAGGTTTAGAGGATTTCGTAGCAAGTTTGTCATATTGACGTTTCTCTAAATACGTAATTGGGAAAACATCCCCCATTCTCCTACCCTCAGCAGAAGGGTTCACATTGCCGGATGTAGGATCAAATACTGACAAAGAACCCTCATGAACTCGTCTCCCCACCTCTGTCAGTCTTTCTCCGCCAGCTGACGTTGTCTTCTGATGATGGATCACTTCTATCTGAGATCCATCTGGAGATAAGACTGCACTAGAATGGTTCAAGTCAGAACCATTTTTTAGCTCTGCAGAATTTTCCCAAAATAACAGACCTATAACTCCATTAATACTCATAACCTTATTCCTCTAATATCTTGTCGTTTATGTGGAATGGGAGGGTTATCCATATAAGTACGCCAACCCTCGGTAACTTTTAGTAGTGATTCCAATACTTGTTTAATGTCTTTATTTTCATCATCAACCACCTGGGCAACCAGTGATCGACTCTCTGAATCAAACGCCAAGGTACAGCCTTGAGTCGCTTTCCAATAAAGATTAGCCGCCAGTAATTTAGCGAAAAAATTAGCCTCAGTATTTTCTGGCAACTCAGCGATATAAATCGTCATCACCAAACGATCCTCGATCGTTTGAAAATTAATAGGGATATCATCAAAAGTGACGATGCAACAGCCTTCTTCATCAAACACTAAGCTCGGTAGTTGTAATACATCTTTAAGATAATCAAGTCTGCTTTCTGGGGTCATTGTTAACCATTAATGTCGTCATAAATTACAAGTAAATTATACCCTTCGCCCTCATGGTATAGCCGAATCAGGTTTCACGCCCTGGCAACAGAAGGCAACTTCAAGGGCTATGGGTATATACTCTATTGCTCACTGGTCAAAATTGAACAATATTTAGCAAATGAATCATTTTAAAGCTAATAATCAATAAAACAAATAGATGGCGAAATAATAATGCATGTATGCATATATTCAAATAGGTTAATGCTAAATTTTTAAAAAAATTTTTCTCAGGCTTATCGTTCAGATGGCGGGGATCGCTACGGTTAACCTTAATGATCCACCTCGCGGTAACAGCTGACTGATAGGAATCTCCGCATCATATTGGCGATTATTCCTCTTTGCATTGTGCATAAAGTTGGCTTAGAATATCGCGATAATAAGATATATCCTGTCATTTCGACATTATTCTAAGAGCCCTGGTTAATTGCCAGGGCTTTTTCTTTTTCACAAATAAATTAAATCCCGCCCTATACAGAGAATCAAAAAATTTAAAATTAATGTAATAAATAATAAAAGGATATCAATATAATGAAACCTATAGACATTATTAAAAAATTGACGAGCATCATGATCGACAGTAAGTATTATCATATTAATGGTATGTATAAAATTTTTATTGATTCAAAAATAGCATACGAAAAAATAATACCTGCTATTCCTCCCAAAAAAGAAATGACGTTATTATTAAGAATGATAAATAATCTTTATCAAAATATCGTTGTTTTTAATAAAAATAAAGAAAGAATAGATAATAATGAATTGCGAAAATTACTGCTATCTCGTTTTGAAGTAATAATGCAATTGGTTGATGAAACGCTACATTTTATCTGCTTAGGTAAGATAGAGCTTATCCAGCAAGAATATATTAACTTATGGATAGCCAATAATCCTCATTATAAAATAAAAATTTGGACAGATAATAATGCCTATTATGCCCGCGAGTTATTTTCACGTATACGAAAAAAAACCAGCTGGGATATATTAAATAATATTGACACGGATCATAATGATTTTTATTCGCTATTTAACACGGAGATAATTAAGTGGCAAAATAAAATCTATCAGCATATGCTGTCAAACAAAAAAGTGACGTTCGACAAAGCAATACTTGACTTTTTAGTTAAAAATTCCTTAGGTGAAAACAAAGAATTATCAGAGTATTGGAACGACTGTCATAATAGTTTTCGTCAGGCTTTGGCTAAGTTAAAAAAAGAAAACCCTCATACTGATATCAGTATAGAATATATGGACACTATTTTTGATCCCAATGAAAAATCCCTATTACTGATAAAAGAATTGTATATAAAGGAACTGGCACTACGCAATAATCTCACCGCGGCTAGTGATATATTCCGCTTATTGATACTAAAAAAACAGGGAGGGATATGTATCGATAACGATCTACTACCCGAAATTAATAAAAAATTATTTAGTAAATTTATAAAAAAAACCAGCCATGATCCTGATGGCATGTGCAGTCAAGCCGCTATTCTCTCACTCATTCTCAATAGTTTGATGAAAGAAGGATCGATGCCAGGACGCGCTAAACTTATTGATAGTTATCAGTTAGCCGCCATCAGTCCTGAGTTAAAACAAGAAATTGAACAATTGATAAAGCAGACACAAAAAAATGGCATATCGTTGTTTATGCCACTGGAAGAGCCCAAGGTCGATCCCTATTTTCAATTTAGTTATATTGGCAGCAATAATAAAATCACGCTTGCTAAAAAAAATAGCCCTTTTATCGATAGATTATTGCTAAATTTATCGCATATACACCAAATTATTGATACGCCAGAGCACCATATTAATGGCTTGAGCGATCCTTTATTGTTATCAGAGAGCGTCAGCCCTACATTGCAGCAAACTCTTTCTGGACTATCATGCAAAACCAATGCTCAAGCCCTGATAAGTTACCGAAAAGCGTTTGCCAGCCGAGATGACCACGCTTCCGCAGAATTGTATGGTATGGGGGGCTATCAAGGTGTCAGTATTCAGTTACTGGATGAAATACATGCCCTATCCGTTAATAATCGCGATTTACTCCCTACACTGATGATCCCCTTTACCATTAAGGCGTCTTTCCTCACAGAGGAAGCGGATCAATCACGGCTACTAGGCGCAATGCGCTACCGTGGTAATTTTATCCCTAGCCCCCAGTATTATAGGCAACAAATTATACAACTAGGTGACGATAATTCTACTTCAAAGGCGGCGGCACAGTTTTTATACAACAAAAACCGCCAGCTGACGACCTGGTACCGATACGATGGTATAAACCATCGGTTAATAAAAATAGCGGCCACTTTGGATAATCAGCATCAATACGAAACCCATATCACGCTGGTGGGTAATGGAACCCGACTAACGCTTAACCCTAATGAAATAGCTAGCCTACTGGCAGTAGATAATGGTCAGGTGATCCGAGAACAACTGACCTTTTTGGGGTGTAGATTGAGCAATAATAGGACTAATGATCCTGATGATAGCCAAGTATTGCTCCAGAATTTTATTAACGATCTCTACCCATCATTACATGAAAATCGTATCAAGATTAATCGTATTATCGTGCAAGAAAAACTCCTGACCGTCGATATGATGGGGCATCAATGGATCGGCAACTTCATTCCCCCCTCGAAAAATTCCGCATTAAAAATCGATTGGGCTCCTGTTACAAAAGAAGAGACTAAGATTGAATTTAGCCAAACGAGTCGCGGCATCAATAAGCAATACCAACCTATTGAACATAATATTGCTCTGGCTTTGCGCACAGTGACTAAATTTAACCGAGAGCATTTTAGCGTAGGGGATGTGATGCAAACGCCCCAGATTAATCCCGAAAAAAATATTTTCTTAGGGAGCAATAAACCTGAAAAATTCGATGAATGGATAGGTAATAGCAGTGCTCACGCGCTTCAGAGCGCAGTGGCGCACGCGCCGGTGTTGGTCAATGCGGACAGTATGGCATTGCTCGCGGCGATGGGGGAAGGTAACCATGAGATCGTTATCGTCGACAACCGCTATTTCAGGATGGCTGCTCTGATAAAAATATTGCAACACAGTTTGGAAAAGCAAACATACCAGGCGTGGTATGACGATATTGATTTTATTGGCGGAAAATTCGAATTTAACCTGCGGATCCAGCCACTGCTTAGCAATCCACAAGCCGCCTTTCAACGTTTGCAAAGACGTGTCATGCGGAATCAATTTACTTTTTATCAGTTTAATCTCAGTAAGCCCAATAAAGTTCGGCGTATTTTGGAAACCAAGCACAGTAAAGCGCCCTTTAATGCTATTTATTTAGGTAATATTCATCATTTTTTACTGGCAAATGTCACAGATTTAGATGATAACCAAAGTAAACTCAACAAGGTGAAAACTGCCATTGATCAGCTCAATACTGCCATGTACAGTTTACATCCGCAGTCTGCCATTCCGCTTTATTATTATGCTTTACACCCTCTCAAAGATAAATCAGCAGCTAGTGTAGAACGCTGTGACAATAAAAATACGCAATTAATAGAGCGATATTCTCATATCAACGCGATACATCGTGCTAACAGTTTAACCTTCACACAATTGCAGATTCATCTCAAATTTATTAGCGAGCAACAGTACAACACTAGCTTACCCATTGTGGTCACCCCAGAGCGGGATGATTTTTTGCAAGCTAACCCGGCACAACCAAGTACTCCGCTCAGCAGAGAACGTTTCAATATCTTGGGTATTATGTTAGGTATTTTCAGTGAGCCTGTTGCTTCTCCCTTTGCCAATGGAGGGCGCTTTACTGACGGTATTGCATTGGCAGTGATGCGTTATTTTTTGCCGAAAATGGGGGGATCGACACGAGACAGAACAGCCAATGCCAAAATCATTGACCTTTATTTTAATCAGATGAAAAAAGGTTGGGATCAGGGCGGCTTTTTGAGCGTTAAAAACGTGTTAATACCCTATCAGGGGGTAGTGATCAGACAAATAAATTTAGCTAATAAACAGTGGCAGGTCACTTTTGATAACGAGGGGCAACAAATAGGTAACCGGCCGGATAGCGGTACTGACATTAATCTTCGTGAACTCGCTAAGTGCCCCCTGACAAAAAACATCGCGGTTCAGCAAAAAAGACCGGGCGTGAAGACATTAATCCTACCTGGTACACCTAAGGCTAACATTGAAGCGGTATACGATCTATCCGCATTTACTCAGCGCAGAGAAGAGGTAGAACGGGATAGCCTAGGGTCAACAGTGACAGATTCGGGAAAAGGTAGAAAGTTTGCCGACGATACCTCATGGATCTGGAATAATGCTTACTACCACGCGCTGATTGGGCTTGATATTCACTACCAATACACTGAAGTAAAAATTTTCTTAGGGAATGATCACTATAAATTGATAGCGCCAGGGGTGGCAGAAAATCAGCCCGTCAGTCATCACATCTATCAAGAGCAGCTTTACTACGTCTTTTATGCCCCCCCAACCCAAGCAGCGACTGTGGTGTTAGTGCTCAATAACGCCCAAGCAAACATGAAAATTGAATGCGAAAATAAGGACACACAATGGATCATCGATGCTTACCACCTGAGTGGTATTCAGAGTCGTTTCGAAGTGAAACAGGAAGGCGAGGTTAAGATTTATTTCGAACGTGTAGTCAATATCGGTAATAATCAATCCCAACAACAGACCATCAGTATTTTGACAATTGCCCATCGGGCGACCACCAAGCTTATCGTTCAACTACCGGAAGGCGGATTTACTGTCGATTTGCAAGCATTTCGTCTTGTTCCTCTGGTTATCAGTATCACACCTATCCCCGGCAGCGATCAGCAAATACACAAAATCGGTGCGCTAAAACGCTATATCCAAAATCACACCGTCAACTTCAAAGAAACGGTTAAATATATCCGTATCGTTGGCTTTAACCCGAGTGATGAGCAACGCGATTTCAGTCTTTATGACTTACAGCGAGAATTGTTTCTCTATACTGCCAGTGATCCAGAAAGTGTTTTTTCAGGTACATTGCGTAAAAATTGCCAGTTGTTGTTTATTAACCAAGAATATGCGTGGTACCAGGGAGATTGGATAATCCCCATGGATGGTGTTTCTAATAGAGTACATATTTATGAAAATATCATTTGGGTCTCTGAGATCAAAAGCCATCGGTTGTTGCAGATTTACCTCCCTCTCGGCCATCTGCCAAATATTCAGGAAAGGGAGAAGCAGGTATTTACATCACCGTCAACAGTTACCGCTCCTCGTGTGATGTCACAAGCCATTATCTTTACACAACAATACACCTACGATAACCAGATAATTAAACTGAAATACTGTATTGATCTTTCAAGCCCAGAAAAAGGATTAGCCTTAACCGAGCTCACTGATTTACCCGGTGGTATCAGCGATCAATTAATTCAATCCGGGAATTTGGAAAATTTAGTGCTGTTTATGAAAAACCAAGTACAAAATAGACTGCTTTTCAGTCAACTCAATAATATTGATCCTTGGAAAAGATCAGGAAACAATATCAAGCCATTACGTAACGGCCAGACAGATACCACCCTCTCTATTCGTAACCGGCTACTATGGCCGCTTAAAAACAGCATGGCAGTGAAGGGAAAAATAGTGGCCAACATTAATAATCGCCATTTTTTTAGTCGGCAGTTGAAACCCGCTGGAATAGTTAAAGCCCGCCACCCGAATAAAAATCACTATTTTTTCTGGAGCCTGGTGACAACCCATAACAATCCATTTGATACCCTGTACGTGCAAAAAAGCAATAATGAAGCCAAGGTGATGGATTTGACCGAATTTGGACTGAATCAAGCGGATATCATTCATCTCAAGGATGCATTCATCACCACTAAACAAGGGCTTATTTACCGTTTGTCCGATGATAAAACCCTGACGTTAGCAGGGATAGATGAAGCCTTTTTCAGCAATTATTCCGACTGGTCATCCGCGTTAACCATCCAGATAATGCAGCTTCAGGCAAGGCTAGGCGATGCTACTTTACTCCCGGAGGGTCAAAAAAAAGCGATTAACATTGCCCCTCACTTAACTATTTTAGGTTTATTACAATGTGATGAGCAACGACTGCTACCCCTTCACGCCTGGTATGATAAAGACAGTCAGCAATTTATTTTTTGCAAATCTGATCCCGATCAAAATATGATTTTTCAGGGACTATCCGAAGATCGCAAAGGAGCCTGGCTCCTCAATGATAAAGGCGAGAACAACAAGGAAATCGGTTACCTGCCAGTGATAGATAAGGCTTTTATCTCCACGCTTTTTATTGGCTCTATTTTACAGCATGAAGATCAGCTCCCCACTATCAGTATGCTGAAATTAGACGCCGCATTCGGAGCCGGTTTTATCAACGCGAAAGTAATGAAACAAAGAAAAAAAATACAGGGCAATATACAGGGTCTGACAGCCAGAGGGATGGTAATTACCGTCGGCAAAACCGCCGATAATCAATTTAGCGTTACCTTAGGTAAAGTTACTCCTCTTTTTACTTATCAGTATGGTACTGACATGCCACGCTTAAAAATCGCATTAAAAAATCTGTGTGACAACCTTAGTCAAAATTATCGCTATGCTGAGATGATCGAGGTAGTGCTACAAAATAATCAGGTGGGCTGGTATTTTCCGAGCAAAAACATATTATTGACGGGCTTAATACAAGGAGACAATTGCCTTGGGTTTAATAGTGATCGGCGCCTGGCTTATTTTGTCAATAATCAGTCCGGCGTATTCAGTGTTAACCAGGGCGGTACTCGGCACTACATCGATAATTCAAGCTATCGTTATCGGCGTAGTAATAACATTTTGCTATTAAATAGCGGCTCGCTGGTCACACTAGATGTGGATGCACATATCAATATTGATGTCCCGGCTTTAGCCATAATGACATCGATTGATCAATCGATAATAGATACATTTCGTTTTGATCTTACCTTGTTTACTTATTCAATCATCTACCTTTTTCATTTGGGTAAAGGTTTATTGTACGCAACATTATCGCCTGAAATTGAGCCAGAAGACATGACTATCACCCGAAAATCGGGTTTCCTGGTGGTATTTATTAACAATAAATTACTGGTGATTAATGATGCTTTCAAGCCTGGGAAAACGACTCATCCGATATATCAACACCAGACTAATCACAATAAAATAAAGTTTGTATTTAGCCATCGGGGTACTATTTCGGTTAAGCAATTGGTTGACCACTATATTAAAACGATAGGCAATGAAATTAATGATGGATCTATTGTTATTCCGATACCCGATATAGATTTGTATTAATTTTCCTTCTTTATTTGAACTAATTACGCTTTCCTTTTTGTTGATGTTTTTCTTTCGCTCTTTTTTTCGCTACTCGGAGAAGCTCTCTTTCCTTCAAGCAATCTTTTGAAACAAAAGATCCTTTTTGGGGTTTTTCTGCTCGCATGCTCACCCAGTCTTCATTCATAAAACTATGAAACTCCTTGACTGGGAAACGACCGCCTTCGCCCGATTTTTGATATTTTCTTTGAAGTTGTACTCCATCAGCGGTATGCACACGAACTAATTTACATTTCCATACTGCCGCAGTTGCTGGAAAAAATACCTTTCTTTTGGCGTAATTAGTTGAAGAAAATATATCAAGCGCTTTTTTTAGTTCTGTTAAAACTTCAGCCGTCGGTTTCTTTTTTAATAACGGCTGCATTAATTTACCGATGTTTTTTAGATAACTCGATGTTTTTATCAAATCAGGGTGAGCCCCTGGCATTTGAAAAAGATCAAGCGCTTCACCTGAATGTGGATCATCCCAACGTTGAGTGTTGAGCGGACCAATGACACAATTCCATGCTGGCCAAGTAATCATATAGAACGCCTTTAGCAATGGCTGTGAACGGCACTTATCTTGGTCAAAGCTATTTCCTTTTTCGGCTAAAACAATCAGTTGCTTCCGTATATCGGCGACTTCTACTCCAGCAGCGCGCATATAACTGTCTACAACACTTCGAATAAGAGTTTTGGAACACCCAGGAATGTTTTCTTCGGCAAGTAACGCAAAAAGCTTTGAAATAGCAGCGTAAGGAATGATGTGATGAATGGATATTTCTGAGAATTCACCGCCTCTGTTTACTACCATTAATTGTCTTCTATCCCGATAACCACGGCGATTCTGGTGTGTCAATAAACCTTTCTTAGCAACCTGACGGCGAGCGACAGTCCGATCCTTTCTTACTTTTACGCTATTGTTGCCTACTCCCGTGAATTCGCCTTGGAATTTCCCTGAATGACCCGCTTCTGCTGAAGTCGCGGAAGAAGACACCGATTGGAATATTAATCCAACGGGTGTTGATGCTAATGGCATTTTATTTTTCTCTATCTTTAACTAAATTAAGCAATAATGTTTCACCCCATTAAATTAAAAATTTAATGGGGTTTGTTTATTTTATTAATCAAACATCATGTGAAACTAAAAGCTAAAGCCACGCCTTAGCAGAGCGCTTTCACCTTATACGTTGAGAAGTACAAGTAGCAACCGGATACACCAAACCTACCATTACCGCGTTATATAGCCTTCGCCTTTCAAGTTACGGCTTTGTTGTCTGCGGGTGCTCGCCGAATCACGTAGTAGGTCTACGCTCATCGGTCGGTCGCCCTTGCCGCCTTGCCGTAACTCGAAATTCATTGGGTATATAGCTGAATCAGTTTAATTTGATTCGTGTGTTGTCGTCGCTTGCCGTTTTCCAAGGCGACGCCATAAGGCGATACGTTTTATTACGCGAATCTTGCACCTCCCTTCAGTTCTTCCACCACATCAGGATGATTAATAAGTCCACGTAGACCTGTTATACCCATGACCAATTCTCTTAGCCCACTTCGCAGTACCGTTTTATTACCACGCTTCCCGGTGTTTTGTCGTTGAACTTCACCTTGCCCTGTATGCAATAAGCATTGTTCGAACAATTTTTGACGCTCTGGGTCAGATAATTCAATGCCGTATTCTTGTGCTAGAAAAGATTCGATCATCCCCGCTATCGCAAGTGGAATAGCAATCGCTGTTCGATCTTTACCACTTTTACAATTAATATCCGGAACCAATCCTATTTCATAAGATAATCTTAAAAGAAGAGCAGGTAATTGATAAAGCGTCTTACCCCGTTGTGGGGTTTTTTCATTCTCTTTTAATGCACCTATAACAGCATTAGCTAATTTTCTGACACTGTTGTCAGCGCTAATGATAAAAGACCGTAAATTGCTAATTTAATTTGTCCACTCAAGCCAGAATGCAGTTTCCTTTGTGGTGACAAAGCCATGAGGGAAATAAGCATGCTAAGAAGAGAGGACCACTACATGATAAAACAACGCCATCAACAGGGGGCATTTATTGTTGATATTGCCCATCAGATAGGGTGTTCAGAAAAAACGGTGAGACGGCACATTAGCTATCCTGCGCCGCCAACAGCAAAACGCGGTAAAAAACAGGTTGCTAAACTCGAGCCCTTTAAAGACTACATCGATTCAAGGTTGAGTGAACAGGTTTGGAATGCGGCGGTTATTTTTGAGGAAATCCGTGAAAAAGGCTACCGGGGTGGGAGTGCGATGCTCCGACGTTATATACATCCCAAACGTCCGCTCAGGGCCTCGAAAAACACGGTACGCTTTGAAACCCTCCCCGGTTATCAACTTCAACACGATTGGGGAGAAATCATCGTTGAGGTGGCAGGCTCTGCCTGTACGGTTAATTTTGCCGTTAATACGCTCGGTTTTTCGCGTCGCTTTCATGTCTTTGCTGCCCCTAAGCAAGATGCTGAGCACACGTATGAATCGCTGGTTCGCAGCTTCAATTACTTCGGTGGCAGCGTAAAAAATGTCTTGGTAGATAACCAAAAAGCCGCTGTTATCAAACATGGACAAAATGGCCACATCGAGTTCAATGCGGGCTTCCTGCAACTGGCTAATCACTATGGGTTTAGCCCTCGCGCCTGTAAGCCTTATCGACCGCAAACGAAAGGCAAAACCGAACGGATGGTGGGCTATGTTAAACACAATTTTTTCACTCGCTACCGTCAGTTTGAGAGTTTCGCTCATGTTAATCAACTGCTAGCGATGTGGCTGGCGAAAGTGGCAGACCAGCGTCATCTTCGTCAATTCAAGCAGACACCGGAAAATCGTTTTGCTGAGGAAAAAATAGCCTTGATGCCACTCCCTGCGACTGATTTCGATACCAGCTACTTCGACCTACGACAAGTGGCATGGGACAGCTATATCGATGTCAGAGGTAATCGCTATAGCGTGCCTTCATTCTGGTGTGGTCGTGCGGTTAATATTCGTATCGGTTTAGATAATACGCTACGTATTTACGGCGATGAGCAACTGCTCGCGACGCATCTCTTGCAGGAGGTAACGCAGGGCTGGCAAAAGGTGCCAGAACATCATCAAGCCCTTTGGCAACAGGTCAATCGAGTAGCGTCTCGTTCGCTCAGTGTGTATGAGGAGCTACTCTGATGGAAATGGAAAACTTGTTGATACGGTTAAAAATGGATTACCTGGGCGATGCGTTGGAGAGTTTATGTGAAGAAGCCACCAAGAAAGCACTGAACTACCGTGAATTTCTCCAGCAGGCATTAGCCCAGGAATGGAACGGGCGTCACCAAAAAGGCTTGGAATCGCGGTTAAAACAAGCACGTTTGCCGTGGATAAAAACCTTGGAGCAATTTGACTTTACTTTCCAACCAAGTATAGACAGGAAAATTATCCGCGAGCTGGCGGGGCTGAGGTTTGTCGAACATCATGAAAACGTCATTTTGTTAGGCCCACCTGGGGTAGGGAAAACGCATTTGGCGATAGCGCTGGCTGTCAAGGCAGCTACAGCTGGGCATCGGGTATTGTTTATGCCTCTGGATAGACTCTGCTGTACCTTAATGAAGGCAAAGCAAGAAAACCGTCTGGAACGCCAACTTCAGCAACTGTGCTATGCCAGGGTATTAATACTGGATGAAATCGGGTATTTACCGATGAATCGCGAAGAAGCTAGCCTATTTTTCAGGTTATTGAGCCGTCGTTATGAAAAGGCGAGCATCATTCTCACATCAAATAAAAGTTTTACTGATTGGGGGGACGTATTCGGTGATCACATTTTAGCAACTGCGATTTTAGACAGGCTTTTACATCATTCAACCACATTGAATATTAAAGGAGAAAGCTATCGACTCAAAAATAAACGCAAAGCAGGCATGTTGCCTATAAAAACGACTGATATTATCCAGGCGCCTGGAATAGAAACCCAACAGGAAAATTAGCAAAAACTGGACATTTTAAAGTAGCAAAAAGTGGTCAATCTAAAGTAGCGTTGACAACTGTCTTCATTTGCAGGCTTTGTCTTCAAATAGTCCCCAACCAATCCGCCTATTTCTTGCTCTGGAAAATTTTTTGGAATATCACCTAATAATATTTTCGCCGCTTTTTCATTGTATTTATTCGACTCTGCATGCCCTCTTTTCCAATGACCCACCGCATCGTCAGTCACGCCAAAATTAAATGCCGCAATAGTTGGCTCAACTGTTACTGTTGTTAATTCCCTATTTTCATTAGGAATAGTGAACGTTATCGGTGATTGTTTGCGTAAATACTCCCAAGCGTCCATTTGCCGTCCTAGTAGTGTTTTTTCGTTCGATTGATATAAAATTTTTTCATCAACTGGACTGAGCAAATTGACTGAAACTAATGTTAAATTAACGGGTTCACCACTAAGGGCTTCTTTCATTTTTTCCGGATAACAATTGAGTGCCGCGGTGAGAATTTCTTTTGCAGCTTCTGCAGCCGTCTGAGGTGTTTTATGGCTTACGACAGCATGGCGAGTAATCTGCATTATTGGTTTGCCATTGATTTGTAATTTTTGAAGCCAAAGATTACGGACATGATCAGGGATCTCTTCTGTGTTATGACTGATACCTTCGCTAGAATAACCCTGTAGAAGAGGTTCCTGACTTAGCACAGATTTCATTTCCTTCGCGGGGATCACTTCCGTTTCACATTTGATACCTTTAAAACTAAAAGAATCTTTTACCACGTTCCATGGGCGTTTATTCAATACCGCCGTTTTTACCGCTGCAAAAGTTTTTTTCGCTGTTTTTGTCGCGTCTGTTTTTGAATCCCCCTTAGCCATTAGTTGCTTTGCTATAAGCCCCATCATTTTTTTTTCCAAAGCCGAGACTCTCTCACTGTCTTTTCTACTAATAACAGAGTTTTGAACAACATCATTTAATGAACATTTGTTTACTATAACGTCCCTATCTCTCTCAGAGAAAAAACCCTTAGAGAAGAGAGCCTCAGCGGTTTCTCGCAAAAGATCTAGGCTCCACTGCATATCATCCTTAGTAAGCCCGCCATAAGAGTCTAATCCTGGTTTTGACATTGATTCGTCAACATTCCCGACACTTGTCACTGTCCCAACGCCTGTCACTGTCTCAACGCCCAAGTTAACTCTATTTGGGCTGAAACAGCTTGGAACCAAATCTGAAATCTGGTTTATTAATGATGTAAACATCCGTATTCCTTTTTTATTATTCAGTCGGTAGCAAAAATTGTTCATCATCAAAAATATCAAATACACACAAATAAATAGATAACAAACTAATTATTAATAAATTAATTTATTTTAAAATATAATAATATGATAAGCAAGGGATAGTTATTAACCATGTCATGACAGACAATGGTGAGCAGGAAAAAATTGATAACCTTGGTGCGCCCTGCAGGATTCGAACCTGCGGCCTACGGCTTAGAAGGCCGTAAATAAGTGATTTTACTCCATGACAGTAAATATCAACTCTATGTTAATATTGTGTTAATTTTATATTATAAAACAACCGTATATTATTTAATTTCATATTATCTCATAGTATTTCATCACTAAGACACCTGTTAGAGCACCTATTTATGGCTAGTATGTTACTCACTGATAGTAAAATTAAAGGTATTAAATCTAAGACGCAGAGCTATTATGTATGGCAAGCTTCCGCGGCC
Organism: Candidatus Regiella endosymbiont of Tuberolachnus salignus; assembly: GCF_964020115.1. NCBI lineage: Bacteria > Pseudomonadati > Pseudomonadota > Gammaproteobacteria > Enterobacterales > Enterobacteriaceae > Candidatus Regiella > Candidatus Regiella endosymbiont of Tuberolachnus salignus. Next base: position 2,850,698 of record NZ_OZ026542.1, read on the forward strand.
AGGGGGGCAGGACGACTCGGATTAAGAATATATCCTTCGGGACGCAAGGTTTTTGTCTATAAATATCACCAGGATGTCAACGCTACTTTAGATTGACCACTTTTTGCTACTTTAAAATGTCCAGTTTTTGCTAATTTTCCTGTTGGGTTTCTATTCCAGGCGCCTGGATAATATCAGTCGTTTTTATAGGCAACATGCCTGCTTTGCGTTTATTTTTGAGTCGATAGCTTTCTCCTTTAATATTCAATGTGGTTGAATGATGTAAAAGCCTGTCTAAAATCGCAGTTGCTAAAATGTGATCACCGAATACGTCCCCCCAATCAGTAAAACTTTTATTTGATGTGAGAATGATGCTCGCCTTTTCATAACGACGGCTCAATAACCTGAAAAATAGGCTAGCTTCTTCGCGATTCATCGGTAAATACCCGATTTCATCCAGTATTAATACCCTGGCATAGCACAGTTGCTGAAGTTGGCGTTCCAGACGGTTTTCTTGCTTTGCCTTCATTAAGGTACAGCAGAGTCTATCCAGAGGCATAAACAATACCCGATGCCCAGCTGTAGCTGCCTTGACAGCCAGCGCTATCGCCAAATGCGTTTTCCCTACCCCAGGTGGGCCTAACAAAATGACGTTTTCATGATGTTCGACAAACCTCAGCCCCGCCAGCTCGCGGATAATTTTCCTGTCTATACTTGGTTGGAAAGTAAAGTCAAATTGCTCCAAGGTTTTTATCCACGGCAAACGTGCTTGTTTTAACCGCGATTCCAAGCCTTTTTGGTGACGCCCGTTCCATTCCTGGGCTAATGCCTGCTGGAGAAATTCACGGTAGTTCAGTGCTTTCTTGGTGGCTTCTTCACATAAACTCTCCAACGCATCGCCCAGGTAATCCATTTTTAACCGTATCAACAAGTTTTCCATTTCCATCAGAGTAGCTCCTCATACACACTGAGCGAACGAGACGCTACTCGATTGACCTGTTGCCAAAGGGCTTGATGATGTTCTGGCACCTTTTGCCAGCCCTGCGTTACCTCCTGCAAGAGATGCGTCGCGAGCAGTTGCTCATCGCCGTAAATACGTAGCGTATTATCTAAACCGATACGAATATTAACCGCACGACCACACCAGAATGAAGGCACGCTATAGCGATTACCTCTGACATCGATATAGCTGTCCCATGCCACTTGTCGTAGGTCGAAGTAGCTGGTATCGAAATCAGTCGCAGGGAGTGGCATCAAGGCTATTTTTTCCTCAGCAAAACGATTTTCCGGTGTCTGCTTGAATTGACGAAGATGACGCTGGTCTGCCACTTTCGCCAGCCACATCGCTAGCAGTTGATTAACATGAGCGAAACTCTCAAACTGACGGTAGCGAGTGAAAAAATTGTGTTTAACATAGCCCACCATCCGTTCGGTTTTGCCTTTCGTTTGCGGTCGATAAGGCTTACAGGCGCGAGGGCTAAACCCATAGTGATTAGCCAGTTGCAGGAAGCCCGCATTGAACTCGATGTGGCCATTTTGTCCATGTTTGATAACAGCGGCTTTTTGGTTATCTACCAAGACATTTTTTACGCTGCCACCGAAGTAATTGAAGCTGCGAACCAGCGATTCATACGTGTGCTCAGCATCTTGCTTAGGGGCAGCAAAGACATGAAAGCGACGCGAAAAACCGAGCGTATTAACGGCAAAATTAACCGTACAGGCAGAGCCTGCCACCTCAACGATGATTTCTCCCCAATCGTGTTGAAGTTGATAACCGGGGAGGGTTTCAAAGCGTACCGTGTTTTTCGAGGCCCTGAGCGGACGTTTGGGATGTATATAACGTCGGAGCATCGCACTCCCACCCCGGTAGCCTTTTTCACGGATTTCCTCAAAAATAACCGCCGCATTCCAAACCTGTTCACTCAACCTTGAATCGATGTAGTCTTTAAAGGGCTCGAGTTTAGCAACCTGTTTTTTACCGCGTTTTGCTGTTGGCGGCGCAGGATAGCTAATGTGCCGTCTCACCGTCTTTTCTGAACACCCTATCTGATGGGCAATATCAACAATAAATGCCCCCTGTTGATGGCGTTGTTTTATCATGTAGTGGTCCTCTCTTCTTAGCATGCTTATTTCCCTCATGGCTTTGTCACCACAAAGGAAACTGCATTCTGGCTTGAGTGGACAAATTAAATTAGCAATTTACGGTCTTTTATCATTAGCGCTGACAGGTATCACTGTACGCCGAAAATCAGCAAGCCTTGCAAGGCGAGAGCCGCGCAAAAATAATCCATATCTTACAAAACCACAAAAATAACGCTTTGTCATGGGACATCGGTTTATCCATCCCATTATCTATAGGCGATAGTCAGGGTGGCCAGACAGACGGAATGTTTGATGTCGCCGCGCCTTTAATCAACAACACGGCAGCTTCAACGGCGAAGGGTATAAACAAAACGCCTGATACCGCGCTCCTTGGGCAGGCAATCGGTGCATTTGGTGAAGGAAATGATGAACTTCTGAGCCAAAATCGACACGATAGCGTATTGGATCAAAATCGCGTTGTGGCCGCGCTTACGGCTTAATCCAACAAGAGACCATTTAAGAACGCATCTTCCTTCCAAGCCGCAAGACGGGCGTGGTGATTAACGGCTAATAGCTGTTCTTTAATTGATTGATGCTCATGACTGATTAAACGGTATGAAACCTGGGGAGTGAGTTTGTGACGCCCGAGCTGGGCGAATATTTGATTGACGCGAAAAACGTCCCAGCCTCGTTCGTCGTACCGGATCTGGCTGATTGTTTCATTAAAGGGGTGATTAAAAAGTTTTTGCAGGGTTAACGCCGCCAATCTTGACGTTTCTAACGGTTTTATGCCGCGTTCGGATAAATAAACTAGCTGGTCATGATGGCGTACGTCGACCACTTGATCAATCAGGTTTATCGATATGGGTTCAAAATTTTCTCCCATGGCATTTTCTACTCGTTCCACACGAATTTTCCATGGAATTCTGGCGAGCCTACTTTTATTCCACCAAACCAGCGCGTCACTTATCATCATTTCACTTTTTGTCAACAGCGATTTAAAGTCAGTTTGGTAGGCGAGCCGCAAGTGATCAGGCAATCCCCCCAGATTGAGATTTTTTAATAGCCCTACCCGCCCGTTGAGCACTTCTTGTAAATCAGTTTCTTTGGCTAACCTATTCGTACTCTCACTGTAGTAGCGCCTTAAGATGCTGGTTTTTTGCTTTGTTAAGTTGATGGCTTGTTTTACTGTCGTCCTTTGTTGGATCGGTTGACCTAAAATAATGCTATCGATGGTCGCTTGCTCCAAGCTATTTTTAAAGGCGGTTGCAATGGCACGTTGTTGCGCTTCAGTTTGCTGAGCCGCTTGTTTGATTAAAGTTAAACGTGCTCTGGCATCTTGGCTGCTTTGTCTCAACTCTTCGCTAGCATAGAGAACGCGAATAGGGAGATCTTCACCTATCTCAAACAAAATAAGATCGGTCAAATGATCGACCGGACCAACCCCTCTTGCCGCAGGTGATAAACCTGAAATAACCTGACTGCTAATATCTTTTATTCCCGTCATCATATGAATAACTTCATGAAAAACCGCTTGAGACAAGGTAAAAGGCTGTTCACCCTCGGCTGAAAAATAACTGAGTGCACTAATTCTATCGTTAGGTAACATATCAATCGTGAAGGCTTGATGTTTTTCTTGTAATAATTTGACTTGTGCTCTAATCAGATCCGATTCGGGTAGTTGATTTATTTGGGCTTGGGCGGCAGGCGTGAGCAGCGCCTGAGTGATTTCATCATTACTGATGCCGCTATTAGCGGCTTTTAACGCAGCAATATAAGCGTTTTTTCTCTTTTGTTTACAGTCTTCTAGCGCTATTACTGTCAACGCTTCGCTAGAAGGCAATTTAGGATAAGCACGTGGATACAGGTGACTATCGGATAAGTTAAATAAAATAGCAGGTGAACCTGATCTTTCTTTTATTCGCAATAACCGCCGAAAAATACTGCTATGTTGCGCCGCCAGCTCTAACAGCTGGGCGATATTGGCACGCAGGGTATCGGCTACTAACACCGGTAGATCACTGTGATAATGGAAAACCGTTTTGATCCGATTTTGTACATCTCTCACTGCCAGATCTTCTATATCCATCACTTTTTTGGTGAAGTTGACCACAGGATCTTCATTGATAACAGTAGGCTCGAATTGACGGTCAATGTCATCGACGATATTAAATTGATGGCCATCAGACCCTGGATTAACGGCAGAGGGGTTGGTAGTGAAATGAGGGGGGTGCTCCAAAGGTTCGGAAAAAAAATCGGCACGCGGGGGGCTAATGATGTTTTTTGCTAATTCGGTATTGCTCTGGGAGTGTCGCAAAAAATCCTGACTTGGTGCTATATTGAAGGTATCAGGATGCAATTGATTGGTTTTGATGATGTTTTCAATAACCTGATCTTCAACATGCAGTTGTTGAACCACATGACTTACCGCTTTTAACTGCGTTTGTTCATACAGAGATTGTAAACCTTCTGTGCGACTAGCCGCCTCTGATATCAACTCTCCCGCCCCCAGAGTGGCACGTAGCGGACTGGCAAAAAAAGCAATGGTATCGAGAGAAAGAAAAAGGCCGCCCAATAAAAAGCTGATGACATTATCCTGCCGGATCCCCTCCAGCAGTAGAGTACCAGCGCCGATAAAAGGCAGAAAACTTATCACCATTTGCGTAGCATCATAATGATGCTCTTGATGAATTTTATTGGCGAGTATCCTTTTGATCAGCTGATGAATTTCAGCTTGATGATCAGAGAGACCAAAGGGGCCACCTTTAAGACGTAAATTTTCATAAGCGCGCGCCAGGATCCACGCCTGATGATGTTTAATAAAATCATCGATCACCTGATTAAATTTTTTTTGCGCCTCCGGATAATAATTCAATCTACGGGGAAATTTAGCATCATTTAAAAATACCTCGATACGATTAACACTATGAGTAATATGGAGTGTTCCCGGTTTATATATATAGTTTGCTAAGGTTTGTGTTCTTTCCGTAAAAAAGGTAATGGGCTCTTTGGGATGCATTCGTTGCAGCGCGATTAATGCCACCTGTTCAGCATTAACAGCAGGCGTGGGTTCAAGTACCGCGAGCAATGATTGTTTAAAATACCCCTCCGCTGCCGTCAAATCTTTTTTCAAATCACCGGTGCTAATGAGCCACTCTTCTGCCAAATATTTTTGCCGCAGGCTTTGTATTTTTCGGTTTATTAGCCGTATTTTTTGACGTTTTGCTGCTAAACGTGTGCTGCCTTCGCCGTAGATCACAACATTTTTTACACAGGCGGTTTTTTCTATATCAATCGGTTGAAATGATAAAAAATCATGAAAAGCGTCGGCGGCAGGTTGTTGTGGATCGGCAAACGGCAGCTGGCAGGCGCCCCATTCTTCGCCATCCTCAGCGATAATTTCCGCCATTTGTGTTTTTATTTTCTCATCCCACAAACGCGCGCCCCAAAGGCGATCAACAAAATGTACAGCGCGTGAATGCATTAAATGCAGTCCCGCCATAATCGAAGGCTTCATCATTTCAGCGCCATGCTGCGCCCAACGACGCTCATGCTCATCGAGGCGTTGCTTGAGTTTTTTTAACGTCAGAGGCGGCGTCAAGGCGTCCTGGCCAAAGACACCGTCATAACGCAGACAAATAGAATGTAAAGACTGTGCCACACTGCCGATAGGGAACTGACAGGACTCGCCGAGTGAATGGAAATATTTTTTTAGCGCATTAATAATCACTTCAGGGGCGAGTTTTATTCCTCGCTGTTGTGCTATTGCCATCGCCTGGTGAGTAAAATAGCTAAAATCTTTTCCCTTAGCGTTAACAAAAGCGAAGGTGTCGTACCTGATTTTAGCGATATCGGGGGCTAAGGGATGTAACAGGCTATCAAAAATTTGTTGCAGGGTGATTTCTTCTGCTAAACGCGATAAAAAATGCTGACGCAAATCTTGCAGCGGTACCACTGCGGCGGTGCTATAAAAATCTGCTAGGAACCAATCCCTTTTTAATAGGTAATAATCCAGTAACGCGGCAAAATCAAAATACCGTTGTTGTAATGCACTGAGATTAGCCATCTCAAGATGACGAAAAAAATCGCATGGGATCACTAATCCTCCAGCTTGATTCACCACGGCAAAAATTTGCATAGCGCCGGTCAGTTTTTTCTTTGTCAGTGTGAGATCAAAATGATCGATTACAGCGCGCCTGGCAAACTGAATATAAACCAAATCAAAACTGGCGTGAGACAGGGCGCGGAAAAAATTTTCTTGTAGTGTTTTGTCGGCATCGGTTGCCAAACCCCCTTCATCGGCTACCCTTTGCCGGACAACCGGGCAATGATGACCATAAAATTTTAGCAAAGCGGCACGGAGCGCAATCAGGGTTTTTAACCGAGTATTCCATTTGTTCCAGCGTGCGACCGGCGTATCATCGCCCCAGTCAAAAAGGGTTTCCACTGAATGCAATGCTTCATCGTATAATTGCTCCAATGCCATTTCATTTAAGGTTTTATCCTCTAGACCTAACCAATGCTTAATCTGTTTTTTGATCGCCAACTCAACTGAGGCTTTCCTTTCTGCGCTATCGATAGGACATAGCGCTAATTTAGTGGCATCAAAAAATAAACAGTACTGCGCCCATAACAGCGCACTGTCGATAACAATGGGGAGAGGGGTTTCATCTGGCTGAATGTCTTTATTATGATCAGAGCTTAGTTTTTCGGCGCGCTGTATAGGGTCAGCGCTTTGACTGCGATCTGACGAATGAGGTATTGTCGGGTTCATTTTCGGGTTCCTTCCCAAAGATTGATATTACATGATACCTCACGGAATATACCTGTAAAAAATGTGTATAGCCAAATCAGTTTAATTTGATTCTGTGTTGTCGTCGCTTGCCGTACTATTTGTACTGTCTGCGCTCCTCCGTCTTGAATCAAATTAAACTGATTCGGCTATATGGAAACCCTGAAAAACCGCTAAAAGTAGTCTATTCTGTTAGCAATAATTTTTTTAGGTTAATAGTGAAATGAAAACGAAATCGACGAGACGAGGCGACTTTTTAGCGCAAATGAATAGGATAGTTCCCTGGGAAAAGATTCTGGCCAAACTCAGTCGTCATTACCCCAAGGCAAGTCCTTATATCTTGATCATTAGCTTTCAAAGGTTGATGCTCCCCGACTGATCATCGCGATGTCACCGGTGAGTTTGGGTAAGTCCTTAAGCTTAAAGCTTGTTGAATAGATAAAACCCCGGTGACATATTCATCATCGCCTTCAAGACCGAACGGTATCTTGTGCTTCGAGCACCTATTTATAAGGATGATCTTGGCGAATTCTCTGATTTTTACTGTCATGTCTGGAGTGTCTCTGATGGACAAAACCCCCGTCGGTATTGATATAGCAAAATTAAAGTTCGATGTGGCTGTCTGGATTGAAAGAAAAAAATACAAAACAAAAGTGTTTGATAATACCCCCTCCGGTTTTAGCGACTTGCTGAAGTGGCTACTTCCTTACGGTGACTGCCACATTTGTCTGGAAGCAACCAGCCATTACAGTCTGCCACTGGCCACTTTTTTGGTGGATAACGGGGTTGAGGTCAGTGTGGAAAACCCCGCCCGCATTCATGCCTTTGCTCAAAGTGAGCTGAGTCGTAATAAAACGGACCAAGGGGATGCGAAGATGATTGCCCGTTATTGCGCGCTTTATTCACCCGCACGCTGGTTTCCCGCCCCGTTAAATGAACGTCAGCTTACTGCACTGATACGTCGTCTTAATCATTTAGTCGAAATGAAACAGATGGAATATAACCGAAAAGAGGGCGCAGATGAAATCGTCCAGCCTTTTTTGACAGAAAGTATCTGTGCATTAGAAAAGCAAATACGCGAGATAAAACAAAAAATTAAACAGCATATCAATGACTCCCCCGAGCTGAAAAAAAATAAGCAGCTCTTGGAAAGTATTCCCGGTATAGGCGAAATATTGAGTGCCACTTTATTGGCGTTTGTCGGTGATGTATCAAAATTCACTAGCAGCAAGCAAGTGGTAGCCTACGCAGGGCTTAATCCGAAACTGTGCGAATCAGGCGTATTTAAAGGACGAAGCCGTCTCTCAAAAATCGGGTGTACAGAACTCAGAAAAGCACTATACATGCCAGCCCTTACCTCAATCACTTATAACCCAATAATAAAGTCTCAATGGGAACGGTTGGTAAAACGCAATAAAGGAGGAAAAATAGGCGTCTGTGCTGCAATGCGCAAATTACTTCAACTGGCGTATGGCGTGCTGAAATCAGGCGTCCCTTTTGATGAAAAAATAGCGCTTGCAAAGACGTAGGCAAGACGGTATCTAAAGGCGGCAGACCGGCGAAACCGTTAGAAGTGATGCTGCGGATTTATTTTTTACAGAATGGGTTTAATTATGCTGATTTATCGATGGAAGAAGCGTTATACGACATCCCCTTATTACGTCAATTTACCGGTGTCTCCGTCGATGCGATTCCCTCCGATCCCACTATCCTGCATTTTCGTCATTGGTTGGAAAAACATCATTTAAGCGAAGCGCTGTTTGAAGAAATTAATACGCATTTAGCTTCGCTTCAGCTATTTATCAAACGGGGTAGCATTGTCGATGCTACGATTATTGATGCACCCAGTTCAACTCAAAACCGGCAAAATACTCGTGAGCCAGACATGAAAGCCACCCGTAAAGGCAATCAGTGCTACTTTGGCATGAAAGCGCATATTGGCGTGGATGCACAGACGGGGCTGGTGCATTCCCTGGTGGGAACCTCGGCGAATGTAGCCGATGTGACGCAAGTTCATCACCTTCTTCACGGCCAAGAAGAGGTTGTTCATGGTGATGCCGGTTATAAAGGCGTGATGCGACGCCGCGAACATCAACATCGCGTGGTCACCTGGCACATCCCCCGACGGAGGGTATTGGCCTTGCCCGAGCAGGAGCAGCAGGGATGGGAAAAACATCGGCATCAGCAAAGTCTCAACGCGAAAATCCGGGCTAAAGTAGAACACCCCTTCCGTGTATTAAAATGCCAGTTCAACTTTAGAAAAGTGCGTTACAAAGGCTTGGCAAAAAATACCGCGCAGTTATTCAGCTTATTTGCTTTGACCAATCTCTTTCTCGCTAGAAAAATCCTGCTCTGTAACCCCTGATTTTCCATTGATACTGAAAAAAAGTGTATCCGCCGTCTCTTATACCGTAAAAAAAGAGTGCATTAATTTCCTTTTTTATTACATGACGTCAAGAATTAACGCTATTAGCTCAAAATATAGCATTCATTATCGGTTCTTCAGGGTTTCCATATAATTCATCAAACCAAAATAATAGTATCACTGTACCGTGCTACCGTTGCATCATGTGTTAACAGTCGCATCGGTTCAGCAAGTGCTTGAGCGACTAAGAGACGATCAAATGGATCTTGATGATGATTTGTTAAATTTTCCACAAGTGCAGCATGTTCTGGATGAATAGAAAGAAATTGATAACCTGCTCGTCGAAAATATTGTACGGCTTCTTGGCCTGATATCGGCATCATTTCTCTGCCAAGGCTATGTTTGATGGCAATTTCCCATATATTCACTGTACTAACCCATACAATACTACGTGGTGCCAAAAGCATCTCACGCGCTTTGGTTGAAAGTTTAGGGTTATCGGTAATCGCCCATAACGCTATGTGAGTATCAAGCAGCAAATTCAAAATGTGCCACCAAGAAACAATTTAGCAACCTCTTCATCATAGGCATCAATATTATCCGGAACTTCAAAGGCGCCTTTTGCTACACCAATACGCTGATCATGAGTTAATGTTTCCATTGATACGAGCTTTGCCACAGGTCTACCATTTCGAGCAATGATGATTTCACGTTCCTTTCTGTACTCTAAGATTTTAATCAAACGAGATAAATTTGATTTGGCTTCTAGCATATTGACAGTATGCATAACAAATCTCCTTATAAAAATAAGTGCTTAGTCTAGTCTGGCTAAAATAAAAAATCAAGCGCCATAAGCCTATTACTTATCAAGCGAGTTAACTACGACAGCAATTTCTCTGGCGAACAATCACGGATAACGCGCCCATTTTTCATCACCAGTACCCGATCAAAATATTTTATTAGGTTGCGTCTATGCGTCACCATCAGCAGCGTTTTAGCATTAATAAAAGCATCCAGGTTTTCAAAAATTTTTCGCTCGGTATTTTCGTCAATGTTTGAGGTGGGCTCATCCCATAAAAAAATACTGGCACTGCTACTGAGGCTACGTGCGAGTAAGAGCTGCTGTTGCTGCCCTGAAGAGAGATTTCGCGCCATAAAATTGACCGGGAAACGCAGTCCCATCGGATGCTGTAAGACAAAATTACAGTTAGTTAAACTGTAGTAGCTCAAACTTAACCTGACAGACACAAGCTAAGCCATGGAATTTGTCAGATGAATCTGACTGTCCGATGGTTTAAATAAATTATCGAGTTGTTTTTCTTTTACTAACTCTGTTGATGCAATCCAAGTTTCCCAGGGGGTTTTGCCATAACAATACCTGCCTGAATGAGGTCGCTCTGTAGAGCCGATAGTTACTGATAAACCGGCAAAGGTTCCTAATAATCCAATTAATGTAGCAACATTACTACAGCTCATAATAAATGAAAGGCGTTGAGTGCGAGTCCCGGTAATGTCAGTAGAAAGTTCATCTAATAAATTAGGCTGATGAGGAGCATTTTTTTTAAAGATGATTTTATTCATGCTCAATAACAAACTATTTTCGCTATCGCCATTTTTATTATGGATAATATTTTTACTTTGCGATGCTTGCCAAATAGAAAACAATGCACTGCCACTACCAAATACATAGATAAACCTGAGAAGGAAGATATACATCAAAGCGAAGGCTGATAAGTCTTGGCGGTTTTGGGGGATTTATGTTCATGTTGGTAAGATGGAAACGTTGCGTACCTCCTATAAGCTGGCGAAAGAAAACAAGGGGGCACCAGGAGTAGATGGTGTGACCTTTGAAGAAATTGAATCCGCAGGGGTAGACAACTTTCTTGAATCCATCAGGAAGGATTTACTCTCCAAGACCTACTACCCATTGAGGAATCGGAAACGGGCGATACCGAAAGCTGGAGGGCAATCCAGGATGTTAAGTATTCCCACTATTCGAGACCGCGTAGTGCAAGGTGCCGTTCTACTCACCTGCTTTCCAGTGCAATATCGATAGCGATATTTTTCATGCCTGGATTAATCAGGATTTGTTGCCTAAGATACCCCATAATGCCGTTATTGTGATGGAGAATGTCAGTTTTCACAAACAACGAAGCCGTTGCAATGAATATGCAGATTTTTGACCAGCGCCATAGCCTGGTAGACAGAATCAACAAGGTTAACACGCTGTCAGTGATAGAATGGATAACCCGATTTAAAGAAAAATTGCATCAACGTGGCCTTCGTCCTAAGACACTTGCAGACTACCAATCAAGATTAGCAGCCATTACCCATGCTTTTGCTGATAAAACGCTGAATACTCTTACCACCAAAGAGATTGCTGAATTTATAAACAGTTACAGCGATCAAGGTAAAACCTCCACCGCCAAATTAATCCGCAGCTTGTTGATCGATATGTTTAACGAGGCTATTGCAGAAGGGCATTTGGCGACCAATCCGGCTACAGCGACAAAAAGCCCTCGTGTACAGGTACAGCGTGAACGCTTATCACTTGAAGATTTAGGGATGGCAAACAAACGGCAGCCGTGGGTAGCGCTGAGTATGGATTTAGCCTTGCTCACAGGTCAAAGAGTGGGAGATATCCAACGGATGCGGTGGCACGATATTTATGATGGTAAATGGTGGATAAAGCAACAAAAAACAGGAATGAAATTGGCGATACCCTTAACCTTGAGTCTGGAAGTGATTGGTAAGAGCCTTGAAGGTGTTCTTAATGAATGCCGGCGACAAATAAAGAGTGAAAATTATATCTTTGTGGGAAAGAATAAAACCTGCTTCAGTCCGCTCTCTCTCGATAGGTTTTACAAATTCAAGAAAAAAATCAGGCTTGACATGGCAAGGTACACCGCCCTCATTTCACGAAATAAGAAGTTTATCCGCGAGGCTACACAGTAAAGCCAGAGGTAAGGACTTTGCACAAAAATTGCTGGGGCATAAATCCTCCACTATGACAGATAAATACCGTGATAGCAGAGGGAGTGAGTGGGATGAAATCTAATATCAATTTATGGTTTTTAGGTTATCAAGTAAGATGTTAGGATACGAAATACTTTGCTCGGCATTTTGACCTGATTTCGATTGATTGTGACTTCTGTATTTTAATTTATTGATTTTTATTGTAAATAAAACACAGTAGCTATACAAAATCTACCAAAGCAAAAGCTGTTATATTTGTTGAAAATGGTTTAACGCTGATTTTCGTACTTTTGGCACGTCGGATCCAATTGCGGTAATTGACGCTTACTACAGGAATAAGATTATTCATAATGATCACTATAGCCTTGGCACAAACCAATGCATTAATGGGTAAAAAAGAAGAAAATTTGCGGCATCTTGAGCAGTTATGTTTCAAGGCGGCACAGGGTCAGGCTAAGTTTATTTGTTTTCCAGAATTAGCCACCACTGGATATTCTCCTGATGTACTAGGTACAGAATTATGGACACTGAGTGAATTACAAGGGGGAGTAACCGATAAGCTGTTCAGCGAGTTAGCAAAAAAACTGGATTTAACAATTATTTGTGGGTTTGTTGAACGTGGAGAGGCAGCGGGAAAAATTTACAATTCTGCGGGTGTTTGGCTACCTGATAACACGGGAACCTGGGAGGGCACATTTCGTAAAGTTCATTTAGCTGGAGATGAAAAAAAATGGTTTAGCCCTGGTAATCATTGCCCCCTATTTAAGACACCCACTTGCCGTATTGGTGTGATGATTTGTCATGATGCCGGATTTCCTGAACTGGCTCGGCTTTTTGTGCTAAAAGAAGCAGAATTGATTTTTGTCCCGTCTGCATGGCCTTTAAAAAGCAAAGATATCTGGCATATCAATTGTGCCAGCCGTGCATTAGAAAATGGTATTCATTTAATTGCGGTCAATCGTTGGGGGCAGGAAGGCGATATAACCTTATTTGGGGGAAGTCAGCTGATGGGTCCCCGTGGACAACAATTGAAATTAGCTTCAGAAAAGGGTGAAGCGCTTATGTTTGTCGATGTTGATCTTGATTTACAGGCTAAAGCAAGATTACAGGTGCCTTATTTAAGGGAACGAAGAAAAGACCTATATTCTCTCTCTGAAAGTACAGCAGAAAAAACAAATCCGCCAAAAATAAATATAATCTGTCCTTGCTGGCCTGTTAATGCAGGTGGATGTGAATGATTTTATTTAGTACCTGTGCTATCGGCTCATTGATTTTTATCATGGCAGATTTTTTTGACGCTGCCGGTGATCCAATAAAAAACACTGGCAACCAATAATGAATTCAGCGATGGAATGCCCCATTCAACAGTGAGTCCAACTAGACTGCCTATTATCCAGGCTGCAATGGCAAGCCAATTTACCCATGGTGTGGATCCGGCGGCGGGTAGTGTCTCAGTAATACGTGTGGTATCAAGCAGGGCGCGGCTCGTGCGTAAAATATAATAATCAACCAACATTACACCGATAATTGGGGGGAAAACGACCCCTAGCAGAATAAGAAACGGGGTAAATTGTTCCAGGATCCCCATAACAGAGAGGGTGGTGCCCGTTATGCCCAGTAGAATGGTTAGCCAGGTGTAGCGCCATTTCTTCCCCGTCACTCCTTCCACTGCGCTGGCGATGCCCAGTGTAGAAGAATATAAATTTATATCATTAATTTTAACCGCCGAAAGAATAACGGTAAGCAACCCAATCCAGCCTGCGGTTTGTCCCATAATGGTGACCACATCAGAGGTATTAAGTGCATGGGCAATCAAGATTGCGATACCGTTAACAATAAATTCTCCGACGATAATAGAAATCACCGTCATCCAGAAGACATGCCTTCCATTTTGGCAATAGCGACTGATGTCTGGGGTGGTAAATGCCCCTGTCATGCAGCCGCCTGTAACAGCGGTTACTGCCGCCCCCAAGCTAAGTGCTACACCAGTAGGAACACTGGTCATTAGATCGGACATATTGTGGTTTTGCATTAATTCCAGCGAGATCCAACCAATCACTAAAGAAAAGAGAGGGACGGACACTTTTGCTGTCCAGTTTAAGGCACGAAAGCCAAGAGCGACCAGCAAAGTTAGTGTTATACCGGCCAAGGCGGCAGACCAACCAAAGCCTAGCCGTTTATTCAGCGCGTAATCTAGGCTGTTAGCTAAAATAGCATTCTGTATACCAAACCAACCCAGCAGACTGATGGCTATCATGATCCCGATCAACGCCGATCCACATCGTCCAAACCCACACCAACGTGATAACAAACTGATAGATAACCCTTCACGCGCCCCCGCCAATCCCAGTCCAAAACTAAGAAACTCTAACAATAAGCTCCCTAACACCGTCGCCAACATGGCCTGCTCAAAAGTCATCGCATGCCCTAACATTGCCCCTAACATAAATTGAGATAATGAAGTCCATTGCCCTATACGGATCAAGGTAACCGTCATAAAACTGAAACGTGCTGTCATAGGTACACGGGTAGTCGCGTAGTCATCATCGGCTGTACTTTTTTTATTCATTTATTATTGTCTCCATCCATTTTTAATATTTATTATTTATTATGAATTATAGTTAAAAATTATGTACTATACCCACAGTTCTTAAGAAGAGGCGCATAAAGTATAAGGCTCTCTCTAATAATATTGAGATGGATGGGGGGTTTGTGGGTGATGTAAAAAAAGAGTTAGGTTCACTGATTTCATTTTTAGAACACGAAGAAGATCCCTGGGGAATAAAAGATCTAAAATCAGAGTTTATCTATGCAAATAATTTGGATTATTTAAATCTTCCCAAAAATTTTAAGATTGAAGGGCTGTTGGACAGTCAGTTGCCTCACCCCGTTGCAGAGCTCGCACCAAAACTGCAAGAACATGATAAACGCGTTATGCAAGGCCAAAAATTGATACCGGTCATTCAAACGCATTTTTATCATAGCGAACATAAACTCCAACCCTATTTATTTGAAAAACGTCCTTACTATAATGAGCGGGATGAACTGATAGGGACGATTTATCATGGAAAAAAACTCAGTCTTTTTTCCCTCCAGCGATATATTACGGGCTTGACCCCTTCGGTGTTGATGCTGGAACCCCCTAACGAGTTGTTTACAAAAAAAGAATTGATGGTGATATTTTTCACATTACAGGGGCTTACTAGCAAAGAAGTCGCGAGAAAAATGTATCGTTCTCCGAGGACGATAGAAAACAAATTGCAGGATATATACGAGAAAATAAAATGCCATTCAATAAAACACTTAAGAGAATACTGCCATCACGAAGGGCTTGATTGTTATGTTCCCCCTCAATTTTTGTTTCCTGAAGTAAAATTTCTCAGTTAGAGAGCATTATCACGACATTACTGTGTTTTTCATTACCTGCCGATTCAATATAGCAGAATCAAATTAAACTGATTTGGCTATAGTTTAAACTCTGCGCGTTTTTTCAGTATCAATCGGGGAAAACATTCAGTGTTACTTTTTAATATTCAATTATATAACTTTAAACCGCCAGAGCTTATCAAGCCCTTTTTTGATACCGATCCTTGCTGTTTCGATATAGGGGGGACAGGAATCAGAATGGTAAATACAAAATTCATGATTTTCAGTGAGATCATAATGATTATTTTTCTTTGAAATATTTAATGTTTTGCATAATTTACCAGGTCCATCGATAGCACGATAAAACGGTTCCACTAAATCCAGACCACGAATTAACACTGCGGCGGGAAACCCTTCTTCTTCCGTGACAATGTTTAGACAGTGGTACATACCATAGATAAGATAAACATAGGAAAATCCTGGCGCGCCAAACATAACAGCGGTACGAGGAGTATAGCCTTTGGCGGCATGACAGGCAGGATCGTCCTGTCCAATATAGGCTTCTACTTCAGTAATGATGCCGTGATAATCATGGAACTTTAATCTTTTTCCTAATAACGCTTTTGCAACATGAAGCGTGTCACGTGCATAGAAAAGTCTGGGTAAAATAATATTGTTCATTATTTAGCGCCGGTTGATTTGGCTATAAGCCTAAAAGGGATGGCGTTCGAAAATGAAGCCATCCCTTTCTTATACTCTAGCTATAAAAACTTCAGTCATCATTAAGCAACACGCACAGAGCTGTCTAGACTATTACTGTATGATGCCAATTGCGCTACTGTTTTTTCTGCTATTGGAGCCGATGTAGAGGATACACTTACACGCCCCTCAGGAAAGGCCGCCATCTGTTGAGCCAGATTTTCTGTGCCATGATGAAGGGTGATACAGTCAAGACCACCTTTACTTCTCAACATACTTTCTGCATTCCCCGAGTCAATAAAATGGGTCTCGAGTCCGGGTTGCTTCTCTTGTATCCATGCAGAAAAAGCCTGATTTAACGGCTCAATACTGGAGCCGTTGGTGAGATAGAACATTTCACCTGATGGACTGGTACCCATGATGCCATTTAAAAAATTTATTGGCAGCCCTGGTCCCCCTAGTATCATAAAAACACCGGGGGTTTTGACTGCCTGCAAACCAGCCTTTTCCAGCTGATGATGAATTAATTCAGTCACTTTTTTACTTTCTTGCTTTAATGATCCCAAATCAAGCCAGGTTCGTTCCAACCCTTCTTTTTGATACTCGGTTAATTGGCCACTCTGATCACCATCTAATACCTGCCGTATGAATTTTTGACTTTCTTCATCATCGTGTACCAGTACACGCCCATCTTTCAGCGGGCGCAAATACATGTCAATATGGAAATCTGGCTGGCTAATAATGATTAAATCTTCAATTTTTACATTCAATTCATCAGCGATGATATCCTTAGAAATTTCATTCATCGCCAGGAAACGGCGGGTAGTTTTCTTTATTTCGTCTTCAGTAAGAGATTTATCGATGAAACCTCCTGCTTTCAGCATGATACTCATACGATGGATGGCATCGTCTTTGGGTGTAAATGTTTTCAGTTTATCATCGACTAAAGCGTCACTATAAGTCTGTTTATTGATAAAGGTTGTTTGCAATACTGCATCCCGTCCGATGATTACGTAAGGTCGACCATCAGCGCGATGACCCGTCAGCATATTTCCTCCCTCAATGACGGATAATGTTTTGATTATTTCCATGCCTAATTCCGCTGCCATTTCATCGGCTTTTTCCAGTTTACCCGGAGTCAGCGCCGTCCACTGTGAATTTGACTTTTTACCTTGATCATGATGATTGGGATGAACATTAAAAGAATGATGCCCTTCTTCTTCCGCCCCAGGGATGTCCGGGCTTAGTGCAGATATAAAATTCCAGAATGGCCTGATACCAGCTTCATCAACAAAGGATGTCTGAGGGCGAAAAGCATACTTGCCGTCAGCGGAGAACCACATAAAATCCTCTATCCATTGAGTTGTTGCAGCATTTCTATCTACTTCAAATTTATAGCGTTTTTTGAGTCCGTTAAAAAAGTTTCGAGAACTTACAGGAGATAAATTATGGTCGTGATAAAGATGACTAATACGATTGCTAAGATCATCTTGTGCCAGTAAAAAGTTCAATCCACTGGCCGGTGAAGTGGGCAAAGCAGGGGGAGTGACTGTAGCAATCTCCTGAGCAATAACCGGCGTCTGTATGACTGCACCGTCTTCCGGCAATTGACCGGCGATATTACGGCGCTGGAGGGTAGCTTCGCTCACTTTGGCCAGCAGACGCTCGACGAACTGTTGATTACTGGCAGCATAGGCGTAATGCAGCGCGGTATTACCCTGCCGGTCAACCAGATTATTTAATCCCCATTGACCGGCGGAAGTGGCTAATATCATATCAACCGCGGCACTGTTATTCGCCTCGATAGCACACATTAACAGGGTCTGGCCTTTTCTCTGCACTCCTTTGCCCCCACCAGCATAATGTGTTGCTAATGCATCTGTTTTACCCGCCCGAATATCGTCAAACAAAGTAATGTAATGATCAGCCAAATTCTTGTTCATCATTTTAATCCTCAGTGGGGGTTTAATGAAAAGCGTAGAAGCGAACCTGCTGACCGGCAATAGGTAAAGAATACTGCTGTTTATTTCACCGAGTTAGGATGAAAAGCGCCAATGTTGATAACCATTGACGCCCATTTTTTTATTGTAATGCGTTGAGTTGAGAAATCACCTCCTGTCTAAATGTCAGGCCGCCGTCTTTAGCTGTGTAACGCAGATGGATAATGACATCAGTGAGGTTGGCTAACATGGCTTGTTGCTCATCACTGTCATGGAGAGGAAAGGTTAAGATCCAGGTTGAAATCGCGCCGGTGCCTTCAAAAGGTAAATAACGATCATCGTTAAAATTTAAGGTAAACAGACCGCTATCATCTAAACTGCTCGAGAGTGCGATTTGTTGGTTAACACGGCGATCTTGCTTGATCTTAACATGATGGGTTCCAGGAGTAGGGGTCAGTAACTGTTTAACCGCACTCGGATCGGCTTCGATCATCAAGCTGTTAGCCGTTTGCATCAGGATGGCACGGATATCCTGATAAGGGCCGATTATCGCCGGTAGCGAAACGGAAACCCAGGCAATTTGCCGTAAATAATGACCGGGATAATCCTTATCAAACGAAGCTTGGTTGAGCGAAAAAGTGATCTCACCTGTTTCTTTAAGTGCCGTCAGCTGAGTTTGCCACTCATCGCCCAGCAAGGTTTGCAAAGAAATGGTTTTGCTGATCGCCATACTGCGTTCATTACGACTTAAATAAAGCTGTTCAAGATGCAGTAAATTCAATTTTAACGTTTCACCAGCGAGCAAACCACGATAACGATCATGCCAAACCTCGGGTTGAATAAGGTCAATACTGTCATCGCCGATTTCATAGCGACAAGCCGCCTGAGTGGTGAGACAAAGCGCGATCACGGCATCGTAAACTTGTAAAAAAAGCGTAGCGAGTTGGCCGCTGAGCCATTGATATAAATTGCTGTTATTAAAGCGGGTGCTAAGCCACCGCAAGGTAGCCTGAATATGCTGTTGTTGTAATTTAACCTGTTGGAGCTGTGTTTTAGCGGATTCAATGTGTATTTTTTGCATTGCTATCTGGCCGCTGATCTGCTGATCTTCTTTCTCCGCCAGCTGATAAAGTAACTGCCATTCTTCACGGCGTCGTTGGTATCCCGCCGACAGTTCACTGAGCGTCGCCCCTTGAATTAACATCTGTGATGTTTTCGTCGCATTAATAGCAACCGCTTCTATCGATGCTGCCGGATCGCCGCCCCCTACTGCCGCTCCATATATCCTGGGTAGCATCTTAACAATGGCGGCGGAGAGAGTGACAGGGATAGTCGTCAACTCTAGGGCGCTTGCCGCCCCGCGGGCGGTCAAACTGGCCATTTCCAGTGCAGAAATATTTTGTTCGTATAACTTTTTATAGTGTTGGTAACGTTTTTGCGCGCTTTGACGACTCAGTTGTAAATTGGCTAATGCCTCTTCGGCACTGTTAATCGCCTGTTGCTGCAAGGTTAAAGCGAAATCTGATAATGCTAATAATTGCGTGTGTTGCAGCTGTTCTAGCCCATTTTGATCTTGACGCTCCAATATAGACAATAAGCTATGGCCGTATTGTATTAACATTTCTACCCCTTGCTGAGCATGGGATAACACAAATTGAAAGCGATAATGTGGGATGCTGCTCAAATCTTGGGTGGAAGTGGATCCCAGGTTTTGTTCTTCACACCATGCTAATGGTGATCTGCTGTCTAATGTGCGAGTGAACAACGGTAAATATAAGGGTTTACCATCCAGCGTTAAATTATGACGTAAATTGTACAGACGATTTTCGATGGGATCCCAATATTGATTTAGCAGCTGCTTGTTTAATGGCAATTTAAACAAAGCAGCGCTTAACGTGGTGCTACAAGGCTGCGGTGACGATGTTAGGTTTGGGGTAATAAGATGGCTTTCTTGTTGTTCTAATTGTAATAACCTGGGTGTCACCGCTGGGGTGAGGGTATCTTTTAATAAGATAGTTTGCCAGTGGTTCCCCTCAAGCGCTTTCGGCCGCTGACCTAACAAATTCAAGGCTTGAAAATAAAGCTGTTTAGCCCTTTCTAAACTTTCTCGCGTTAATTGCCGATAGCATCCATCGGCCTGATCAATCAGGTTTTTAATATAAGCTAAAAAAAGCGCCTTACAATAATGGCGGGGGTTATTTAGCGCCAGCCGATGAGGATCAGAGGTATCGCTGAGATAACAAGGCTTGATAATTTGGTGATCAACTTGATTGATGGCGTTATCCAAAGGTCGTACACGCCAATAGGCGCTAGCAGGCGATATTTCTTGTTCGATGGCTAAAGGATCAAAAATATACCACAGCCACTTTTCAGCCTGTTGATAATGTTGTTCAGCATTAAGGCGCTGGGCGATCAACCACGGAATATAAAAAAATAATTCCCAAAAATAGAGCCCATTGGCGCCATCAAAATCGATCGGTTGCGGATCATTTTTTTGCTCAACGATGCTACCGGTTTCATCAGAGGTTGATGATGGATCTTGGAGCGATTTATCTATATTGGCGAGTATATTTTTAATATAGTGATTTCTTTGTGTGTCCTGAATAATATTACTCTTTTTAGGGAGACTAAGATAAGAAAGGCGTTCTTTGGCAGATTTTAAAACGGTATCAATTTGCAGATCAAGTTGTCGATATCCGCTATTTTTTCCATCCGAAATCTCTACTTGAAATTGATATATTTTTTGATGAGGATTTAAAGGAAAGTGGTAATTTAGGGCGGTGTTACCTGTTTCTTCTTTTACCACCTCCCAAATATGGTTAATATCAGAATAACGTTTAATTTTACAGCTGTAATTGGTATTATTTTCATTGCTGATCTTTCCCACTTTTAAATATTTTTCGTGATTATCATTATTGCCATAATCGATAAGTATTTGACCTGAGCTTATTTTTATTCTGTATTGATTTAATGTTTTTACATTGGGATCAATGTCTGTCGAATCCCCTTTTATCAAATAAAGACCAGCCAGATCTTGATACCCATCCGCTGTTAAATTTTTACTCACTCTCTCGGAATTAGTAAATCGATCACCCGGTTCAATGGGTTTTTCTAAAACCACTAATCCACTAAACATAATAAAAAATTTATCTTGTCGTAGAAAATGACCCGGAATTTTACCAGAGAGGATTTGATAACTGTCGTTTTTTATTTTTTTAATTCTCCAGCGTAGTTTTTCATCATACAGGCGCTCAAAACTAGTGAAATAACTTATTATTTCAAAAAAATGCAGTTCTAATTCAATAATAGAATCTATTTCATAATATTCTGCATTAATAGGAATAAGCCTAACAGAAAAACTTCCGGTACGTCCATTGGGCAAAATTTTAATTTGATTTATTAATATGTATTTTGCGATGATACCGCCGACTCCGGTTTTATTTTTAGTCGGGAGTATCTCTATTTTTTCAATTTCAAAACGTTTTCCTGATGATAACGGCGCTTCTAATAGTGCCGTTTGAATGGTCATATTAAGCAGATGATCAATACTTATATTAGCTCGATTGATCAGTTGTTCAACAAATAATGTATTGAGCCGAATAGGTTGATAGCTTTTTTGTAATCCAGAATGCGCAAAATTAAGATATTCCGTAGTGCCAAAATCAGGATTATAATTTTCATCAATATAAATATTAGATAGCCGCGTCTGGCCGGAGGCTAAAATTGTATTGACTTCGATACGCAGTTTTTTTTCTGCGTGTTTTCCATCTGCTTGCAGTTCAATTAAAAATTGATATATTTTTTGATTGGGGATTAATTTAAATTGATAACCAATACTTTCTTTATCAGTCTCTTCACTGACGGTTTCCCAATAGGGTTGACTATTATCATCGTGATAAATTCGAATGCGTTGGGTATAAGTTGAATTGGGTTTAGCTGCTTGATTAACATGTGATGAAAACTGCGCTTCGGTTTCTCCCTGTTCATTTTCTATCATTTCGACTTTACTAATATTAATCAATGCTGCTAATACAGCATCATTATTTGTCTGAGCAGTAATTTTTTCAGCGAGAATAAAAAAACGATAGAAATTTATTTGATGCTGTAAAATTTTATGGTCTTTAAATAGTTGATGACTGGCTTTAGCATAATTAGCGCTGTGATCATTGTCTATTTTAATCAGGTTATAAGTGCTATCGAACATAATTTGGTAATCGGCTTTACCCTTATCAGATAAAAAAATACCGATAAACACATTTTTCGGTTTACTGGCATTATCATGAAAGACAATAGAATGAAATTCGGGATTTTTAAAATGAGGCACCATTTTCATCCCATTCATAAAAAAGTTTTCCCCAGTAACCACCACTGTTACTGCATTTAATTTATCAAAGGTGATTACTTGGTTGAGGATCACCGGTATTTTTAATACCATCCTCTCACCCTTTTTTATTTCTATTACTGTGTGCTGGGTGGGTTCTTTTGTTAAAAAAATAATCCTTTCGTTACCCTGCTCCGATTCGTCTCCCTCGTTTTTTTTCCAATAGGGATGAAAATTATTTTTCACCAGATCGCTACGACTGCTATCAAGGGTGCTATGTTCATCATTATATTCAATCCCTTTTTGCGGATCTTTTGTGACTCCCTGAGGTAGGGTACCCAAAGTAAATTGTAAAGCGTTAATGTCCTGTGTCGCCTGATAAGTCAGTTGATAATAAAAGGTATCACCCACTTTCAATGGTTTTAAGTGCTCTTTGGTTTCGCTGAGCCAAGTATGGGGTGCACTCCAGCTGTCATCATAGCGTTTGTAAGCGGTTTTAATACTCAAACGTTGTTTCGTTAGCAGTGTATTGCCATTGTCTTCATCGGCTTCTTTCACTTCATCCGTTTCTAGCCAAGCGATATGCAAACGATTATTAAAAAATACCGGGCGGATACTTTGACTGACCGCACTGCTCAGTGGTAACGCTATTTTTTGCCACTCACACCAAGCGGTGGGATTAAGGGTGTTGTTCTGTTGATTGAGATCGGCCAGCCGAAAAGTACGCCAATAATATTGTGCCGGATCAAGGCGGGTTTTACCGATTAAATAACAATCAGCTTTTTCAGCGCTCTCTGAAGAGAGATAACCGCTGATCACTTTTAAATTGGCGATTTGTTCAAATTCATTTAAATAGCCTAGTATCGCTTCCTGTACGCTAAGATCATTAATTTCACTTTGATTAAGTTGTGTCTCTAAAGCAGAAAATAAACGCGATTTGTTGGATCGTAAATGCGGATCAAGGTAATTTTGCGGATAAATTTGTATCTCTATATTGGCAACCCAGAGGGCATATTCACTTAAAATGGTGCGCCAATAGGTTTGATCGGCATGAGATAACAGGCTCGTGCTCACTCTAGGCTCAGCTAGACTGCTATTAATGTATTGCTGCACACTGGCGATGGCCTGTGCTATCCGGCTGGTTTTAATTTGATGAGAGACTTGATTATCAATTAATAAATGCTGATATAACTGATCCGGATCTTTTGGCGTTGAGACAGCGGTAGCGCCTTCAGTGGCAGGCTGAGCAACCCTTTGACCGAGATAATAAGTCACCAAGGCGTCGCGCCATTTTTCCTGTGCGTGATCGTCCATCATCGCGTTTGGAGGCACGGCGCTCAGTACCCTATCGGCCAGCGCTTGGTGATCTTCAAAGCGCATTGGATCATAGACAGTGGCTATTTTTTGCAAGGTGTTGATCGAGAGTTTTGTTTTTTGTAACAGATTACGCACGGATAGCAGCTGTGAGAAGGTAAGCAATGTCAGTGTAGAAGTTTCTGTTGTGTCGATGGATTGTGCCTTTATCGCCTGCGTGAGCTCTTGTTCATCCCACTCTAGCAAGCGTGCAAGCAAGGTTTTTTTATTTTTGGCGGGATTTTGTGGATCGAAATAAGCGCGCAGATCGTCATCACTTTTAGCACGCTCAGCACGCCACTTCATATAATTTTGTAGCGCGACTAAGTTTGCCAATTGCAACCACTCGGTTTTTTGGCGGAGTGTCTGCGCTAATAGGGTTAATGTGCTCGCATCAATTTGTTGTTGCTGGATCAATAAATTGGCTAGCGTTAGCTTGTAGATCCATTGCGCAAAAGTGAGCCAATTTTTTGTGGTGGGTGGGGTTTCAGCCTGAGCTTGATGTGCTAATAGCGATAAAGTGGCGCTATTACTGCCGATCAGCAGCAGTAGGGGGCGTAACATCTCGGGCGTCAGGGCTAAATATTTATTCAATACAGTGATGATGGCATTTTCCTGTGTGCCGCTACTACGCTGAGGATCTATTGATGCCAGCTCGCGAGCCAAGGCGATAATTTTTTCTGTCACCGGCGCTTCTAATGTGTCTTGTGCTTCACCGCGCAATACCGCCAATACATGCACGGTTTCTACTGGCAGTTGTAAGTGCTGTAATTGTTCGGCGGTTTTTATATAGCTAAAAATCGCTTCAATGGCTTCAGTGCCAGGTACTGCACGAGCCATGATGTCTAGCAAGGTAGATTGCTGCACTTTAATGTGCTTCATTAATAGTAAGCCCTGAGGAAGGCTATAGTTCATCCAGCGTGAAACGATGCTCAGCCGATAGAGCGCAGAAATAACCGCTAGCGAGTAATTAAGCGTATTGTCGGCTAAAACCGGTATTTGCTGCGCTCCCTGGATCCTGTGTACTTGCTCAGCGAGCAGACGTAACTCCTGCTCTGTCAGCGCGAATGCGGTAGCCAGTTGTTGGATTATTTTTGCATCAGTGCCATCGGTGGCGCTGTAGTTGAATATTTGCTTATCATCTAAAGGCTGTCGAGAGATCAAAAGACGATCGAGCAGTGAACTTTCCTCACCGATAGCATAGGCATTGATCTCCCCGATCAAGGCTAAAAAAACATCTATATCGATGGCATAAGTTTGTTGTAAATAGCGAAAAAGTCCCAGCGCTCGCATGGTATCTTCAGCGATTATGGTCGCCGGTGCTGATTTATCGGCGGCGGTTAATCTAATCAAACAATCTAATTTGTCATAAGCTAACCCGCTCCATTTTTGTAAACGAATAAAACGGCTCAGGCGATCAGAGCGGGTGAGTGATAAAAGTTCTATCGAGGTTTTATCATTATTAAATGACATAGCTTCTCTTTCACCGGCATTAATATACACCGCCCCATATTGCTCAGGCGTGAGTGCTTCTGTGGCGGTTAATAAGGCTGAGCGCTTGGGAGTGAAAGGGGCTAAGCAAAATATTTGGGTCAGCTTATCGGCGTTTAAGTGGGTTTGAGCATATAAGGTCGCACTATTTTTTAATAACCGCAGCCCTTCCACACCATATTTTTTTTGCGTATCTGCTCTCGCTTTTGTTGATTCTGGCTCGCGCAATAGTTGTAATTGTGCTGGGCTTAAAGCGGTATAGGCTTGTAATACATTGGTGATATTGCTGTTGTTAAAACAAAGATCAATCTGATAGATCAGTTGACTAAATGAAAAGTGCCCCCCTTGTGGAGATGGGGTATGCGCCAAGCGATCAGTGATTTGTTGCCAAGGACGATGAAAAGGTAAATCAAAGGGATACTGTGTTTCTGCCAATTTTTTTTCTATGAAGGCAATATCCGTTTTTGCCAGTGTTAAATGTTGGGCAATTTTGTTTTCTATTATTTCGTTGGCTAACTGTAACAGCGGTATTTCGGTGTAGGCATTTGCCGGATCTAATGATAAATCAGCCAAATCAGGGCGGCGGCTTAACAGGGTTTCCGTGCTTTTTTTAGCGTCTATTTTTTGCATGGCAAAACGATAAATTTCGACTAAATAAGCAAAAGGTGAGGTTTTGGCCGCCAAGCCATCCGCATCGCAATATGGGTTCGACGCTTCATTAAAATAGTCTTGATAGGTTAATGGGCGCTGTTGGGTTGCCGCAGCACGCTTTAATCGACGCGCTCCTGTTTGAGTCGGAGCATCTAAATAATGACGTAGCAAAAGTGTTCGTGCGTTGAGGATATCTTGATAAATATTTTCGGCTTTTTGATGCCAGGCTCCTGCCGTACAGATTTTTTTAAATTCTTGATTATCCACCAGCGCATTAAAAATGTTATCGCTGGTTATTGTGTTATCAAAAATAGAATGGTAAGGCGGTAAAAAAGAAATAAAGGAGTCTGGCACATAGTTTAAGTAAATATTTTTGAGGGTAGTGGTTATTGTTGGTTGGGGAGGTGAGCGTTTCACAATGGTACCTTGTTAAAATAGACTTTTGGCAAAACCGATGAGGTATTGAAAAAAGTCTAATAATTACCAATAAGTTGGATGATATTTTATTTTGGCATGATTATTGCTTTATTTCCAATTTTTAATATGCAAGAAGTCTATACCCAATGAATTTCGAGTTACGGCAAGGCGGCAATCAAGCGAATTTCAGGAGTGTACAGATAGCACATGACAGAGGATGAGGGCTCGCCGCCAACAACTCGGCGGCTTCAAGGGCGAAGGGGATAAAAATACGATGTAAGATCAGGTGCTAGCGACATCGCTAAGAGCGCTATGCTTTCCGCGTTATTCAGATGTATAAAGCGTCTAAAATCAAAATCGTTCTTAAAGCGCCCAATGGCGTCGGCTAATGAGTAGGTTGCGGGATTTTGCCCCACTGGAAGCGCGAGGGCGATAAATCTTGCCGCGCCGTTTCCTGTAATGGCAGGGCCTTGTGATTTAATATCCTCTGCCCATTGTTGAATGGTTGGGGTGACTGAGTGGTTTTGTAACGCGGGCTTCAGATCAGGTGCGCCTTGATCCGCGGCGGCGTTGTAAAAATAGTCATGCGTCTTTAAAACTAAGTGACTATTTTCATGAATAATCGTCGAACTGGCGTCAATCTTGGTTCGGGTAAAAAAGGATTGGTTGAAAAAAATTCGATGGGTTTTATCTTTTATATCATCAGCATGTACGATAGCAACAACATGATCATTATTTCTCTGTAGGCCAAAGAAGCGGGTCTTCGAAGCAATTTCTACCGCGTTATTCTGTGCCGTCGTAATATTAATATTACCGAGAGGGGTTAATTTTTTAATTAAATCTTGTTTTATACTGTCATGCTGCTGATTACTGCGCGCGCCAAAAAAACTGTTAAATACCGCATTCACTCTGCTTTCTCGGCTGGCATCATTTAAGGTATTGAGTGCGTTCTGCACCACCTGATTTGCTCCGTGATAAGCGTTAATAATTTTATCCCTTTTGGCTGTCGTCATATTGGCGGTGCCAGTGTTGATAATGGAATAATCTTTGCTTATCTCTTGGACAGCGTTGTTAGTATTTAAACCGGAAGGATCACGATAACGGATAGGATTATTGCTTGCCATGCGATATAAATTGAGTCCGTCAATGGTTCCTGCCGGATCAGGATTAATCCAACGTCCTAGCCAAGGCGCATAATAACGGCGTCCATGGTAGTAAAGTCCACTGGTATCACGTTCTTTACCCGAGTAACGTACAAATTTATATTTCGCTTCGATGTCATTTTTTGCTGCCCATAACGCCGTGCCGCCATAGGGATAATATTCTTCACGTGTCAGCAGTTGTGCGTTCTCATCTAATTCCAGCGTGCTTGAATTGAGTTGATCACTGAGGCTATAACGTAGTTGATCGGTTTTATTTTTATCATTTTCCCAATGCAACAATCTGATTTGACGCTCTCCTGCGGATAACGTCAGTACCTGCAATACTTGTTGTATGCTGTTAGCACTGTGTGTTCTCAGTTCAATGCCCGGCAAGTAACGCACTTTATCGGTGTGAGTGATCGTGCTGCTTTGATGATAAGAATGTATTTTACTCACCCTCTGCCCCGCACTGTCATAATGATAAATTTCTTCATCATCGGCCTGCTCTTTACGTGCCAGTAAGGTGATTTTTTTTAGCTGATTGCGCTGATCCCAATGAAGAGTTGGCGCGCTCAAGCTTGGTGAGCACAATTGTTTGGCATTGCCGTTGGCATCAAACTGATTATCAACTTGCTGCGCCTCAATGCTGACCTGCTCGTTTTGTAACAGCGCACGATTACTGTGAGGAGCGATGATCAGCTTGTTGGTGTAAGATCCGGCGCCTTGGTGATGCCAGCGGATAAGATTACCGGCACTATCGTAGTGGTAACGACGTTGATAATTGCTCACTTTATCCGGGCTACTGTTGAATGGAATCGCATTGGGTAAGTGGGCATTTTGGCGCTGATTAGCGCTGCTTTCACGACCACTGGCTTGTGTTAATTGATAGTGACTGTCGTAACCATAGTGACGTATCGGCACCAGCTGTTGATTGTTATGAAATTGATTGAGCTGTGCTTGATCTTCGATTGAAATAATATTACCGACCGGATCATAACGATAATGCAGATCTTGTAACCGCTTGTTGTCTGTTGTTCGTGTGCTGTAGGTTCGTAATAGGCGTTGGGTCTCAGGCTCAAATTCAAAACGGGTGATCACCCCATTGCCCATTTTTTCAGTGATCCGTTGACCAAAAGGGCTGTAATCCAGATCGCTGACCAGCAGTTTGCTGAGCGTATTACCGGTTAAGGTGAGGGTGCTGCTGATAAGCTGACCGCTATTATTGTATGTAAACCGTTGCTTATGGCCTTTGGCGTCGATTTGTTCGATGAGCTCACCCAGAGCATTGTAACTACGCTCGGTAACATAACTTTCGGTTTCGACTAAAGGGCTTGGCTCGGTGTGGATCGCTGGCCAAGAGGGCGATTCTGTCGCCGTGATAAATTGTCGCACTACTTTTTTAGGCAGACCGGTGAGGGTAAATTTTTCGCGTTTTATCACACCCGCACTGTCGTGATGACGGATCAGTTGGCCGATTTGATTGGTATTTTGCGCGTTTTTCAATTCATCGGCTTTATGACTGTATTGACAATGGTCTTGATAAACAAAGCGTTCTACACATTTTTCTGTTGCCGTCGTGGATCCGGCTATTGCTGATTGGGTTTCAAAAATCGCCTCAGGGCGCGCGAGGCGATCATAGCTCATGCGGCGCTTCATTTGGTTACTATCCCAACTGCAATGCAGTTGCCCATGATCATTAAATAATTGGATCTGCTGTCCGGCATCGAGGCTATCATGCGCCAATTCGCGCTGACTTAAAGAAAAATGCGTGCGGATGTTAGCAGGGCTGTTTGCATCTTGCTGCCAAGCGGCGAACAAACGTGGATCCCGTTGCAGGGCGGTACGCTTAAAGGCATCGTAATGGGTGTGAGTAATATCGGTTCGCAGGGTTTCTGTCGTTTGGGCACGGTAGTAATCAACCCTGCGTACCACTCGCCCGCTGTTGTCGAATACGGTTAATTGAGGCGTATCTTTAAATACCGCCGGTTTGTCATTGCTATTTTGAGCATTATTCATGATGTGACTCCGGCTGTTGTCTGTACGGTGTTTTCTGCCGCCATTTCATGCCAGGTGTCGTTTTCATCTTCTTGTATCACAAACCAAGCGAAAAAAGTGGTGCGGTTAAAATCGCCCTTGGCGTTTTGCGTTTTTATCATCCGTCCAAGCGCGTCGTAGTAATGCGTTTGGTATAAACCGAGTTCACGCAATATTTCATCTTTTATATAACGGTGTGTATTGAGAAAATAGGGTTGATAGCTGCGGATAATCAGTCCTTTGTGATCATACTCTCGCCGTTCCGAGACCCACCAGCGGCTGGTGGTCGGCGCGCTAATCGGTTGCGATTGACTGCCGGGAGCCACGGGGGTGCAAACCAATCCGTGCTCTGTCGCTTGCCATGCCGAGCCGTCACTGGTTTTTTGCTTAGATTGCAATCGGCGACCGAAACCATCGGCATAGACTAATTGGATGCGTATTTGTGCGTCGGTTTCGTTTGGATAGCGATCAGCACACATCATTAGGCTATGAACCGGTTGTCTTCTGCTATACCAAGCCCAAGGATCATACAAATGTAACCTTGCTCTGCCTTGTAATGCCTGTTGTGGGTTGGCGATAGCTTGTTCAAGCGATAAGGGCGTTAAATTATCTTTGGTGAGAGGTTTGGTGAGAGGGGCAAAGCCGGTTAATTTTCCGTCTTGATAACCATAAAAGGTAGTGACAGATAACCGCCCAAGTGTGTCATAGGCTGCTTCATGAGTATTGTTGTTGGCATCGATAATTTTTATTGGCAACAAATAGCGATAATCATAGCTTGCTTGGCGGGTGTTTTTTAATGCGTCAGTGATAAGGGTGGGTAAACACCAATATTGATCATAGCTTATATGGGTTTTTCCCACAGAGGTGTTAACGCGATGGGCAACTAAGCGTCGAAACACCGTTGGCGGACTGTATTCACATAAATTTTCACGCTTCGTCCAGACGTTTTCAGCTAAAGCAGTCGGTAATAATTCAGAAGCAGAAAGGAGACGATAGCCCGCGTTTTTTAATTCGTTTTGCCGTTGCTCACTGGTTAGGTAAGGTGCATAAACTTCGAGGGCGATAGGGTCTAGTTCGGCGGTGTCACTGTAGGCGAATAATGCTTCCGGTGGGGAGCTGCTTTGTATGATGGCGTCAGTTTGTTCAATAGGTGGCACATTGTCTTCATTAGGAGACAGATCATGCATATAACAATGGCGTTGATACGCTTCTATTACGCGAGGCTCAGTGGGTTGTAACGGGCTGGTGGCGGTCATGATACCCGCGCTATCAATAAAGCTTTCGTAACCACAGCCTGCTATCAAATCCGCGCGTTGTTTCACTTTTTCTGCCGACCATTCAAGGGCATCAATGCGGGTTTCATAGGGTAATCCTAGATGCCAGATTTCAGATCCTGCGCTATGCTGCCAGCGTGCCTGATTTTCTTTGATCCGCAATACATTTTGCCCAGCGTCAAAACTATCTTGCCAATAACGATAATGGGGATCATGCAACGCAATCGATGCTGATGTCGCGGCGCGCCTTGGATAGTGAATTTGTACACTGTGGGTCAGGTAGCCGTAATCGTCCCATTTTAGGTTAATGCGGTGATCAGCACGTGGATCATGCGGCATACGTTCGTAATTATAGTGCAGCCGTTCTAACGGCAAACAAAGCGTGACACCGTAACGCTGTTGTTTTTTGGCTTGTCGTTGTCGTAGGCGATAGCGTGTTTCACTGACGGTATAAGGATAAGAGGCTTGTTTTTCATTGGCTAAACTAAAAATTTCACAACGGCGAACTCGGCCTCGCAATGCTCGCTGCATATCTTGTTGTGTGATCGGATCGAGATCAGTGATCAGCTGATCATAGCCTGTAGCCTCTAGGAGGCGGGTAAATTGGCTTGCTGCTAGCGTTATCGCCTCACTATCACTGCGATCGTAGCCGACAGGGGTCTGGCCATTATGTTGCCCAGTGTGATACCAGGTTTTTTTCAGCAGGGTAGGGCTGTGGAGGGAGGGTGCAGAGCTTGATGCGGTATTGTGGGCGGTGCTGGTGGGCAATGCACTGTCTGTCTGTAAAACATTGAATATTAAAGGAGAAAGCTATCGACTCAAAAATAAACGCAAAGCAGGCATGTTGCCTATAAAAACGACTGATATTATCCAGGCGCCTGGAATAGAAACCCAACAGGAAAATTAGCAAAAACTGGACATTTTAAAGTAGCAAAAAGTGGTCAATCTAAAGTAGCGTTGACATCTGTTTCAGCTCTTCGATTGCATCGATAAGATTGATGATATCCACCGCCACATTGACCACACTCCCGGCATGGGTGTAAGCCGCGCCCCCCATCAGTTTGCCTAACATTCCCTCTGCTTTGGCACCGGCGCCATTGACTATTTTGATGCAGTTAGCCAGACGCCCCATATCTTGCCCTATGCCATGCAGGATTTGGGTCAAATTGGCGACGGTGACAAATTTTCGCCACGCCGATGCCTCATCTTCATGTTGCCGCGCCAACAGGTGCATCGCTAAAAAGGCGACATTCAACGTCGACACGCCATCGACATGCGCGATTTCAGGCTCGAGCGCTGTCATTTTATCGCGCATAGTAACGAAAATAGCGTTATCAGGGGTAAGGCGTTTTTCCAGTGGCGCTTGTTGCTGATTTTGCTGTGCTGTCGGTCTGGCTTGAACAAAAAGGAGCGCGGTTTCACTTTCCGTTGTGGTGACAAATTTTTTAAACCGATAGCGGATTTTTTCTACATTATTATTGAGTTGCTGTGTCATCTGTTCAATAACGGTGGTGACGTGGCGGGCGAGCGCCTGTAGATGGATTTTTTTCTGCACTGTCGCCATCTTTAAGAGTAACGCTTTATCCGCGGAGGTTATCGCCGGCGGCTGAATGTGCACTTCGGCTGAAGGGGGCGGCAGCGTCTGTCTCTCAATAAGCTGAATGAGCTTGATGGCGTCACTGTGTTCAGCCTGCCCTCCGGGCAGGCCGGTTGTGGGGCTTACGCGGTGCGGTGACTGCGGAAGCAGGGGATCAACAATAATGTTGTCGGCAGAAGTGCGTAGGGGGGCAAGATAGTCAACCGTCACTTCAGTGCGCAGGGGGAGAGGGTGGTTGTTTTCATCAAGATCGGTGATCACACTGATTTGGCCTAAAATAACCTGGATATTTTCCGTGCGTAGGCCGGGTAAATGTTGCGTAATCAAGTCACTTATTTTTTCCCGGGTTTCGACCAATGATTGGCCATTCCATTTTTCTGTAGACGATGCGTCCTCTGGCGTGGGTAAAAACAGCGATTTTTCACCGACAAATAGCACCTGTATGCGTGCATCCGGCTGGGCGGTGAGGGTAGTTCTAAACTTATGCAGCGCCTCTTGCGGCACATCCGCTGGATGGCCATTCGGTGAATAAAGATTGAAATGCGCGCCATCGATACCAACAAGATAACGACGCTTGGGATCGCCTTTTAACCATTGACCCGCCGCCCAGAGCGCATGAGTATCATGCGGATCGACCACCGCAATGTGGTAAGCGTACTGGGATGGCATTTCTTCAACGGAATGGAATGGGGATGCGCTTTGTAACGGGTCGTTTAGCAGAGACAATCGATGGCCTGAGACGGCTAGCGCGGGGAGCCCCAGACGCCGGGCGATACCCGGTAAGAAGCCGTTTTGGAGTTTTTGTGATAGCAAACGGTGTTGTGGATAGAGGGCAATAAATTTTTCATTGCGGGGCAATTGGGTTAACACCTCCTGTAACCCTGTCACCACGAAGTCATCGGATAGCACGCGCTGAAGGGTATTTTGCGGATTGTCTTCTGGCATTAGTGCCCTAATTTTTATACCGCGCAGATAGGCTTCAATGCAGAGGTGTTTCAACGCGGTGTTAACATGGGTTAATTTGTTGATGTCCCTCATCACCCCAGGTGATTTCATGTAGGATTTTATGGATTGTTCTTCCACTTCATTCAGCGGCAAAACAATCGTCGTAACGCCCTTTTTTTTGAGGCTAGGCATATAGCGTTGAATATAGTCCAGGCTTTTCTGATAATGAACATCATCGCTATAGCCGAATAGCAATCCTTGTGCTTCCTGTCTTAGCGCGACACTGATGGGATCATCATTATTCTCTCCCAGGTTTTGTTCAAGCTGTCGATTCAGCGCATTTCGCGCCGCGCCACTGTATTTGCTCTCCCACTGTGTGACCGCTAATGGGTCAGCAAGATGGGTGGCGGTACCATAAATGTTTTTTATCTCCTTAAAATAGGCAGCAGGATCTTGTTGTTGTTTCAGCTCATCGAGCAAAAAATTCATTGAGGCGTGCAGGGCATGACTGGAGACCCATTGATACAGGTCAATGGCAAAGGGGAGGTTATTTTGGGCAAAATCGGTGATGATTTCTATGCTAGTCTCTGTGGTTTCCGGCGTAAACAAGGCGGTATCAAGTTGTGCATCTAACACGCGAAAAACCTCTTCACGCCTCTCATCATGAAAATAATCTTCACTATAATCCGCTATTTGGGCTTTCAATATGAAGGCGGTGATAATTTGTTCACTATCGAATGTGTTATGTAATCGCTCGAGAGAATCAAGGATAGCTTGATACACTCTGCCAACCGGTTTGAAGGGGATATAAGCTATTTCTCTCACTGCACTGGCTGACATTATCTGATCAAACCGCTGCTGTTTTACATTTATCTGGCTTTCTAGGATGTCGATGATTCTTTCTGAGTTTGGTGCAGTGCGGGCTAATGAGAGCAGTGATGGGGTAAGTGGCATTAAAAGATCTATGGGGCGGGCGACTGCGACGAGTTGCTCTACCATCTCGACATTGCCCTGCTGTATCGCTGCCTTTAATGCGTCGCCGGCGTTATCTTGGGCGTTATGCTTTAGTAGCAGGGCGACCAAATCGGGCTCTCCTGATAAAACCGCTTGTTGTAAAATTGAGGGTTCCCATTTTAAATATTTATTCGGATCGGCGCCGGCATTCAGTAACAACTGCAATGCCGTCAAATTTTTGTTTTTAATAGGGTAATAGAGCAAGTTGTATTGGTATGACGCTTGATAAGCCTGCAGATTATGTTTCGATAATAACTCAGGTATCATCCAGCTTAGGTTTTTATCCAGTGCCCTCACCAAGGGGTTATCCCCCACTCCATGATCACTTTGTTTGAGATGGATATGCTTTTCTTTCAGTAAGTTTTCAATCAGCGATTTTTCTGCAATATCGATGCTATAGTTCAATAATTGCCCCATGATATGGGCGTAGATCTGTCTCTTGCTACCTTTGAAAAGCCCCCACAGATTATTGAGGCTGAATTTATCAGCATCAATAACTTCTCGATGTGTCCGCTGATACAGTTTTTTTAACAGCGGACTGCCGGGCTTGATAGCGTTCGCTTCCCAATAGGCGAAAAAATTTTTTATCTCCTCTAAGTAGTGTCGTCACGTAATAAAAAATATATTATCATGTAACAAATAACGACAACTGTTGAGATGATTCAATAATGAAAGATGATTCGGGAATGAATTTAGCCCATCGCCGCCACGATATATCCGATCATGTTTGGAGCCTATTGGAAGCTCATCTCCCGGGGAGAAAAGGCACTTGGGGTGGCATAGCCAGAGATAACAGGCAGTTTATTAATGCTGTTTTCTGGATATTGAGAACCGGCGCTCCCTGGCGTGATTTACCGCCTGATTATGGCGGTTGGAAAAATACTCATCGCCGGTTTTGCCGCTGGCGTGACAAGGGGCTATGGGAGTCTCTGCTCGAAGCGCTGATTGTGGAGCCAGATTTTGAATGGCTGATGATTGATGCCACTCATAGCAAAGTTCACCCTCATGCAGCAGGCGCAAAAGGCGGTAATCAGGATATGGAGCGCACAAAAGGGGGCTCAACAGTAAGATACATCTGGCCGTGGATGCGCATGGTATGCCGGTCAGAATTTTTATTACATCAGGTACCACAGCAGATTGTCAGCAAGCAACGAATTTAACCAAAGGTATTGCAGCAGAATATCTGTTGGCTGACAAGGGCTATGACAGTGATAACATCATTAAAAAAGCAGAAGAAGCCGGCATGCAAATCGTAATACCACCTAAAAAGAATCGTAAAATTCAACGTGAGTACGATAAAGCGCTCTACAAGCATCGACATCTCGTGGAAAATGCTTTTCTGCACCTAAAGCGCTGGCGAGGTATTGCTACTCGTTATGCAAAAAATACCTCCTCTTTTCTCGCTGCTGTACAAATACGATGCCTTGCTCTATGGCTCAAGATCTCATGACGACACTATATAAGTTTATCCAATGTAAAAAACTGGTATCCACGTTAGCCACTTCACTATCAGGCATCGTTGAAAGCACCTTGATCAGTGCTTGAAGGGAGAGCGTCAATTTTGCCGACCAATCAGGATGATCTTGCGCATAGCGAATGAGCTTTTTATCGCCTAATTTTAAAAAAAATGAGATCAATTCTTCATTGCTCAGGTGACACAATAGATCGGTGGAAAGGGTAGCCAGTTGCTCAGGGGGCAGGGTTAAAAGCGTTGTTATCAAGGGATTGAATTTTAGCTCATTAAACCAGAGCAGGTTAGTTTTTACATATTCAATACCTCTTTCTGCTCCTAATTTTGCGAAAAATTGGGAAAGTTGAGTAGCGTTCGCTTTGTTTAATAGATGAGTGGGAATAGTGGCCAACCGTTCAGGCGTCAGGGTTAAAAAGGTTGTTATCAAGGGATTAAAAACTAATCTATTAAACCAGAGCAGGTTAACTTTTACATACTCAATACTCCTTTCAGCGCCTAACTTTGAGAAAAATAAGGCGAGATCTTTGGCGTTGGTGACTTGCAAGTATTGCGGATCAATCTCGCTTAGCAAGGGAGCATCTTGTTCTTTAGCGCGTGCAATGCCATCGATTAATTGCTCGTAAGCCACTTGAGTCAGATGTTTCACCAGATCTTCAATCGTTGGCGGGCTTAATTCACCGTCTATCTCCTGCCAAAAAAGATCGCCTATTCTCTGGAGTCTACGACCCTCTACCGCAATAGGTGTCCAATCTATCCAGGCAATCTGTGATGGTAAAAGAGAAAGTTGTTTGGCAATTTCAACCTGTAGCCAGGTTTTATCTTGTCGTAACCGATATTTTCCTGGGCTGTCAGGCGCCTCTTCTATTAAAGCATAAACGTTTATTGGCTTATAGCTCGATTTAACACCGGCCAGTATATTGTTTATCTGCTCCCATTCCGCGGCATCGCCTATAATGTTATGAAGGTTATTCCAATGATCTGTCGCCAGCTTATCAGTAAGGCTATAGGGCGCGAGAGCCTCTTGTAGTGCATTTTGACACCACTCGAGAGCTACTGTGCTAATAAAGGCTAAGTCAGAATATTCATCATAAATAGGGGTAAAATTTAATGCTTGACTAAAATGATTCAAGAACTTATTAAAGATATGTACTCCTCCACTTGTATCGAGAAGATGGTGGCTAATAAATTCCGTTATTACTGCATGCGCTATGGTGTCTTTATATGTCGAGAAATTATCCGATAATTCACCTGAGGGGGCAGTTAAACTGAGTTTGGCTCCTATGATGTGGCTATGTACACCTGAACCACACAACATAATTTTTCCTGCCAGTTCCCGAATTTCATCCATTTTTGTTGCCGTGGAAATAGATCGCTCTTCCTGAAGCGATTGAGCAATTGCCTCTATAGATTTTTTTGCTTGATATAGGCTACGAAGACGATCATCTGAGCTTTCTGAAAATAGACTGGTTTTAAATTCCTTGAGCCTATCTTCTACCGTCGTTTTATTTCCTAGCCATTCGGATATGATTTTGTTTTGTCCTTGGTTCGGAGCATGTTGCTTATAAAAATCAATGATACTTTGAATAGCTTGTTCATATTCTTGTTTAAATTTAGGGAAATTGGCTGAATGTTTAAAGTGATGCAAATCAGATTTTGTTTTTCCTGTGTAATAGATCGGAGAATGAGAATCGGAAGAAATCGCCTCTGGTTGATTTATTTCTACAGTGGGTTGAGCTGGCATAATCACTTCCTTAAATTTAATAAATAAAAATAATTTTTATTTATTATTAACAGCTTTGTTGAAAAATTCACTATTTGAGCAATTTTATTGCTTCGTATTAGCCGTATAGCCGAATCAGTTTAATTTGATTCAAGGCGGAGGAGCGCAGACAGTAAAAATAGTACGGCAAGCGACGACAACACTTAAATCAAATTAAACTGGTTTGGCTATAGAGAACTACTGTGCATTAGTTGGTTGTATAGATTTAGCAAAATCTGTTTTTCAAGTCTGAGTCTGGCTAGTGTAGTGGCCAAATTAACTATGCTACTACAGATCGATTTGTTAGGGATATTGGGACAGTCCTATTGGGTCAGTTGTCTCTCGTTGACGATGCTTTGATCGCTACGGTCAATTCGGTAGAGCGAGCAGACGCGGTAAAAGTGTATCTCAATAATTTGCTGGATAATTTAATTGGCAACCCCCTTTCTGTCCATGAGAACATTTCATCCCTGATGGAAAATTATTCGACAAAAGGTTTACCGCCTGCTGAGCCACTCGATTTTCCTGAATTGATAACCGCGTCATTAGATCAACATTACCGTAAGATACTGAATGAACCCATTCCTGCACTCAATAACCTGACGCCAAGGGAATGTGCCCAAAAGAGTGACCAACAGGTTAACTTGATTCAATGGCTCAGGAGCCCAGAAAATAATACCGAGCCCATTAACGCCCTTCTCGTTTTTGGTAATGACTCGTTAGCAAAAAACGGTTACTGATTCAATTCTCTGTGCTCTCATTGAGCACAGCTCAAAAAGACTTAATAGTCTCTAAGAGACCCGCTCTGGCAAATCTAGCTTAAATAACTCACACAGGTTAGTATTTCCTACTTTTTTATTACGTAAAATATGCTGGACGTTTCCAAGATTATCCTTACCGATGTAATTTATTAGATTAAATTTGTGTGGCGTAGAAAAATAAACAAGAAGGGAATCATCTTTAGTCATAAAGCCATGACTGCACAGTTCTCTTAAATTTTTATAGTGAGATTCTTGTATTGCCTTTTTCAAAAGGCTCCCACGGAATTCACCATTTTCGTTACCCCGGTTTGATAGTTCAAGTACATGACGCGATAATTCAGGTAAATCACTTTTAAAATGCACGAAGAATATGTCATCACTATTTTCAGCGTCAAACAGCCCTAACAGTTTATCTTTAGCATAGTTAGGGTTATCAAGTTCTTTGTGAATTTTTTCTATCACTGACTTATTATCTGACATTGTTTGAATTCGTGACGCAATAAAATTCTCTTGTGATAAATGTTCTTTACATTCATCGAAATCATTTTCAAAATCGTTACCTATTTTTAGTGCACATAATTCATTGAAATTATTTTCATAACGATAATCTAATGGTTCAGATTGATAAATTAGATATTTTTCAATGCTAAAAGAATATGACCAGCGATCTGGTTGCTCCATATCTTGATGGATTGCAATTTGAAAATCGTGTTTATAGTCCTCATTGGCTATTTCCCGTAATTTATTAAATTTAGAGGCCATTTTTATTGGCGTGTTTTCACTTGACTCGCAAGAATCAGGTTCAGTCAGTTGTTGGTACAGTTCTATAATGCGCTTTCTTTTGCCTCCGTTTCTTAAAAATTTATCAAAAATTTTATCGAACAATCCCATTTTCGTCGCTTCTTGAAGCGAAGTTGCTTTAATTACCCTACGGATTCTTCTGAGGTTTAGCCGGGTAGTATTAAAATAATTGCCCGGTGGTCGATAAATTATTTCCATGCTGCCTCCATGATGATAATCATACCGTTAGTGAATTAAAACCGGTGGTAAATCATTATACCTGTCTAGCATTTCACACTGAGCCGACATGTCTTACTGGCTAGCGATGCTCAACAATTACCGGCTAAAAGATAAAATCAAAACAATTAAATAGCATGATGGTATTGCCACTTAATACATGTGAGAAAACCACAAAAATAACGCTAACATAATATTGCAAGCAATATATATAATAAATTTCTATTATTTTTGTTTTTGTACTTTTTTTTCTAACCCAGACAATTACATCGAATTGCCAAAATAACAAAAAGAGCTTATCTATCTCATTTACTGATGTTACGCAGCAGGGCGTTCATATAAATCTCCTGAAAAAGGAGCCCCTAAAGGGTAAAGTCGCTCTGTCGCGTCAATGCCAAGTCGCTACGCGGATCGCCAAGGCGAGCATTGACCCGTCTATACCCTTCGCCTTTCAAGTTACGGCGGCGTTGGCAGCTCGCACTCATCCTCTGTCATGTACTACTTGTATACTCCTAGGATTCGCTTGATTGCCGCCTTGCCGTAACTCGAAATTCATTGAGTATATATTTTGTGCTTACAACACCCTAAGCTGGGGTGACAAAATTTCCGGTGGTACGGCGTAGAACACCTTATTAGACTAAAACTGTCCATTCAGGCTAAAAGTGGTATTCCAGTTTTTATTACCTTCATTTGTTTGATTTAACGATGTCAGCACCGATAAAGAAAGGTTTTTATGTAATGTGTATGTCACGCCTGTTTTTAGCATATTGCGCGTTTCGGTTAAATCGGCTTTAGTACTAAATGCGCCTATGGCATCGGCTTGCGCGTTGTATATCAAATCATTGTCTTTTAGCGTGTGTGCGATTTCAATGCCCGACATCCACATTAGAGAGGGTAAAACAGAAACTCGGACATCCGCCCCCATGTAACCGGTCGCATTGTCATAATTAATCTCATCGTACTCTACAGGGAAACTCACTGCATTTTCTCCTGATAAGTATTTAGGGAAAGGTGGCTATAACGTAGCCCCGCATGCCAGCCCAGTGAAACTCTATTGCTAAAAATAAAGTTTTGCCCCCCTTCAATGGATGCGCCTAACCCGTTCAGTTTGCTATTGCCTTTTCCACCTTCGGTGTGAGACAAAACAGAACGTTCAATATCCAGGTCATACTGACTGAACGAAACCGCCGGACGCAAATAGCTTTTGCCAAAGCTAAACGGAAAATGCCAGTCAGCATAAAAACCGAGGCCAAAATTATTACCATTAATTTCATGACTATCTGAAAAAGGACGGGAAAACGCATGTTCAATCACGCCACCGAGGGAAAATATCTCTGTCAGGCCGTACCCCAAATTAAACCCGGGAACAATATCTTTCGTCATCACATGAGAAGTATTCGTATTAATTGACCAGCACCAATCACCGCGCGCTGAAATACACCCCTGCTGCAACCTCGTCAAAGCTTGCTGCTGAAACGCCATAACAGAAAAAGTATCTGTTGCTAATTTAGAAATGGTATCGCGAGTATTTGTCGCATCGATAGTAAATACGGAAACAACATCCTGGAAGGCGCTTGATTCCACTACTTGCGCCGGTTGAGGCGCCTGAGGCACTATTGGCGCCGGTTGAGGCGCCTGAGGCACTACTGGAGCCGGTTGAGGCGCCTGAGGCACTATTGGCGCCGGTTGAGGCGCCTGAGGCACTATTGGCGCCGGTTGAGGCGCCTGAGGCACTACTGGAGCCGGTTGAGGCGCCTGAGGCACTATTGGCGCCGGTTGAGGCGCCTGAGGCGCTATTGGCGCCGGTTGAGGCGCCTGAGGCGCTATTGGCGCCGGTTGAGGCGCCTGAGGCACTATTGGCGCCGGTTGAGGCGCCTGAGGCACTACTGGAGCCGGTTGAGGCGCCTGAGGCACTATTGGCGCCGGTTGAGGCGCCTGAGGCGCTATTGGCGCCGGTTGAGGCGCCTGAGGCACTATTGGCGCCGGTTGAGGCGCCTGAGGCACTACTGGAGCCGGTTGAGGCGCCTGAGGCACTACTGGAGCCGGTTGAGGCGCCTGAGGCACTATTGGCGCCGGTTGAGGCGCCTGAGGCGCTATTGGCGCCGGTTGAGGCGCCTGAGGCACTATTGGCGCCGGTTGAGGCGCCTGAGGCACTACTGGAGCCGGTTGAGGCGCCTGAGACACTATTGGAGCCAGTTGAAGCGCCTGAGGCGCTATTGGAGCCGGTTGAAGCGCCTGGGGCACTACTGGAGCCGGTTGAAGCGCCTGGGGCACTACTGGAGCCGGTTGAAGCGCCTGGGGCACTACTGGAGCCGGTTGAGGCGCCTCAACCGGCGCCGGAACTGACCTGCTTATTCTTGATATAAATACATGTTTGACTCCAGAATCTGTATCAGAAACACCCGCGGCTATTTTTCCATCAGCAGATAATGCTAGTACGAAAGATTCCTCCGAATTATCACTTTTTAACGTCCCTAAAACGGTTTTAGTCCCCCAGTTATCACCAGACCAAATAACCGCGTTGCGCAGACCTGAATCATTATCAGCATATCCGCCCGCTATTTTTCCATCAGCAGATAATGCTTGTACGAAAGATTTCCCCGAATTATCACTTTTTAACGTCCCTAAAACGGTTTTAGTCCCCCAGTTATCACCAGACCAAATAACCGCGTTGCGCAGACCTGAATCATTATCAGCATATCCGCCCGCTATTTTTCCATCAGCAGATAATGCTTGTACGAAAGATTTCCCCGAATTATCACTTTTTAACGTCCCTAAAACGGTTTTAGTCCCCCAGTTATCACCAGACCAAATAACCGCGTTGAGCACACCTGAACCATTATCAACAT
Organism: Candidatus Regiella endosymbiont of Tuberolachnus salignus; assembly: GCF_964020115.1. Taxonomy (NCBI): domain Bacteria; kingdom Pseudomonadati; phylum Pseudomonadota; class Gammaproteobacteria; order Enterobacterales; family Enterobacteriaceae; genus Candidatus Regiella; species Candidatus Regiella endosymbiont of Tuberolachnus salignus. Next base: position 2,892,993 of record NZ_OZ026542.1, read on the forward strand.
ATCCGCCCGCCATTTTTCCATCAGCAGATAATGCATATACTGAAGAATACCCCGAATTATCACTTTTTAACGTCCCTAAACCGGTTCTAGTTCCCCATTTATCGCCAGACCAAATAACCGCGTTGAAAAAACCTGAATTACTATCAGCAGCTCCGCCCGCTATTTTTCCATCAGCAGATAATGCTAGTACGAAAGATTCCTCCGAATTATCACTTTTTAACGTCCCTAAAACGGTTTTAGTCCCCCAGTTATCACCAGACCAAATAACCGCGTTGCGCAGACCTGAATCATTATCAGCATATCCGCCCGCTATTTTTCCATCAGCAGATAATGCACGTACTGAAAAAAAACCAGAATCATCACTTTTTAACGTCCTTAAAACGGTTTTAGTTCCCCATTTATCGCCAGACCAAATAACCGCGTTGAACAGACCTGAACCATTATCAGCATATCCGCCCGCTATTTTTCCATCAGCAGATAATGCACGTACTAAAGATTGCTTCAAATTATCATCTTCTAACGTCTCTAAATTTCTCTTTTCAATTACCTCAGAAAAAGCCAGCAGCGGTGCTCCGAAAAAAAATAACAAACACATTAAATAATTCTTTTTTGCATTACAGAAATTGATTGTCATTTTAGAAATTTTCATAAGTGATGAACCGAAAAGTATGATCGCGTTGGGTCGGTGACCCTATCGTGCTACTGGCTACTGCAGTGGCTCGTAGGGGAATAGCAATTCGCTATTGCGTTTAGTCAACGTCTTATAAGTAGGGCTGCCATCATAAGCCCCATCAGCAGTTACCTGAGTGACTGGCTCTTCTATATTTAGAGCAGAGGCTCTGCCTGAGAGGGATCCTCCACGTTTTGTTCTGTCAGCGTGTGCGCAACAATAGTGAAGCTATTTGCGTACTGAATAACCGTGATGGAGGGGATTTAGCCTTTACAGGCAAGTTGCACCTAATGTTCAGAAAATGCGTGTTTTTAAACGAAAATGACTCTGCAATAACGAAATTATCTCTTTGTTGAACAGAATAGACGTAAAGTTTTAGATGAATACCGCCTGATTTTTAAGCAATTTATGATTTTTCTCATAAGGCTAATTATTCAATAATCTCATCTATATAGTGTCGTCATGAGATCTTGAGCCATAGAGCAAGGCATCGTATTTGTACAGCAGCGAGAAAAGAGGAGGTATTTTTTGCATAACGAGTAGCAATACCTCGCCAGCGCTTTAGGTGCAGAAAAGCATTTTCCACGAGATGTCGATGCTTGTAGAGCGCTTTATCGTACTCACGTTGAATTTTACGATTCTTTTTAGGTGGTATTACGATTTGCATGCCGGCTTCTTCTGCTTTTTTAATGATGTTATCACTGTCATAGCCCTTGTCAGCCAACAGATATTCTGCTGCAATACCTTTGGTTAAATTCGTTGCTTGCTGACAATCTGCTGTGGTACCTGATGTAATAAAAATTCTGACCGGCATACCATGCGCATCCACGGCCAGATGTATCTTACTGTTGAGCCCCCTTTTGTGCGCTCCATATCCTGATTACCGCCTTTTGCGCCTGCTGCATGAGGGTGAACTTTGCTATGAGTGGCATCAATCATCAGCCATTCAAAATCTGGCTCCACAATCAGCGCTTCGAGCAGAGACTCCCATAGCCCCTTGTCACGCCAGCGGCAAAACCGGCGATGAGTATTTTTCCAACCGCCATAATCAGGCGGTAAATCACGCCAGGGAGCGCCGGTTCTCAATATCCAGAAAACAGCATTAATAAACTGCCTGTTATCTCTGGCTATGCCACCCCAAGTGCCTTTTCTCCCCGGGAGATGAGCTTCCAATAGGCTCCAAACATGATCGGATATATCGTGGCGGCGATGGGCTAAATTCATTCCCGAATCATCTTTCATTATTGAATCATCTCAACAGTTGTCGTTATTTGTTACATGATAATATATTTTTTATTACGTGACGACACTACTTAGGAAAGGCGTTTTATTTTATACTGAGCAAATAGCGGTTTTCTGGCTTTCTTTATTTTCTTTTCATTTCGCGTGGCCGCTACTATTTTATCTTTTAACGCGCATTTTCTCGCTCTATTTTGTCGGTTACTCATCACGACGCCCTCCTTTAATATCGGTCATAGCCAGTCAACCCCACTCAATCACTACTCTCTTTTTTCTGTGACACCGATTTCAGATATAGATGAAAATTTTCGTAAGTGATCTTCTAGCCTCAATTCAGATTCACATTTTTTGCTTCTTTTAGATTTAAGTGCGCTGATAGTTAATAAACTATTTGCGGTGGCTGATATTTTAACAGTGACCATTGTCCCTGTCTCGGTTGCCTCAATATTTACTTTCACTCTCCCATCCTTAAAGTTCACTCATGTATTTTTAGTTTATATTTATACATGCCGATTCCATTATTAACAGATATAAAATTTCATAAAAATTATTTTTTAGTATTTCATCTCTGGCCTTCATTATTTACACACAATTAATAGTGTTTAATTAAGTAAGCCATAATTATGATTTACTCATACCCTGCTGTGATACAACAGTACTACTTACATACATTATTATTAGAGTGAATTTTACTCTTGCTAAAATATAAAATAAATAATGTTCCTATTCTCAATATTTCATCATTCATAATGAAAAACATTTAACTATCTGTGTATTAACAAGCTTCTTTTGGCAAAAAATACTATTATCGTATAGTGTAAAAATTTTATACTTATATTAATAATTTTTTATATGATCGAGCAAAAAGACCTGAATAGTTCTGATCAAAATTTCGATGATTGCCAGTTAGGATTATTCCGAATACCGGTTATTGACGAAAATAGTCTCATTACAATTAAGAGGTAAATATGTGTTTTAGTGACAAACCTAATGAACAGGAAGAAAAATTTATCATAGATCAACTCTGGGAGCATAACGCGCAGTATAATGCCGTAGACATTCGGTCTTTAGTTGTCACGAGGAAAAGCGATAAAGGTAAAATTATCGCCGGATTAATAGCTAGAACGTGGTAGGGAGGTCTTGAAATCCAGTATCTATGGGTAGATAAACACCACCGTAAGAAGGGTTTTGGTAAGCAATTAATGGAGAAAGCAGAGAAAGAAGCCGCCAATCGTGGTTGTCATTTTGCTTATGTCGACACTTTTAGCTTCCAAGCGCAGGGGTTTTATCACAAACGGGGATACCGTGAGTACGGGGAACTATCAGGTTTTGTGCACAAATATACCCGCTATTTTTTATCCAAAAAACTACCACCTCAGCTAACACCCACAGCATAATACAATATATTTAGTCAAATTAATGGTGATGAACTACCTCATGGTCTCGCCGTTTTTTGAACGCTTCATGAAATGAAGAGAACACCTTTAGAAATAAGTTCAGCAGGAATGTATTTATCAAAACCGGTATGTTTGCAATATGCTATAAATTGATGTAATGAATTAACTCCTACTTTTTGATATATGATGAGCAGTCGATTTTCTACTGTCCGATGAGATAGTTCAAGTTTTTTGGCTATTTCCTTGCAGCATAATCTATTTACTGCAAAAAAAATTAACCTCAATTCTGATTTTGTAAATAGATCATTAGGAGGTTCTAGTATTAATACAGATGGAGAACGTTTATCAATAAATTCCAATGGAGATAAAAAGTTAAATTTCCTGGCATGCCAAACCGTCGCTACGCACTGTTTATCTTTATTGTAGACTGGAAATTTTTCACAAAAATAAGGCTGAATGGATTCTCCATTATTCCAAAAATGGGTTTCAATAATACTGACACTTCTTCCAGTCTTTTCAGCACGTCTATCGTGGTCTTGTAATTCTGGCGCTAATTCCGCCCAGGGGACAGGACATTCATGATCCAATTTCCCTTCAATATTAAAGTTAGAGGGTATACCTGTGAAATTTAAGGCAGCCTGATTCATGTGCAGATGCTGTGATTGTAAATTTTTTATTCCCCAAGCTTCATTAAAACTATCTATAGAAAAAATAAGAGAATTGAGCTGTTCTGTGGAAATTTCTGGCATTTTTTTCAAAATTGCATCCATATTTAATTTTAGTAATAAGTAAAATTATTATTTCTATATCAACACTAACTTATTATCTTTTAATATAAATAGAATTCTATCAAATTTGGGATGATGATCATCTTCATCATAATGGCAAAGACTACGGAATAGCCTACGAAGGTGGAATAGGTTTTTCGGATGATCCCCATTTGGTAACACTGGATGATTTTGGTTTTGATGTGGGTGATCGTTTCACCTATGAACACAATTTTTTTGAAAACTGGCTTCATAGGACACTGTTATGGAAACCCTGAAGAACCGCTAAAAGTAGTCTATTCTGTTAGCAATAATTTTTTTAGGTTAATAGTGAAATGAAAACGAAATCGACGAGAAGAGCCGACTTTTTAGCGCAAATGAATAGGATAGTTCCCTGGGAAAAGATTCTGGCCAAACTCAGTCGTCATTATCCGAAGGCAAGCTCTAAAGGCGGCAGACCGGCGAAACCGTTAGAAGTGATGCTGCGGATTTATTTTTTACAGAATGGGTTTAATTATGCTGATTTATCGATGGAAGAAGCGTTATATGACATCCCCTTACTACGTCAATTTACCGGTGTCTCCGTCGATGCGATTCCCTCCGATCCCACCATTCTGCATTTTCGACACTGGCTGGAAAAACATCATTTAAGCGAATCATTGTTTGAAGAGGTCAATGCGCATTTAGCTTCGTGTGGGCTGTTTATCAAACGGGGTAGTATTGTTGATGCTACGATCATTCATGCACCCAGTTCAACTCAAAACCGGCAAAATGGCCGCGATCCTGAAATGAAAGCCACCCGTAAAGGCAATCAGTGTTACTTTGGTATGAAAGCGCATATTGGTGTGGATGCACAGACGGGTCTGGTGCATTCCCTGGTGGGAACCTCGGCGAATGTAGCCGATGTGACGCAAGTTCATCACCTTCTTCACGGCCAAGAAGAGGTTGTTCATGGTGATGCCGGTTAGCCAGGTCACTTGGCACATCCCCCGACGGAGGGTATTGCCCTTGCCCGGGCAGGAGCAGCAGGTATGGGAAAAACATCGGCATCAGCAAAGTCTCAACGCGAAAATCCGGGCTAAAGTAGAACACCCCTTCCGTGTATTAAAATGCCAGTTCAACTTTAGAAAAGTGCGTTACAAAGGCTTAGCTAAAAATACGGCGCAATTATTCAGCTTATTTGCTTTGACCAATCTCTTTCTCGCTAGAAAAATTTTGTTTTGTCGCCCCTAATTGACCCTTGATACTGAAAAATGTAACGCTATTAGCTCAAAATATAGCATTCATTATCGGTTTTTCAGGGCTTCCATACCTACTACAGATTAGCTAAAGCAGAATATGAAGACTCTACCTTCTACAGAGAGTACTCCCAATCCGCCCGCGCTAGTGACAAAGCCTCCTACGCCGCCTTTGGGGAGTTTAGAGGTAACGTTTGACTTGTTGCCTAATCATGACGTCAACCATTGTGACTTTTCTAAGTTGATGTCAGCAGATTGTCAGAGTCAATGTCATCAGTTATCTTTTTTAGAAGATAGAGATACTCTGATTGCACGATATAGCGTGGCATGATGGCCATTTAAGATACAAGCAGCCGCTCTCACAGAATTTCCCTCGGTGAGAAGCCGCTGTCCAAGCGAAATTTGTTCAACACTGAGTTTCGGGGATGCCCGAAACGCACTCCCCTTCTTTTGTAATGATGTGCCGAGATTTATCCAGATGATACTGCCCGTATTGCTCGCTTTTCATGTTATTGTCATTTGCAATCCGCCCAATTTTATTCGCTGAGACATCAAACAATTTGCCAATTTCACTTGCGGTATACAGTTTTTCAACAAGTAGCGGCAGGGGAACGACCTCACACCCGGCTAATGGGTTGATCAGTCCAGCAATAACCCCTTGTCGGGATAGTGGAGAAAGTAAAGTTGCCCAGGCAAAGGTTTTTTCTGCTACTTCCATCGCCATCTGCATCGCTTTGGCCTTCCGAAATTCCGGTAATCCGCTGCCCTCATCACGGTGTGGCTGTCTTTTTGGCGTCTCTTTCGTGAGTTTTCCACGGCGGTAATCAATAAACGTCTGATTAACCCTAATACGGAAATCAGGTCGAATCCAGCCGGCATATTCGACTGCGAGGATTTCATGGGCATAGGTACCTGGATTTTTCCCGCCATGTTTTACTTCGATGACGTTATGAGCAAAGCCCGAATTCGGGCTTTGACTATTTTTCAACAAACTTGCCTCCAGTTCTGTTATCAGTTCTTGAGATTGAGCGGTGGCGAGCCATTTGGATGGCCGTTTATGTTCACCTTCGCCACTCGCTTTGTGAATGGCATTAAGGTTAAAACGGTCGATTGCATCGGTGGTGACAGTGATGCCGGCCACGATGGGAAGATTTTCTTTAGGCATAGTGAACTCTCCTTGATTATTGCCTATCGTGAAAGGATTGAGTGTGTTTAAGTAATGGTCTACTTGAATCAACAGGCGTAAAAAAAACCGCGTACTGGCGTAGGCGGTATCGGTTAGCTTAGGAAATAGGTAGCGGGAGCGAAAAGAAACTTAATGTAACAGCATGTCAAGTTCTTCATCCGAAAGCCCGGTAGACATTTTAATCACGGAGCGATCAACATTACTGGCAAGAAGCTGTTTGGCAATTTCTACATTTCTTTCCTGACGACCCTGTTGCATACCCTGTTGTTTACCGCGCTCTTCACCGCGTTTTTCGAGTTGTTGTGCAAATGTCATAACGTCCTCCTGTGCCTGCTCTGGAACGGATTGAACCCACAGTGCCAATGCTTTATCGAGCTCATCTGTGCCGGTTTCATTGGCTTTACCACATATTTCAATAAAGTACCGCAGGACATCTTTAAAATAATCCGGGCTCACTTGTGTGTAAATTTTGCCTTTCGATAACAAGGCTCCTAACCAGCTAAAAGGTGACTGCCTTTGGCGATAGTGTTTGAATAAGATTTCCATCACTGACGCTAAACCGTGTTGATTTATCTCTTCATCTGACATGACCGTTAAATCAATCAGTTGAAAGGGCTTGAGTGCTATCGCTTTGGCTAATTCGGGATTCTCAAAGCAATCCCATATCTTGGTTGAGTAAGGATAAGGCGATTTTTCTCCGTGATACAGTACCAGGGGTAACACAATCGGTAATTTTTTATGCCCTTGCTTCAGGTGATTATTCATCAACTCGACAACGTAACACAGGATGCGAAACGCCATCATCTCATCATCACTGCTCTGGTGCTCCGCCGCCAGGTAGATATAGCCTATCTTGCAACTACGTTGAAGTGGATAGGCATTATTACTCCGTCCCGCATACGTTACTGAAACAAAAATTAGAAGCGCATGTCAGTGGAGAACTTGTCAACCTGTTTCATCGGGGTGAGCTAGTCGCGGTACATCCACGCTCACACGACGTGGGCGGTCACTCCACGCTAGAAAATCATATGCCTGAAGCCCATAAACAACAGGGTCGCTGGACAGCGTCCCGATTAGAAGCCTGGGGGCGCGCTCTTTGCCCCGAAACTCACAGGATGGTCAGCCAGCTATTACAAATCAAATCGCATCCAGAGCAAGCCTATCGTGCCTGCCTGGGTTTACGTCATCTGAGCAAAAAATATTCCCCACAGCGACTCAATGCCGCCTGCGGCAGAGCCATCGCCCTGGGGGTTTATCGGCTATCCGCCTTGCGCTCAATAGAAAAAGGCTTGGATAGTCAGCCGATTCCTTCGCCTCAACCTGACTTATTAGGGCAACTCGAGCATCAAAATATCCGTGGCAACCGTTATTATCATTAAGGAAAATACCTTTATGCAGACAGTGCAACAACAACTTGCAGGACTCAAACTCAGTGGGGTGCAAGCCGCTCTCACCCTGCAACAGCAACAACCGGTTCATTATCAAGAGCTCAGCTTCGAAGAGCGTTTAAGCCTATTACTGGAGCAGGAAATTAGCCTGCGTGATAAGCGTAAAATCGAACGCTTAACCCGCCAGGCACGCTTCCGGTTAAAAGCAGAACTGGCTTATGTTGACTACTCAGCGTCACGCCAACTCGATAAAGCCACTATCCGCTCACTGACACAAGGGGAATGGTTGAAACACCATCAAAATATACTGATTACCGGCGCTACCGGGTGCGGCAAGACTTGGTTAGCCTGTGCATTCGGTCACCATTATTGCCAGCAAGGGATGAGCGTCTTTTACTTCAGGCTCAAGCAACTGCTAGCACAAATGTACCTGGCACAAGCCCAGGGCAGTTATCGAAAATTACTGGATACATTAGCCAATTGCTCGCTTTTGCTACTCGACGATTGGGGATTAGAGCCACTTAACTCTCAGCAGCGGGGAGATTTATTGGAGCTAATCGATGCCAGATACGATCGTACTTCCACACTCATCACCCGCCAGCTCCCTGTTGCTAATTGGTACCAGATGGGAGGTCGCATGAACGTCGCACAGGGTAGGCTCAATTATGAGCAGTACCATTGGATTAACCACTGGCTGGAGCGCTGGGGGGCATGGGTATACAGCGGCAGATTAGAAAAGCCACAGAGCAACCTCCTTGCTTATTTTATGGCCACGGTAACACCGCAAGCACATCACACACGCCCCCTGTGTAACGATGATGATGGCCTGTTAATTTCACAGGTGGTAGATACAGTGCTAGCAGCAGATAACCCGGCGTTTGGCATCCTGCTCAGTTACTACGTGCAACGATTATCTCGCTATTCGATAGCGATTTACCGTCAAAAGACAGCCCTACCCCGCAACATCAGCACCCGAGGCGGCAACCGATTGAAAACTCCCTCCCTCGCCACTTGCCGCAGGGAGGTCGATCAGGTACTCGAGAAAAGTCTATATCTACTTCATCCTGCACTCGAACAAGCATTTAACCATCGTCAACCTGTCGCTAAAGTAAAGAAAGTGGCGTAATGCTATTGACTTAAAAGAGCAAATGAGCAAGGATAACAGGGTACGTTGCCGTGTCTGTGTTTTGATAATGAGCAACCATAAAACCCTAACTTTTGTGTTGGGTTTTTTGTATTTGAATGTGACGGAAAATATCGTTGTTTACGCCAGCATGAAGATAATCAACGAAATGAAATCATGGACTCACTGTTGCAAACATACCACGGGCTAACTGGACAATTTCTCCCCCTCGATTGTCATACTTTCCGCAATCAATACTGCCTGATTATAAAACCGTAACACGCAGGGGTCACAGTGACATTGTGTATTATCTGCGGTCATAAAAATGGGCGCTCGAAAAGCTCGATCCTTTGAAACCAAGTTTGTTAAAAAAGCCCCCGCGTTTTTTTTGAAATCAGGATTGCTGATGTTGCTTGTCTGCTTTATTCGGAAAATAAGCGCCAAAAACTGCGCGAAATAAGCTTCTTTTTTTTGTATATTTTTCCAGGCTACGGTCTCTACGACGTCCAATTTAGCGAGCACTGTAGACAAGGATGGGGTAGGTTGGGGTGGTTGCATACGAAAGTGAATGTAGGGTTTATCATCACCGGCTTTACGTCGTTGATCAAGCCAATTAATTGTGTCTGCTGAAAGAGGATTCCTCAAAAGATTAACTTCACAGTTCGCTGGTACATTTTCTAATGTGTCTGGGGTTATCTGTGTTATGAGATTATTACGGAGATCCAGTGTAGTTAATGATGGGGGAAATCCAAAAGGAATATCAATTAGTTCGTCGTATTGAAAATCTAAAGAAACTAAATGTTTGCATTTTTCTAGCACATTAGGAAAACTCCTTAATCCCAGGTCGGACAGCTTTAATTCATGACCATTACATTGCTCGTTAGTAAGATATACCAACGTTTTTTCTAATGCTTCAACACGCTTTTTATTTAGATTTTGATCACATTTTTTTGCCCAGTCATACAATTCTACTGCTATTTTATCGAAAGCAGAATCAGATTCCCTTAGGCCATCGATAACCGTATCGAGACCCCTCATTATTATTGAGACATATCTGCTGTGTGCAACAAGATAGATACCGTCTTGCCTACGTCTTTGCAAGCGCTATTTTTTCATCAAAAGGGACTTACCGCCCGTGTACGCAATGTATCCGTATTATCTCTTCGAAAATTATTGAAATATTGGGGATAAAGTTCAGAATATTCGCCTAGATAATTAGTATGGCCTGTTGAGAGCGCCTTGATTAAGTGCATGAAAGCGTCTTTTATGCCGGCTTCATTTGCCCTCTTTAGGATTAATGCGAATACTTCAGGAAGCTTTTCTAGGGAGATGAAATGGAAAAAATTGAATTTATTATAAGCTTTGATAAGTTCATGGAAATTTTCCACATTATTAAAATCAGTTAAACTCTCTATACCATCTCTACACGCTTGAGATAGTGAACCTTCCGGTTGTGATGCATGTTCAAGCATGCATAATAGAATCATCTTATCACGCTGTGATAAAGAATCTGATAAAGAAGTTGTACCATCAGATGATTGGCTCTTAGTTAATATTTCATGCCCGAATGAACCAGAAAAGTATTTATGACTAAATGCTCCGCCTTCAGCAAGTAGAGCACTGACTGGTTGATAAAATTTTGCGTGGCGCTCTGCCATCGCTTGAGCTTCCTCGCTACCCTCTGTTGATAACGGAGCAATATCTGGCATTGGTTGCGGTAGGTCACCGATGTTCCCGGCTCCGGTGGCTGTTGCTAATTCTCCTTGCTTTGGCGGTGATGCTGTAAGCGGGCTAGATAATACTGTAGCTGAAGTTATTGGGCTTAATGGCATTTTATTCTTTCCTATTTTGATTAAATTTAGCGTAATGTTTTACGTAATTAAATAAAAAACCAATGGCATTTATTTAATTGATGATAATTAACGCTATTGCGTAATAATAATCCGACTGATTTTGATAGATGAAAATATTCTTTCAAATAACGTAATTACGTTTAGTAATATAATACTGACGTATTTTTACGTATTCATACCCAGCGAGGTTGTACCAAATTGTTTTGTCGCGTGCTTGCAAAAAACGCTTATTTTACGAACAAAAAAGACTTTATTGGCGAGGAGGTCTTTACAGTAAATTTTTCTTTGTCACCCACTTTTACGGTGTCAAAAGATGGCCTCTACTGGCCTTTTTTATGAGATTTTATACAGGTGGCACTACTCTACTCACTGGTTAAAGGGAGTAGAAAATAGACGTAGTTTACCGCTATTGTGCTGCTACAAAAAAAGAGTCATTTTTTTCAATCGCCGCAATTCCGCTTCCCTTCGTGCAGAAGAAGCGGACGGGTTTTCTGTATTAGCATATTTCGTCTGCTGGACGGTAAGCGGTTGCGAGGAGCATATGATGTTAGGCAAAATTTGACCCCATCGCATTCTACAAACTTGTATTTCTTCTTGAGAGGCTAACGTAGGCATCGATAACAATAAAATCGGTACTATTTTTAAGCAGGTTCTTATTTTTTTCATCTGCCCACCTCCTGTTTTCCGGTTAGTTTCGTTTAATCGATACTGGTTTTTGATCTGTTATTAGCATAGTCACCAGAAAAGCAATTTTCCCTTTCAATTTTTATTACCTGTTTATTATTTAACGTTATTGACCGCTTTTTATTTCAATGGCTGCGCCTCGCGCGGCCTTTTCACCTTTTAGCGCATCCCCCTGCCCATCAGTGCTTAACGCTTTTATCCACGAGAGGGTAAACGGGGACGGCGCTATTTTTTTATGCAACACCTTCTCCTTCCCCACTAATAGACGAGACTAACCATGGAAAAAGTGACCACAGGCGCGACCTATGCGGCGTGCGCAGGGAGTATTTTTAATGGTTTGCTGAGCAGCGACAGCTCAGAACAATGGAATGCCATTGGTGTGCTGGCGGGCGTCTCGTTGGCGGTACTCACCTATCTGACGAATTTGTATTTCAAGATTAAAGAAGACCGACGTAAGAGCAGGGCAGGAAAATGAGCACGCTAAGCAAACCCCTGCTGGGACTGATTTTGGCAGGAGCAACAACAACCGCCATCCTGACGCAATTTTTGCAGGAAAAAGAAGGCAATCGGCTAACGGCGTATCGCGATGGCGCACATGTTTGGACGATTTGCCGCGGGGCGACACGGGTCGATGGCCAGCCGGTGAAGCCCGGCATGATACTCAGTCGCGAGCAGTGTGAGCAAGTTAACCAATTTGAAGTGGATAAGGCGATTGCTTGGGTAGAGCGTCATATCAAGCTGCCGTTAACCGAGGCGCAGAAAGCCGGTATTGCTTCGTTTTGTCCTTATAACCTTGGCGCGAGTAAATGCACGGCGTCCACTTTCTATCGCAAACTCAATGCCGGTGACTATCAAGGCGCCTGTGCAGAAATCAAGCGCTGGATTTTCGATGGCGGTAAAGATTGTCGCCTTCGTGCCAATAATTGTGCGGGTCAAGTGATAAGACGCGCGCAGGAAAGTGAGCTGACCTGTTGGGGGAGGGATGTTTAATCGATTATTTTTTATCCTGTTGAGTCTCATTCTGCTCGTGAGTCTCACGGCTATTTATTATCACGCTGAATCAGCAAAAAAAGACAATGCCATTAAAGCACTACTCCATGAACGCGATAATGCGTGGATGACGATGGAAAGCATGAAAAAGCAGCATCAGCAGCTCGCTGTACTCGATAGCCAACACATGCAGGAACTCAATGATGCCAACAGACAAATTGCGGCGCTTGAACGTGCTGTTCATACTGGCCAGCGTCGGTTGCAGTTCGCTGCCCGATGTGAAAAATTGCCCCACACCGCCGCCTCCGCCCGCCTGGATGATGTTGCCGGTGCCCGACTTGACGATACCGCTGTCCACGCTTATTTCCGTCTCCGAAACGGAATTGAAATAGTCACCCAGCAAATCAAGGGATTACAGGACTACATTACCCAAGTCTGTTTGGCGCAATAAACCCTCGAAAAGATAAGATAAGTAGATACAGCATGCGCATTTGAAATGCTGATGGTGACTTCACTCACAGACTTTCAAAGGGCGGTAAGCAAAATTTTGAAATTGCCTTGCTCAACGAGCAACAAGTAACGCTCCTCATCACTTATATGCGTAATAACGATATCGTTCGAGCATTCAAAAAGAAGCTGGTCAAAGAATTTTTCACTATGCGAGGAGTACTTAGCTCTAAAGAAGTTGATCGCAATAGGGCGCGACTTGAGTACAAACCCATGACAGAGGCCATTCAACATGAGCGTGAAGCACAAGGCAAAACAATCGCCCCCCATCATTTCAGTAATGAAGCCGATCTTATCAACCGTATTGCACTCAATATGACCGCGGCTAAGTTTCGTGTGTATCATGATATCGGTCAACAGGGTAGCATTCGTGATCACCTCACACCCGAACAATTACGCTGTGTGACAGAATTACAGCGTGCCAATACGGTATTTATTTCAATGGGGATGAATTTTGAAAGCCGGAAGGTTCAGTTACAGCAATTATTTACACGCAATCATAATGCCGAGCTGATTAAAGAAATCCATCGCCTCGCAGCGTAAACAAGCCGCGTTTTTTCATGTTCATAATATTCACTTTTATCGACATAACAACAGAACATGTCGATCACATCAACACAGGAGCCACCATGGCAACACCGGACTGGGAGGCCATCGAAGCGGCGTATCGCGCGGGTTCGTTGTCCATTCGCGCTATCGGCAAACGCTATCACGTCAGTGACACCGCTATCCGCAAAAAAGCGATCCAACGCCATTGGTTGCGTGACCTGACGGATAAAGTGAAGACAGCCACCCACATTCAGCTGGTTCGCAAAGGGGGTTTGCACGCTCCCACCGTGCGAACGGAGACCGACATTATCCACGCCGCGGCGGATGAAGCGGCTTCTGTCGTTTTGTCTCATCGGATTGATTTAGCCGGCTGGCGGCAAATTGCGGCTAACCTGAAAGGCTTCCTTATGGACACCGTTATCACCGAAGACAATCATACCGCGCTGGCACGCACCTTTAGCGCCGGGGTGGAGGCGCAGCTGAAGCTGATTAAGGGCGAGCGCGAGGCATATAATTTAAACCACGAGGCCACCCCTGGCACGGATAACGCGCTGGCGCAATGGATGAAAGAGCTTGCGGAAGGGGATGCACATGGCAATCGACCCCGGTCTGAAAATAAAATTAGCGGATCGGTGTCAGCGCTAATGATAAAAGACCGTAAATTGCTAATTTAATTTGTCCACTCAAGCCAGAATGCAGTTTCCTTTGTGGTGACAAAGCCATGAGGGAAATAAGCATGCTAAGAAGAGAGGACCACTACATGATAAAACAACGCCATCAACAGGGGGCATTTATTGTTGATATTGCCCATCAGATAGGGTGTTCAGAAAAAACGGTGAGACGGCACATTAGCTATCCTGCGCCGCCAACAGCAAAACGCGGTAAAAAACAGGTTGCTAAACTCGAGCCCTTTAAAGACTACATCGATTCAAGGTTGAGTGAACAGGTTTGGAATGCGGCGGTTATTTTTGAGGAAATCCGTGAAAAAGGCTACCGGGGTGGGAGTGCGATGCTCCGACGTTATATACATCCCAAACGTCCGCTCAGGGCCTCGAAAAACACGGTACGCTTTGAAACCCTCCCCGGTTATCAACTTCAACACGATTGGGGAGAAATCATCGTTGAGGTGGCAGGCTCTGCCTGTACGGTTAATTTTGCCGTTAATACGCTCGGTTTTTCGCGTCGCTTTCATGTCTTTGCTGCCCCTAAGCAAGATGCTGAGCACACGTATGAATCGCTGGTTCGCAGCTTCAATTACTTCGGTGGCAGCGTAAAAAATGTCTTGGTAGATAACCAAAAAGCCGCTGTTATCAAACATGGACAAAATGGCCACATCGAGTTCAATGCAGGCTTCCTGCAACTGGCTAATCACTATGGGTTTAGTCCTCGCGCCTGTAAGCCCTATCGACCGCAAACGAAAGGCAAAACCGAACGGATGGTGGGCTATGTTAAACACAATTTTTTCACTCGCTACCGTCAGTTTGAGAGTTTCGCTCATGTTAATCAACTGCTAGCGATGTGGCTGGCGAAAGTGGCAGACCAGCGTCATCTTCGTCAATTCAAGCAGACACCGGAAAATCGTTTTGCTGAGGAAAAAATAGCCTTGATGCCACTCCCTGCGACTGATTTCGATACCAGCTACTTCGACCTACGACAAGTGGCATGGGACAGCTATATCGATGTCAGAGGTAATCGCTATAGCGTGCCTTCATTCTGGTGTGGTCGTGCGGTTAATATTCGTATCGGTTTAGATAATACGCTACGTATTTACGGCGATGAGCAACTGCTCGCGACGCATCTCTTGCAGGAGGTAACGCAGGGCTGGCAAAAGGTGCCAGAACATCATCAAGCCCTTTGGCAACAGGTCAATCGAGTAGCGTCTCGTTCGCTCAGTGTGTATGAGGAGCTACTCTGATGGAAATGGAAAACTTGTTGATACGGTTAAAAATGGATTACCTGGGCGATGCGTTGGAGAGTTTATGTGAAGAAGCCACCAAGAAAGCACTGAACTACCGTGAATTTCTCCAGCAGGCATTAGCCCAGGAATGGAACGGGCGTCACCAAAAAGGCTTGGAATCGCGGTTAAAACAAGCACGTTTGCCGTGGATAAAAACCTTGGAGCAATTTGACTTTACTTTCCAACCAAGTATAGACAGGAAAATTATCCGCGAGCTGGCGGGGCTGAGGTTTGTCGAACATCATGAAAACGTCATTTTGTTAGGCCCACCTGGGGTAGGGAAAACGCATTTGGCGATAGCGCTGGCTGTCAAGGCAGCTACAGCTGGGCATCGGGTATTGTTTATGCCTCTGGATAGACTCTGCTGTACCTTAATGAAGGCAAAGCAAGAAAACCGTCTGGAACGCCAACTTCAGCAACTGTGCTATGCCAGGGTATTAATACTGGATGAAATCGGGTATTTACCGATGAATCGCGAAGAAGCTAGCCTATTTTTCAGGTTATTGAGCCGTCGTTATGAAAAGGCGAGCATCATTCTCACATCAAATAAAAGTTTTACTGATTGGGGGGACGTATTCGGTGATCACATTTTAGCAACTGCGATTTTAGACAGGCTTTTACATCATTCAACCACATTGAATATTAAAGGAGAAAGCTATCGACTCAAAAATAAACGCAAAGCAGGCATGTTGCCTATAAAAACGACTGATATTATCCAGGCGCCTGGAATAGAAACCCAACAGGAAAATTAGCAAAAACTGGACATTTTAAAGTAGCAAAAAGTGGTCAATCTAAAGTAGCGTTGACATCGGGATAGCGGAGAAAGTAAAGTTGCCCAGGCAAAGGTTTTTTCTGCTACTTCCATCGCCATCTGCATCGCTTTGGCCTTCCGAAATTCCGGTAATCCGCTGCCCTCATCACGGTGTGGCTGTCTTTTTGGCGTCTCTTTCGTGATTTTTCCACGGCGGTAATCAATAAACGTCTGATTAACCCTAATACGGAAATCAGGTCGAATCCAACCAGCGTATTCAACTGCGAGGATTTCATGGGCATAGGTACCTGAATTTTTCCCGCCATGTTTTACTTCGATGACGTTATGAGCAAAGCCCGAATTCGGGCTTTGACTATTTTTCAACAAACTTGCCTCCAGTTCTGTTATCAGTTCTTGAGATTGAGCGGTGGCGAGCCATTTGGATGGCCGTTTATGTTCACCTTCGCCACTCGCTTTGTGAATGGCATTAAGGTTAAAACGGTCGATTGCATCGGTGGTGACAATGATGCCGGCCACGATGGGAAGATTTTCTTTAGGCATAGTGAGTTCTCCTTGATTATTGCCTATCGGGAAAGGATTGAGTGTGTTTAAGTAATGGTCTAATTGAATCAACAGGCGTAAAAAAACCGCGTACTGGCGTAGGCGGTATCGGTTAGCTGAGGAAATAGGTAGCGGGAGTTAAAATCAACTTAATGTAACAACGTATCAAGCTCTTCATCCGAAAGTCCGGTAGCTACTTTCACCAGGGTACGGTCTACATGGCTATCCAGAAGTTGCTTCGCTATTTTTAAGGATGCTTTTTTTTCTCCCTGTTGCATGCCCTGTTGCATGCCCTTTTGCATGCCCTTTTGCATGCCGCGTTGTTCACCGCGTTGTTCACCGCGCTCTTCACCGCGTTTTTCGAGTTGTTGTGCAAATGTCATAATGTCCTCCTGTGCCTGCTCTGGAACGGATTGAACCCACAGTGCCAATGCTTTATCGAGCTCATCTGTGCCGGTTTCATTGGCTTTACCACATATTTCAATAAAGTACCGCAGGACATCTTTAAAATAATCTGGGCTCACTTGTGTGTAAATTGTAGTCATTTTGCCTTTCGATAACAAGGCTCCTAACCAGCTAAAAGGTGACTGCCTTTGGCGATAGTGTTTGAATAAGATTTCCATCACTGACGCTAAACCGTGTTGATTTATCTCTTCATCTGACATGACCGTTAAATCAATCAGTTGAAAGGGCTTGAGTGCTATCGCTTTGGCTAATTCGGGATTCTCAAAGCAATCCCATATCTTGGTTGAGTAAGGATAAGGCGATTTTTCTCCGTGATACAGTACCAGGGGTAACACAATCGGTAATTTTTTATGCCCTTGCTTCAGGTGATTATTCATCAACTCGACAACGTAACACAGGATGCGAAACGCCATCATCTCATCATCACTGCTCTGGTGCTCCGCCGCCAGGTAGATATAGCCCGGCTTTCCGCCTATCTTGCAACTGTAAACAATATCGCTGTACAGCGTATCAGGCCATTTGGGGACATATTCGTTGGGGGTCATCACTAATGTAGCAGTATCAATCAATGCTAATGTTTCCTTTGGAAGATGATGCACCAACCAATCGACCATAATTTGTTTATGCTGTAACGACCGCTTGAAAAGGGCGTCATGGGGCTTTGATATGCTAGACATTCCGTGTTTTCTCTCTGATTATGGTTACCTTACGGTGTCGATTTATCACCGAATAACTTTACACGCATTATGATTCATAGACGCTGAATTTTTTCATCAGCAATTACGCCACCTGCCTATAACGTTGAATGGCGGCGATGTCTTTTTCCAGTTCAGCTAAAAACAGGCGTACTTCGGTTTCCATTTCCTTCCCCAGCGCCTTATCAAACTGAACGCGGGTTTTGAAGTAAGCCAGTTCCGGGGGCAGTCGATTATCAAAACTGACAAAGTCACACCATTTACGCCCAGTACAAAGCATTTGCGCGTGCATTTGCAATACATATTGATTTTTGATTTTCCCTGTTCTCACTGTTTCTAAGTGCGTCCAGGTTTTAGGGCATTTAATCTCGACCAGGCCATCATCATTCACTAATCCGTCAGGACTGGCGGCAAATCCTTTGATGCGGGGATGATCAATCAGCCCTACCTCCGTGACATTGGACGCAAATTCATTAAACACATACACCTGACGGGCAACCGCTTCCAGTTCGGTACCTCGTCTCATGTCAGCGGTAATAAAGAAGTCTTCCCGTTGCCCGGTGAGCCGCTGGCAAATCAACTCTGCCAGGTATTTTTGTCGGGTCGCGCTATAGCCCGTTTTGGTTTTCGTCATCACATCCGCTAATCGGCTGGCGGTCACTTTGCCACAGCGGGCAGCAAACCAGGCTTCTGTTCGTTGTTCCATGTGTCACCTCGATAATTGCGATTCGCCAAAAAATTGATCATCCCCCGGGTAGGCAGCTGAAGTCTGCTGAGCAATAGGCGATAGGCGTTCATCTTTATCTTTCAGCATCGTGATAAGTTTGTCGATGTGGGTTGCGGGTTTTCCTGCTATTTTTTCTGGTAAGGTTTGTCTCGTTTGGGCGAAAAAAGGCAGCTGAATATCAAAGCTGTAGGTATCGCTGCCGTCGCTTTTGGTTTTCAGCTTTTTTTGCAGCACCAGTCCCACTTTTTTACCCCTTAATTCCGGCGCCAGAAGGAGATTGCTCTTTATTACCCGCGTGAGCTGTTTAATGCCGGTACAGCCCATTAAGGCATTAATCAGGTTGACACCGTAGGCATTAGCGGTGCCGTCTTTCTTTTCGTAATAGAGGTTCAGATAGTTGGCTTTGCGCCCATCGTCCGTTTCAACAGAAAATTCAATCGATTTGGCGCCACTGGGGCTGTTCATGTATTTGGCTTCTGTGATGCTGAAAATATAGGCACCTGACTCACTGATAAATCCACTTTGGCCTGCGGCGAGCGCAGTTTCTTGGTGATACGTAAAGATGACGTCATTCATGCTGCCTGTCCTTCTGTGTGGTGTGTCAGCGCTAATGATAAAAGACCGTAAATTGCTAATTTAATTTGTCCACTCAAGCCAGAATGCAGTTTCCTTTGTGGTGACAAAGCCATGAGGGAAATAAGCATGCTAAGAAGAGAGGACCACTACATGATAAAACAACGCCATCAACAGGGGGCATTTATTGTTGATATTGCCCATCAGATAGGGTGTTCAGAAAAAACGGTGAGACGGCACATTAGCTATCCTGCGCCGCCAACAGCAAAACGCGGTAAAAAACAGGTTGCTAAACTCGAGCCCTTTAAAGACTACATCGATTCAAGGTTGAGTGAACAGGTTTGGAATGCGGCGGTTATTTTTGAGGAAATCCGTGAAAAAGGCTACCGGGGTGGGAGTGCGATGCTCCGACGTTATATACATCCCAAACGTCCGCTCAGGGCCTCGAAAAACACGGTACGCTTTGAAACCCTCCCCGGTTATCAACTTCAACACGATTGGGGAGAAATCATCGTTGAGGTGGCAGGCTCTGCCTGTACGGTTAATTTTGCCGTTAATACGCTCGGTTTTTCGCGTCGCTTTCATGTCTTTGCTGCCCCTAAGCAAGATGCTGAGCACACGTATGAATCGCTGGTTCGCAGCTTCAATTACTTCGGTGGCAGCGTAAAAAATGTCTTGGTAGATAACCAAAAAGCCGCTGTTATCAAACATGGACAAAATGGCCACATCGAGTTCAATGCGGGCTTCCTGCAACTGGCTAATCACTATGGGTTTAGCCCTCGCGCCTGTAAGCCTTATCGACCGCAAACGAAAGGCAAAACCGAACGGATGGTGGGCTATGTTAAACACAATTTTTTCACTCGCTACCGTCAGTTTGAGAGTTTCGCTCATGTTAATCAACTGCTAGCGATGTGGCTGGCGAAAGTGGCAGACCAGCGTCATCTTCGTCAATTCAAGCAGACACCGGAAAATCGTTTTGCTGAGGAAAAAATAGCCTTGATGCCACTCCCTGCGACTGATTTCGATACCAGCTACTTCGACCTACGACAAGTGGCATGGGACAGCTATATCGATGTCAGAGGTAATCGCTATAGCGTGCCTTCATTCTGGTGTGGTCGTGCGGTTAATATTCGTATCGGTTTAGATAATACGCTACGTATTTACGGCGATGAGCAACTGCTCGCGACGCATCTCTTGCAGGAGGTAACGCAGGGCTGGCAAAAGGTGCCAGAACATCATCAAGCCCTTTGGCAACAGGTCAATCGAGTAGCGTCTCGTTCGCTCAGTGTGTATGAGGAGCTACTCTGATGGAAATGGAAAACTTGTTGATACGGTTAAAAATGGATTACCTGGGCGATGCGTTGGAGAGTTTATGTGAAGAAGCCACCAAGAAAGCACTGAACTACCGTGAATTTCTCCAGCAGGCATTAGCCCAGGAATGGAACGGGCGTCACCAAAAAGGCTTGGAATCGCGGTTAAAACAAGCACGTTTGCCGTGGATAAAAACCTTGGAGCAATTTGACTTTACTTTCCAACCAAGTATAGACAGGAAAATTATCCGCGAGCTGGCGGGGCTGAGGTTTGTCGAACATCATGAAAACGTCATTTTGTTAGGCCCACCTGGGGTAGGGAAAACGCATTTGGCGATAGCGCTGGCTGTCAAGGCAGCTACAGCTGGGCATCGGGTATTGTTTATGCCTCTGGATAGACTCTGCTGTACCTTAATGAAGGCAAAGCAAGAAAACCGTCTGGAACGCCAACTTCAGCAACTGTGCTATGCCAGGGTATTAATACTGGATGAAATCGGGTATTTACCGATGAATCGCGAAGAAGCTAGCCTATTTTTCAGGTTATTGAGCCGTCGTTATGAAAAGGCGAGCATCATTCTCACATCAAATAAAAGTTTTACTGATTGGGGGGACGTATTCGGTGATCACATTTTAGCAACTGCGATTTTAGACAGGCTTTTACATCATTCAACCACATTGAATATTAAAGGAGAAAGCTATCGACTCAAAAATAAACGCAAAGCAGGCATGTTGCCTATAAAAACGACTGATATTATCCAGGCGCCTGGAATAGAAACCCAACAGGAAAATTAGCAAAAACTGGACATTTTAAAGTAGCAAAAAGTGGTCAATCTAAAGTAGCGTTGACATGGTGAACCTTATCAAGGTTGTAATAGTGGCAAACCGTGGCATCCACCTTGGCAAGGTCGTTGTCAATTTCATGGCTATCGAACATGTTTATAGGGGATTTAACCGTGTCTGCGCCGCTATTTTGTGTCGTAAACAAATAATTTCCGTCCTGAACCAAAGTACGTAGCACCAGGGTAAACAAGCCTTCCAAGGTGATTTTTTCATCCAACATTTTCCCGATGGTTTTAATCTTGGTTTTTCCTGAGGTGGTTTCTTCGGTGTGCGATAAAAAATAAAGACGCAGGTCAGCCGGGGTTTCTTTAATGGCGTTATCGATAATTGACCAAGCGTGATGACCAATTTCAGTAAACTTATCGAATGATTTTTCATGCGAACGGCGCATAAACTCATTTGCCATCACGTATTGAAAATCATCAATAATCACGATTTTCTTGCCGTATAAAGACGCATTTTTAATCGCAAGAATAATAGCTTGCCACTGGTCGGTGACATAAAGCGCGGTTTCAGGGACGTTTTTATCCCACCGTTGCCACCCTGTCGAGCGAAAGGGCAGCGGTTTGTTAATGGTTTGGATTAATAAGCATTCTTTCGGGTTGAGCGCTCGCAAGCTCGTTGATTTTCCTGTTCCCGATTCACCGAGTATTAATGTGGCGGTTCCCATTGTTAACTCCTTTCTGTTGTGGTTAATTTAAGCGCCTGTCCGTTGCTTATCGTCATCGTCCCTGACTTTGGCAATACAGACTCAACATTTGTGAATACCCCCACGCAGTGTTAATAAAATAAGGGATCGCGCCGTTGCTCATGATGAGCAAGACGTTATCTTTGATGATGGGGTTAAGCCGATGCGGTGAGCGCTTTTTTGTTCCTGTGGGTTGTCAACGCTACTTTAGATTGACCACTTTTTGCTACTTTAAAATGTCCAGTTTTTGCTAATTTTCCTGTTGGGTTTCTATTCCAGGCGCCTGGATAATATCAGTCGTTTTTATAGGCAACATGCCTGCTTTGCGTTTATTTTTGAGTCGATAGCTTTCTCCTTTAATATTCAATGTGGTTGAATGATGTAAAAGCCTGTCTAAAATCGCAGTTGCTAAAATGTGATCACCGAATACGTCCCCCCAATCAGTAAAACTTTTATTTGATGTGAGAATGATGCTCGCCTTTTCATAACGACGGCTCAATAACCTGAAAAATAGGCTAGCTTCTTCGCGATTCATCGGTAAATACCCGATTTCATCCAGTATTAATACCCTGGCATAGCACAGTTGCTGAAGTTGGCGTTCCAGACGGTTTTCTTGCTTTGCCTTCATTAAGGTACAGCAGAGTCTATCCAGAGGCATAAACAATACCCGATGCCCAGCTGTAGCTGCCTTGACAGCCAGCGCTATCGCCAAATGCGTTTTCCCTACCCCAGGTGGGCCTAACAAAATGACGTTTTCATGATGTTCGACAAACCTCAGCCCCGCCAGCTCGCGGATAATTTTCCTGTCTATACTTGGTTGGAAAGTAAAGTCAAATTGCTCCAAGGTTTTTATCCACGGCAAACGTGCTTGTTTTAACCGCGATTCCAAGCCTTTTTGGTGACGCCCGTTCCATTCCTGGGCTAATGCCTGCTGGAGAAATTCACGGTAGTTCAGTGCTTTCTTGGTGGCTTCTTCACATAAACTCTCCAACGCATCGCCCAGGTAATCCATTTTTAACCGTATCAACAAGTTTTCCATTTCCATCAGAGTAGCTCCTCATACACACTGAGCGAACGAGACGCTACTCGATTGACCTGTTGCCAAAGGGCTTGATGATGTTCTGGCACCTTTTGCCAGCCCTGCGTTACCTCCTGCAAGAGATGCGTCGCGAGCAGTTGCTCATCGCCGTAAATACGTAGCGTATTATCTAAACCGATACGAATATTAACCGCACGACCACACCAGAATGAAGGCACGCTATAGCGATTACCTCTGACATCGATATAGCTGTCCCATGCCACTTGTCGTAGGTCGAAGTAGCTGGTATCGAAATCAGTCGCAGGGAGTGGCATCAAGGCTATTTTTTCCTCAGCAAAACGATTTTCCGGTGTCTGCTTGAATTGACGAAGATGACGCTGGTCTGCCACTTTCGCCAGCCACATCGCTAGCAGTTGATTAACATGAGCGAAACTCTCAAACTGACGGTAGCGAGTGAAAAAATTGTGTTTAACATAGCCCACCATCCGTTCGGTTTTGCCTTTCGTTTGCGGTCGATAAGGCTTACAGGCGCGAGGGCTAAACCCATAGTGATTAGCCAGTTGCAGGAAGCCCGCATTGAACTCGATGTGGCCATTTTGTCCATGTTTGATAACAGCGGCTTTTTGGTTATCTACCAAGACATTTTTTACGCTGCCACCGAAGTAATTGAAGCTGCGAACCAGCGATTCATACGTGTGCTCAGCATCTTGCTTAGGGGCAGCAAAGACATGAAAGCGACGCGAAAAACCGAGCGTATTAACGGCAAAATTAACCGTACAGGCAGAGCCTGCCACCTCAACGATGATTTCTCCCCAATCGTGTTGAAGTTGATAACCGGGGAGGGTTTCAAAGCGTACCGTGTTTTTCGAGGCCCTGAGCGGACGTTTGGGATGTATATAACGTCGGAGCATCGCACTCCCACCCCGGTAGCCTTTTTCACGGATTTCCTCAAAAATAACCGCCGCATTCCAAACCTGTTCACTCAACCTTGAATCGATGTAGTCTTTAAAGGGCTCGAGTTTAGCAACCTGTTTTTTACCGCGTTTTGCTGTTGGCGGCGCAGGATAGCTAATGTGCCGTCTCACCGTTTTTTCTGAACACCCTATCTGATGGGCAATATCAACAATAAATGCCCCCTGTTGATGGCGTTGTTTTATCATGTAGTGGTCCTCTCTTCTTAGCATGCTTATTTCCCTCATGGCTTTGTCACCACAAAGGAAACTGCATTCTGGCTTGAGTGGACAAATTAAATTAGCAATTTACGGTCTTTTATCATTAGCGCTGACAACAAAACCGGCTAACGCTGCAGCACCATCTTTATCTTTTGACATACCATAAGCTATCCCGATGGCAAATAATGTCGACATATTGTTGATAATGGCAGAGCCAGATGTAATTAATAATGCTGCTAATGAATTACCTCCACCCCAGTCGCTAGGATCAATCCAATAGCCTAACCCCATTAGTATCGCGGCAGCCGGCAGGGCAGCAACCGGAACCATTAATGCCCGCCCCACTTTTTGCAAATAACTTAACATATTCGCTTGTCTCCTTCTTTTGATCTTAATGCGGCATTGCAATCGGGTTAAAGTTTATCTTTTACGAAATTTTCTTTAGTACCGACTGATTTTCGATAAAGTATGAGTGAGAATAAGAGATTTCGAAAAGGTGCTTACTGCCTTGGCGGGAAGAAAGTATATAAGAGGCTTTCTAACATTCAGCTATAAAAAATTGATTTTTTATCGTTTAACGGCGCGCGTGGCCAAGAAAGTTGGCATGAATTTGTCCACCACAAAGCGAGGATTAGGTTGCTTATCTTCATAAAATCCGTCGATACTGAATCCTGCCTTAATTTGCCCCCCGATCAAATCTGTCAACGTATGCCCAAACACCACCGCCTCGCCACGCTCCTGTTTTGCCTTGAGTTCTTCTTCAGTATGGGCTTCAAGATCTGAATAAGGGAGTGTATACCGCGGTATAATGATTCCCAGATCAAAATAAGCTGGGTCGCGATCACCAATAAACATCACCGGATTATAGAAACTAGCCAGTAAAGCCCCACCTGTCTTCAAAACACGGTAGCATTCACGCCACACTGGGTTAACATCTGAAATATAGAGATTGGAAATGGGGTGAAGGATAAGATCAAATTTCGGTTTAGGAAAGCAGCTCAGATCACACATGCTACCTTGTTGCGTTTCCAGTTCGAGACCATCACGCTCTGCCACTAGGCGATCTTGCTGAAGTTGCTGGTCTGAAATGTCGAAGACAGTCACTTTGGCACCTGCTGCTGCTAAAACAGGAGCTTGCTGACCCCCGGCAGAAGCCAGGCAAAGAATGTGTTTGCCACTGATATCACCCAACCACTCCGGAGGCAATGAGCGGGGTGTGAGATGTATTTGCCATTCCCCTTTCCGGGCTTTCTCAATCAAATCGCTGCTGACCGGGCGGGACCACTCTTCTCCATTTGTGGCTTGTTGATCCCATGCAGCGCGATTGTGAGTGAGATAATCAAAATTAGGATCTGACATAATTAAACTAACCTCTCTTATTTTAGTGTTCGTCTGGATATACCCTTCGTCTCTTGAAGCCGCCGCGTTGTTGGCTGCGCGCCCTCGCCCTCATGGTATTTCTACGCTCATCGGTCGGTCGCCCTGGTAGCCGAAGGCAACTTCCAAGGCGAACGGTATAATCAACACTGCTGGCGATGAAAAATACTGTACTCAAATAGTGCTGAAAAACCTATACGTTTATAAAGGGAAAGACCTTCATTAGACGCATCCAGAAAACAGTGAGCAATATTTCGTGACTTTGCGTAGCACAGCGCATGCTGTATTAAAGCACTAGCGTATCCTTGCCCCTGAAACTCAACTTTTGTCCCAATGTCGTCCAAACGAGCAATATTTTTTTGTATAGAAAGTGTGAGTGAGCAAACAGGCTGCTGTTTTGCATAGAGTGAAAAGTGAACAAGATCCTTTTTGGTATCTATTGCTGCTTGATGCCTTGCCTGATATTGGTTCATGACTGTTGGGGTCGATGAAAATGCACTTTCTAGCGGTGTGACCCAATCTATCAAACAGCTGTCTGTGCATTGAATATACTCTTCGTCTTTGAAGCCGCCGTGTTGTTGGCTGCGGGTGTTCGCCGAATCACCTAGTATGTCGACGCTCATCGGTCGCCCGCCCTGGTCGCGATGCTGCAACTTCAAGGACTGTGGGTATATTACATTGTTGCGCAAATTGCTTGATGGGAAATCCTCCCTATTGAGTTGCATAACAGTTGACGTATCATCAATGTGAAAATTTTCGTTGTTCAATTTATTTTTTATTTTAGTATCAATGAGTTCACTTCGGATCATAATGTTAAATGGGCATTCAGTTGTGTGAAAAAAATGTATACCCCTTTGTAAAACGGCCTCTATGTCTATATGACAATTTTTTTTGTTTACGATCAAAAAATTAAGACCACTTGATTCGACGCCAGTAAAGTAGGCACAAACGTCATCAGTAACGTAATAATACCGTTGACTAATGGCGGTGAAAAAATAGTTTTCTATTTGGTAATAAGAAGAAAATAGTGATGGCGTATGATTTTTATCATTCATGGTTTTATAAAATCCCCTGTTTTTGATGTTTCTTTAAATATAGTCCTCGTTCGAATGACCTGTGCTCCATCCAGAGAGTATTTACTCAAAGGAACTAAAGCCTTAACAAAGAAAGAAAACGAGAGACTGCATTCTATAGCCGAATCAGTTTAATTTGATTCAAGGCGGAGGAGCGCAGACAGTACAAATAGTACGGCAAGCGACGACAACACTTAAATCAAATTAAAATGATTTGGCCATATGGAGTAATGCGAATTTAATTGACGAATCAGGTAATTAAATACCAAACCGTCAAAAAAAATCGCCACGGCAGTAAACAAAATGGCAGCCTTGGGCAGGTTCAGTTAGTGGCTATCCTTGAATAGAGAACGGGTGTTTGATTCCACTTGGTTGAGTAAATATTGACAGCTATAATACATTGGCTAAATTAAATACGAAAATTTAATTGTTGAGGAATAAGCTATGAAACTATTACCTTTGGCTCTTGTTGCAGGTCTAGTGCTAACTTCATTCAATCCCAGTGCTAAGATCACGGTAAACGATAATGAAACAAGCTATCAATTACATGACACTACAGATCGAAAAAGATGCGGCTATTTTTATTGTACGTAAGTGTTTTTGCTAGTTTAGTGTTGGCATTGTTATTGGCATCACGGGCTCATTGATAGGCAGTTTTGACCGTTTTTGGTGTGGTGGCGTGAGTTTCGCTGTCACTGTCGGTAGCGCTACCTCAAGCGCGCCCATGCCGGGCGCACACGACAAAAATCCTCGATTAATAGCGAGGATTTTTATTTTACTCAGCAAATTTCGATGAAAAAGCAACAAGAGCCTCTTAATCAACGCGTTAAATGATCAACAAACTTTTTAACCCGATCTAAAAATTTTTGAGAGAGTGGGCTATTTTTTTCACCTGCGGTGCCTGAAAAACTTTCTCTCAACTTAGATAACAGCTGTTTTTGTTCTTCATTCAATTTAACCGGTGTTTCAACGATAACACGACAGTGTAAATCACCTGGGCCATCACTACGAACAGATTTAACACCTTTGCCAGCACAGCGGAACAATTTACCCGTTTGCGTTTCTGCGGGTATTTTTAATTTAACCTTTCCCTCGAGGCTAGGGACTTCAATTTCACCCCCTAGCGCAGCTAGTGTAAAATTGATCGGCACTTCACAAGACAGATTATTGCCGTCACGTTGAAAAATGGAATGCGGTTTGATCCGCATTTCAACATAGAGATCGCCCGCGGATCCACCGTGAGTGCCAGCCTCTCCTTCCCCGGTTAAACGAATACGATCCCCTGTATCGACTCCGGGGGGAATTTTTACTGCCAGGGTTTTTGATTTTTTTATCCGCCCCTGCCCATGACACTGAGTGCACGGATTCTTATTGATAGCTCCCTCTCCATGACACTTAGGACAGCTTTGTTGTATCTTCAAAAATCCTTGACCCATAAGCACTTGTCCAGCGCCACCACAGGTTGAGCAAGTGATTGGAGAGCTTCCTGGTTTTGCACCGCTACCATGACAACAGCCACATTTTTCTTGTGTTGGAATGGTGATTTCTTTGGTGACTCCTTTTACTGCTTCTTCCAAAGTTAAGCTAATTGGATAACCGAGATCTGAGCCCTTTGATGGACCACGATTACGGCCTCGTCGAGCACCGCCGTCAAAAATATCAGAAAAATGGCTAAATACGCTACCGAAAGCCTCTTCGAATTGCGTATTATAATGAGCGCCGCCGCCTTGTTGATCAAAGGCCGCATGGCCATATTGATCGTACGCGGCACGTTTTTCCTTATTGCTTAAGATTTCATTAGCTTTGTTAATTTCTTTAAATTTAGCTTCAGCACTTTTGTCACCAGGGCAACGATCCGGATGACATTTCATTGCTTGTTTTTTATAGGCTTTTTTGATTTCATTCTCTGTCGCATTTCTGTCGACGCCTAAAATTTGGTAATAATCTTTATCCGCCATTTGTTTTTTTCCTACCCCTCACATGCGTGCACAGACGTATACCCTTCGCCTTTGAAGCCGCCGCGTTGTTGGCTACGGGTGTTCACCCGAATCACGTAGTATGCCTACGCTCATCGGTCTCACGCCCTTGCCTCCTATAGCCAAAGCAGTTTAATTTGATTTAAGTGTTGTCGTCACTTGCCGTACTATTTGTACTGTCTGCGCTCCTCCGCCTTGAATCAAATTAAACTGATTCGGCTATAGCGGCAACTTGAAGGACTGTGGGTATAGAGTTGCCTCGACGCCCGTGCCGGTTTCCAGCTATAGTAAATACTACTACTGCTGTGCCCGCTTAAGGGCGATTATTTTTTATTCTTCTTTTGTTCGTCATCTTTCACTTCTTCAAATTCAGCGTCAACAATATCCTCTTTTGGTGGGGTATTGTTATTACTATCCGTACCAGCAGCCGGATCATTAGTGTTTTGTTGCGCTGCTATTTCTTGTAGTTTGCTAGAGACTTGAATTAACGCCTGGCTCTTCGCTTCTATATCAGCTTTATCTTCGCCTTTTTTCGCGGTTTCCAATGCTTGCAATGCTGCTTCAACGGCGGTTTTATCTTCTGCTGCTAGCTTATCACCAACCTCTTTTAGCTGTTTTTCTGTGCTATGGATCAGTTGGTCGGCTTCGTTACGTATTTTTACTAACTCTTCAAATTTACGGTCGGTTTCAGCATTTGCCTCAGCATCTCTGACCATTTTTTCAATTTCCTCCTTACTGAGACCTGAAGATGCTTGAATGGTTATTTTTTGTTCTTTTCCACTATTTTTGTCTTTAGCAGAGACATGCAAAATACCATTAGCATCAATATCGAAGGTGACTTCGATTTGCGGCATACCCCGTGGTGCGGAATTAATACCATCGAGGTTAAATTGTCCCAAAGATTTATTATCGCTAACACGTTTACGTTCACCCTGTAACACATGGATGGTGACGGCAGATTGGTTATCTTCTGCAGTAGAAAACACCTGGCTATGTTTAGTAGGGATAGTGGTATTTTTTGAAATCAGTGGTGTCATTACCCCACCCATGGTTTCAATACCCAGCGACAGAGGAGTTACATCGAGTAACAGTAAGTCTGTTACATCACCAG
This sequence comes from Candidatus Regiella endosymbiont of Tuberolachnus salignus, assembly GCF_964020115.1. Taxonomy (NCBI): domain Bacteria; kingdom Pseudomonadati; phylum Pseudomonadota; class Gammaproteobacteria; order Enterobacterales; family Enterobacteriaceae; genus Candidatus Regiella; species Candidatus Regiella endosymbiont of Tuberolachnus salignus. The sequence goes on from NZ_OZ026542.1 coordinate 2,922,899, forward strand.
AGAGCACCCCTCCTTGAATAGCAGCACCGACCGCAACCGCTTCATCGGGATTGACGTCTTTACGGGGTTCTTTACCAAAGAATTCCTTCACTTTTTGCTGCACCAGCGGCATACGTGTCTGGCCACCCACTAGAATGACATCGCTAATATCACTGACAGATAAACTTGCATCCTTTAATGCCAGTTTCAATGGCTCAATAGAACGGGCAACCAGATCTTCTACCAATGATTCCAGTTTTGCCCGCGTCACTTTGATATTCATGTGTTTAGGGCCGCTGGCATCGGCAGTAATATAGGGCAAATTAACATCCGTCTGTTGAGCAGAAGAAAGTTCGATTTTTGCTTTTTCTGCTGCTTCTTTTAAACGCTGCATAGCTAAGGGATCATTAGTGAGATCAATTCCCTGATCTTTTTTGAATTCAGCTACTAAATAATTAATCATTCGATTATCAAAGTCTTCACCACCGAGATGGGTATCACCATTGGTAGCCAGTACTTCGAAAACTTTATCACCGTCGGTATCATTTATTTCAATGATCGAAATATCGAAAGTTCCCCCGCCGAGATCATAAACAGCGATAGTACTGTCACCTTTATCCAATCCGTACGCCAAAGCCGCGGCAGTGGGTTCATTGATAATACGTTTCACTTCTAAACCGGCAATACGCCCCGCATCTTTAGTGGCTTGCCGTTGCGCATCGTTAAAATAAGCCGGCACGGTGATAACCGCTGCTGTGACTTTTTCCCCCAAATAATCTTCCGCCGTTTTTTTCATTTTTTTCAGGATTTCGGCAGAAATTTCCGGCGGCGCTTTTTTCTTATCTTTGATATCAACCCAAGCATCGCCATTAGCAGCTTTAACGATTTTATAAGGCATGATCTTTTCATCACGTTGAACTTCTTGATCCTCGAATTTACGACCAATCAAACGTTTGATAGCATGCAATGTGTTTTTCGGATTGGTGACAGCTTGCCGTTTCGCAGGTTGTCCGACTAGTGTTTCGCCGTCGTTGGTATAGGCAATAATTGAAGGCGTGGTACGATCTCCTTCCTGATTTTCTATAACTTTAGCTTGCGTGCCTTCCATCACAGCAACACAAGAATTAGTTGTACCTAAATCGATCCCAATAATTTTACCGCTACGTTTTTTTTGTTCAGTCATCTGAGTTACTCCCAAAGAAATTTATAATCGATATGTGAACGGATTGTTAATTTTAACGGTCTATTAATTTCACCACGCCACAGTATTATTCATTACAGTTAGGAGATAAGATGGGGTCATGCATCCCAGCATCAAGGGGAAAAATGAAAAAATTATTTTTTATCGCGTTAAATCGTTTTTATTTCTCGTTGAAAACAGTTATTTAACACGAGCAACATATTCACCAGAGCGGGTATCAACTTTAACAATTTCACCGATTTGGACAAATAAGGGTACCTTAACGACAGCGCCGGTACTCAAGGTGGCGGGTTTACCACCGGAACCTGCCGTATCTCCTTTTAAACCAGGATCAGTTTCAACAATTTCCAGTTCAACAAAATTAGGTGGGGTTACCGCAATAGGCTGACCATTCCACAATGTCAGAATACATTCGGCCTGTTCAACTAACCATTTCGCATTGTCGCCAGTGGCTTTAGCATCGGCGGCGAGTTGCTCAAAAGTATTATTATTCATAAAATGCCAAAACTCGCCATCGTTGTACAAATAGGTTAAATTCATATCAACTACATCTGCAGCGGCTACGGTATCGGTAGATTTAAAGGTTTTTTCTAATAATTTTCCGGAAATGAGTTTACGAATACGGGTACGAGCAAAGGCTTGGCCTTTGCCGGGTTTAACGAATTCACTTTCAATCACTGAACAAGGTTCCCCGTCTAACATGATTTTAAGACCGGAACGAAATTCGTTGCTAGAATAAGTTGCCATGATGGCCCTCTTGAAATGAGTAACTAAATCAAAAAATGACGACCATTGTAACCTTAAATAAGCCAGTTAGAGAAGATTGGTTGCAACAGCTTGCGGACGTGATCACTGATCCTGATGAGTTGTTGCAGCTTTTGCAACTGGATACCCATCCTGAGCTTCTGAAAGGCAAAAATGCGCGAAGCCTGTTTCCCCTGCGGGTTCCTAGAGCGTTTGTGGCACGAATAAGAAAGGGTGATGCCAATGATCCATTACTGAGACAAGTGCTCACTTCTTCTGCTGAATTTACCAGCCCAGAGGATTTCATCACTGATCCACTGGCAGAACAGCGCACTGCGACACCGGGTTTATTACATAAATATCATAACCGGGCGCTTTTATTGGTGAAAGGAAGCTGTGCTATCAATTGTCGCTACTGTTTTCGTCGACATTTCCCTTATCAAGATAATCAAGGCAATAAAAAAAATTGGCAATTAGCCTTAGATTATATTCGCCAGCATCCTGAATTGGACGAAATCATTTTTTCGGGGGGGGATCCTTTGATGGCGAAAGATCGCGAACTCAGTTGGTTAATCGATGCGTTAGAAAAAATTGCGCATATTAAGCGATTACGTATTCATACTCGTTTACCCGTCGTGATCCCCGCACGTATTACTACCGCACTCTGTCAAAAATTTCATGCATCACGTTTACAAATTGTACTGGTGACACATATTAATCATGCTAATGAAATTGACAACGCATTATGCGATAGCATGGCAAAACTTAAAACAAAGGGGGTCACTTTACTCAATCAAAGTGTATTACTCCGTGGTGTCAATGATAACGTCGAGGTGCTGGCTCAGCTTAGCAATGCTCTGTTTAATGCAGGTATTTTACCTTACTACCTTCACGTTTTGGATAAGGTAAAAGGTGCCGCCCATTTTATGGTCAATGATGATGAGGCTCGACGACTCATCAACGGATTATTAGGCTGTATTTCTGGTTATTTGGTTCCACGTTTAGTGAGAGAGATTGCTGGAGAAAAAAGTAAAACGCCGCTGGCGCTAAGCTAATACAAAATCGAGGCTGGTTTTTGCAAAATAGTAGCGATTTCACAAGTGGTCTAAGCACCTGTTCCAAATCTTCTTGAGCGACGTTCAATTGAGAAAAAAATAAGCGAAAAAGCGCAGTTTACATAGCGTAAATGAGCATTTTGAGCTCGTTTTTGACGAAGTATTAGCAAGTAGTAAGAGATTTAGAAATAGGTGCTAATAGACTGCTTACAAAACCGTAAGTAGGTTATGTAAGTAGTCTAATGATAAACTATCGACAAACCGTTTAAAAAAGATGAAAGGAATACCGTCGTGTCAGATGATTTAAAAAATGACGTGGATCCAGTTGAAACCGGTGACTGGCTACAAGCCATCGAATCGGTTATCCGCGAAGAGGGGGTTGAGCGTGCCTATTATTTGCTTAACCAAGTATTGAATGCTGCCCGCAAAGACGGCGTTAATATTACCCTGGGTGCCACAGATTATATTAATACTATCACCTTAGAGGAAGAGCCGGATTATCCCGGTAATCTGGAGCTAGAACAACGTATCCGTTCTGCTATCCGTTGGAATGCAGTAATGATGGTACTGCGCGCATCGAAAAAAGATTTAGACTTGGGTGGCCACATTGCCTCTTTCCAATCTTCAGCGACCTTTTACGAAGTGTGTTTTCATCATTTTTTCCGTGCCCGTAACGAAAAAGACGGTGGCGATTTAGTTTTTTTCCAAGGCCATATTTCTCCAGGGATCTACGCCCGTGCTTTTCTTGAAGGCAGGCTGACGAAAGAGCAGCTGAATAATTTCCGTCAAGAAATCGACGGTAAAGGGCTTTCTTCTTATCCTCATCCTAAATTGATGCCCGAATTTTGGCAATTTCCGACCGTTTCTATGGGATTAGGGCCAATCAATGCTATTTATCAGGCAAAATTCCTCAAATATCTCAATCACCGTGGCTTAAAAAATACCTTGGGGCAAAGGGTTTATGCTTTCCTCGGTGATGGTGAGATGGATGAGCCTGAATCTAAGGGTGCAATTACCGTAGCCAGCCGTGAAAAACTGGATAACTTGGTTTTCGTGATCAATTGTAACTTGCAACGCCTGGATGGTCCGGTTATCGGTAATGGTAAAATTATCAATGAACTAGAAGGTATCTTTGCCGGTGCGGGTTGGCAAGTGCTAAAAGTCATTTGGGGCGATCGCTGGGATGCCTTATTACGCAAAGATACCAGCGGTAAATTAATTCAACTCATGAATGAAACCTTGGACGGCGATTATCAAACCTTAAAATCTAAAGACGGGGCTTATGTCCGTGAACATTTCTTTGGACGTTTTCCAGAGACCAAAGCATTAGTCCAAGACATGAGTGATGATGAAATTTGGTCACTCAATCGCGGTGGTCATGATCCCAAGAAAATTTTTGCTGCCCTGAAAAAAGCACAAGACACTAAAGGCAAACCGACGGTGATCCTTGCGCATACCGTCAAAGGTTATGGTATGGGTGAAACCGCGGAAGGCAAAAATATCGCTCACCAAGTCAAAAAAATGAATATGCTGGGAGTTCACCACTTACGTAATCGCTTTGAGGTACCTGTTACTGATGCCGATATTGAAAAATTGCCCTACATCACTTTCGATAAAGATTCCGAAGAATATCAATACCTCCATGCTCGCCGTGAGGCATTGTCAGGTTATTTACCAACTCGATTAACAAAATTCACTGAAAAATTAACCTTACCCACCCAGGCAGATTTTAATGCGCTGCTAGAAGAACAAAGCAAAGAAATTTCCACTACCATTGCTTTTGTACGTGTATTGAATGTGTTGTTAAAGAATAAATCGATAAAAGATCGCATCGTGCCTATTATTGCTGATGAAGCACGGACTTTTGGTATGGAAGGGTTATTCCGTCAAATTGGTATTTACAGCCCAGAGGGTCAACAATATACCCCGCAAGATCGTGAACAAGTGGCTTACTACAAAGAAGATACAAAAGGACAAATTCTACAAGAAGGCATTAACGAATTAGGAGCCGCCGCCTCTTGGCTCGCCGCGGCAACATCATACAGCACTAATGATTTGCCGATGATCCCCTTTTACATTTACTACTCGATGTTTGGTTTCCAACGTATTGGCGATCTCTGTTGGGCAGCCGGTGATCAACAGGCGCGGGGCTTCCTTATCGGCGGCACCTCGGGTCGTACTACACTTAATGGTGAAGGTTTACAACACGAAGATGGCCATAGTCATATTCAATCACTCACCATCCCCAACTGCATTTCTTATGATCCGGCCTATGCATATGAAGTAGCCATTATTATGCATGACGGCTTAGAACGCATGTACGGATCAAAGCAAGAAAATATTTACTACTACATCACTACATTGAACGAAAATTACCACATGCCTGCCATGCCAAAGGGGGTAGAGGAAGGTATTTGCAAAGGTATTTACAAATTAGAAACGCTTGAAGGCAGTAAAGGTAAAGTGCAGTTGATGGGATCAGGCGCTATTTTGCGTCATGTGCGTCAAGCGGCGCAGATCTTATCTGAAGACTATAACCTAGGCTCTGATGTGTATAGTGTCACTTCTTTTACCGAATTAGCACGTGATGGTCAAGATTGTGAACGCTGGAACAGGCTGCATCCGACAGAAACACCACGTACGCCTTATATCACGCAAGTGATGCATGATGCTCCTACCGTTGCTTCGACTGACTATATGAAATTATTCGCTGAGCAGATCCGGAGCTATCTTCCAGCCCGCCAATTTTGCGTATTAGGCACGGATGGCTATGGTCGTTCTGATAGCCGCGAAAATTTACGTCATCACTTTGAAGTTGATGCATTTTATGTGGTGGTCGCTGCCTTAAGCGAATTGGCTAAACAGGGTGACATTGATAGCAAGGTAGTGGCAGAAGCCATCATTAAATTTGGTATTGATGCTGATAAGATCAATCCTCGTTTGGCATAACAGGCTAGCAATAAAAGGTAAAACTATTTATGTCTATTGAAATCAAGGTACCGGATATTGGTACTGACGCAGTGGAAATCACCGAAATTATGGTCAAGGTAGGTGATACGATTGAAATTGAACAATCATTGCTGACCGTTGAAGGGGATAAAGCGTCGATGGAGATCCCTTCTCCTCACGCGGGTATCATCAAAGAAATCAAAGTAGCGCTAGGTGACAAAATCGAAACGGGCAAGCTTATCATGATCTGTGAGGCGGCTAGTGATAATCATACCCCTGCGCCCGCGGCTGGCAATGTAGAAGAAAAAACCGCTGTGGAAACAGCGCCTATCGCCACGGATAACAGTCATATTGATAAGACAAAAATCGATAACAACGACGCGGATCACAGTCAAATAGCAAACACTGGTGATTTTACCGAAAACTCAGCTTACGTGCATGCAACACCCGTTATCAGGCGTTTGGCACGTGAGGTCGGTATTAATTTGGCAAAAGTGACGGCCACTGGTCGTAAAGGACGCATCCTACGTGAAGATTTACAGCGATATGTAGAAAAAGTGGTCAACGCTGCTGAATCGGGTGCCGTTACTAGCGGGGGCTTGCCAGGCATGTTACCTTGGCCGCGAGTGGATTTCAGCAAGTTCGGTGAAGTTGAAGAAGTCGAATTGGGTCGCATTCAAAAAATTTCAGGTGCCAATCTAAGCCGTAACTGGGTCGTTATTCCACATGTCACTCAATTTGATGAAACCGACATCACTGAGCTTGAAGCTTTCCGCAAACAACAAAATAGCGAAGCAGAAAAGAAAAAGTTGGCGGTAAAAATCACCCCATTAGTGTTTGTCATGAAAGCGGCAGCCAATGCACTCGAGGCTTATCCACGTTTTAACAGCTCGCTGTCCGCAGATGCACAGACACTCACGCTAAAAAAATATATCAATATTGGTGTAGCGGTTGATACCCCTAATGGTTTAGTTGTCCCTGTATTCCGTGATGTTAACAAAAAAAGCGTTATAGCATTGTCACGGGAATTGGCCTTAATTTCTCAAAAAGCACGTGAAGGTAAGCTGACGGCGGCTGATATGCAGGGAGGCTGTTTTACCATCTCCAGCTTGGGAGGCATTGGTGGTACAGCATTTACGCCTATCGTTAATGCGCCGGAAGTGGCGATCCTGGGTGTTTCCAAATCCTCTATCAAACCGATATGGAATGGTAAAGAATTTGAGCCGCGCTTGATGTTACCGCTCTCCCTTTCTTTTGACCATCGTGTGATCGACGGGGCAGCGGGTGCCCGTTTTGTTAGCCATATTGGCAGTATCATGGCGGATATCCGTCGTTTGATTATGTAATTATTATCTATATACCCAATGAATTTCGAGTTACGGCAAGGCGGCAAGGGCGACCGACCGATGAGCGTAGACAGGCTACGTGATTCGGCGAGCACACGCAGCTAACGCCGCGCCGTAACTTGAAAGGCGAAGGGTATACCCACAGTCCTTCAAGTTGCCGCTAGACGGTCAGGGCGTGAGGTCGATGAGCGTAGACTGATTCGGCGAACCCCTACAGCCAACAAAACGGCGGCTTCAAAGGCGAAGGCTATACTAGACAAAAAATGTAAGAGGGCATGATGAGTACGAAAATAGAAACTCAGGTGGTGGTAATAGGCGCTGGTCCGGCAGGCTACTCGGCTGCTTTTCGCTGCGCAGATTTAGGCCTGAAAACCGTATTGGTTGAACGTTACGACACCTTGGGTGGTGTCTGCCTCAACGTTGGCTGCATCCCTTCCAAAGCGTTATTACATGTGGCTAAAGTGATCAACGAAGCCAAGGCGCTTGGTAATCATGGCATTGCGTTTGGTGAACCTAGCATTGATCTGGATAAAGTGCGGGGCTGGAAAGAAAAAGTCATCTCGCAATTGACCGGTGGTTTAGCGGGGATGGCCAAAAGCCGTAAAGTTAACGTGGTCAAGGGAAAAGGTAAATTCACCGGCGCTAATACATTAGAAGTAAAAAATACAGCAGGTGAAATTACTGCCACTATCACTTTTGAGAATGCCATTATCGCCGCAGGCTCTCGTCCAACGGCACTTCCTTTTATTCCTTATGAAGATCCACGCATATGGGATTCCACCGATGCACTGAAGCTGAAAAGCGTTCCTAAAAAATTGCTTATCATGGGTGGAGGCATTATCGGCTTAGAAATGGCGACGGTTTATCGTGCGCTAGGCTCTAAAATTGATGTGGTTGAAATGTTTGATCAAGTGATCCCAGCGGCAGATAAAGACGTCATTCAGGTGTTTACTAAAAAGATCAGTAAACAATTTAAATTAATGCTCGAAACTAAAGTCACCAAGGTTGAAGCGAAAACAGATGGCATCTACGTGACGATGGAAGGCAAAAAGCCTACAGAGCCTCAGTGTTATGACGCGGTTCTGGTTGCTGTTGGCCGCGTGCCCAATGGTGCATCACTGGATGCGGAAAAAATAGGTGTCGAGGTTGATAAGCATGGTTTTATTAACGTTGATAAACAGTTACGTACCAATGTGCCACATATTTTCGCCATTGGTGATATCGTTGGTCAACCGATGCTAGCACACAAAGGAGTACATGAAGGTCATGTTGCTGCGGAAGTGATCGCAGGCAAAAAACATTATTTCGATCCCAAAGTGATCCCCTCTATCGCCTACACCGAGCCAGAAGTAGCTTGGGTGGGTGTAACTGAAAAAGAAGCAAAAGAAAAAGGTATCAGCTTTGAGACTGCAACATTTCCATGGGCCGCATCAGGGAGAGCGATTGCCTCTGATTGTGCTGAAGGGATCACCAAACTGATTTTTGATAAAGAAACTCGCCGCCTCATCGGTGGTGCCATTGTCGGCAGCAATGGTGGCGAATTATTAGGTGAAATCGGTTTAGCGATTGAAATGGGTTGTGATGCAGAAGATCTGGCGCTGACCATTCATGCTCACCCAACCTTGCATGAATCTGTGGGTCTGGCGGCTGAGATATTTGAAGGCAGCATTACTGACTTACCTAACCCGAAAGCTAAAAAGAAATAAATTTTTCTCAATAGACTTCTTGCAAAACTGCTATGTGTGGCGCGAAATCAAGGCGCCCGACGCACAGCAATCTTCGTCAATATAAGTACATGAGGATTGCGCGCACCGGGTAACGCAGGATCCGTATCACGCAGTAGGTTATGCACGAAGTCTACTGATGATTCAGATTTATCTTAATCATCCTGCCAGATTTGTTCTGCTTTTGTGTCGGAAGACGTTGACGGTTGTTGATGATTGTCATCCCACTTAAAAGCCATGTCTTCCGATGTTTTTTCCTCTACCGGCAGCATTTTGGGCTGAGTATTGATGAAATTCATCACATCCCAACAAAGTGCCTCAACACCATGCCGATTGACCGCCGAAATAGTATAATATTTTTCCTGCCATCCTAAAGCAGCGGCAATGGTTTTAGCGCGTACTTCGGCTTCTTTTTCGTCGAGTAAATCGACTTTGTTGAAAACTAACCAACGGGGTTTATCAACAAGGTTGGCATTGTATAGCTGTAGTTCGTTAATAATGATTTTTGCATTTTCAACCGGATCGGAGCCATCTATAGGCGCGAGATCAATCAAATGTAATAACACCCGGCATCGTTCTAAATGTTTCAAAAAACGAATACCTAAACCGACTCCCGCCGATGCCCCGGCAATTAATCCAGGAATATCCGCCACCACAAAACTTTGTTGATGATCCATTCTCACTACACCCAGGCTTGGGATCAAAGTAGTAAAGGGATAATCGGCAACTTTAGGTTTAGCGGCAGAAACCGCGCGAATAAACGTAGACTTGCCGGCATTCGGTAGCCCTAACATGCCTACATCGGCCAACAATAATAGCTCTAATGCCAGCTCTCGCGTTTCACCTGCTGTACCCAGTGTTTTTTGGCGAGGGGCGCGATTAATCGATGATTTAAAACGTGTATTTCCTAATCCGTGGAAGCCTCCTTTTGCCACCATCAGACGTTGCTGGTGATGTAGCATATCCCCTAGTATTTCGCCCGTAGTTTGATCAAAAATACGGGTTCCTACTGGCACATGAATAGTAATATCTTTGCCGCGTCTCCCTGTACAGTCACTGCTTTGCCCATTTTGGCCGCGTTCGGCACGGAAAGTTTTTATAAAACGGTAGTCGATCAATGTATTCAAATTTTCATCAGCCAGTAAATAAATATCGCCGCCATCACCCCCATCGCCTCCGTTAGGGCCACCGTTGGGAATATATTTTTCGCGTCGAAAACTAACACAGCCGTTACCACCATCACCTGCCACGACCAGGATGGTAGCCTCATCTACAAATTTCATTTAATACACTCCATAATTCATTAACCTGGCTACTATACCCTTAGCCTTTCAAGTTACGGCTTTGTTGTCTGCGGGTGCTCGCCTCATCAGGTAGAGTATGTCTACGCTTATCGACCTAACACCCTGGCCGCCTAGCGGCAACTTCAAGGAATGTGGTTATATAATGGGTCGATAGGTTGTTTGTCTTGCCCCTCTTTTGACAAAGTATCAGCAAGCACAAGAGATTTCGAACAGGTGTTAAGTCATCTTTTTTATCAGGGGCTCATATAGCCAAACCAGTTTAATTTGATTCTGTGTTGTTGTCGCTTGCCGTACTATTTGTTGTACTGTCTGCGCTCCTCCGCCTTGAATCAAATTAAACTGATTCGGCTATGGCACTGTTAACAAAGTGTATTCATTTAACTTATTGAAATAATTATAATTTAAATACATTCAAAGTAAACGGTTCCTCTTTAAAAAAACAGATGAATCGATTTTTTATGGCAGCGATCGGCGAATTCTCTCAATGATGAAGCCGATCACAAAAAGTATTATTTTTATCTCATCATTATTTTATGCGTCCTAAATATTTTTATAAATTCTTTGTTATTCAATAATTTAACTTTGTTAACAGTGCCATAGCAAAAAGCCCCGCAATTTCTGCGGGGCTTATATCTTATTCGATAAAATAAAGAAAATTTATTCAGCTTCAATGCTAACAAATTTACGATTTTTCGCACCCTGAACATTGAACTTTATCTTGCCATCAGTCAAGGCATACAAAGTATGATCTCTACCGCAACCGACGTTAACACCAGCGTGGAATTTTGTACCGCGTTGACGAACAATAATACTACCCGCTAGAACCGTCTCTCCACCAAAACGTTTTACGCCAAGACGTTTACTTTCAGAATCGCGACCGTTACGTGTCGAACCACCTGCTTTTTTGTGTGCCATAAATTCGCTTCCTTAATAAAACTAAGCGCTGATGCCAGTTATTTTAATATCAGTGAACGACTGACGGTGGCCTTGTTGCTTACGGTAATGCTTACGACGATGAAATTTAACAATTTTAATTTTTTCACCACGACCATGAGCCATTACGGTAGCTGTAATTTTCACACCATCAAGCCAAGGCGCTCCAATTTTGATGTTTTCACCATCAGCTACCATTAGCACTTGATCAAATTCAACTATTTCACCTTCTTTGACGTCTAACTTTTCTAGACGAACGATGTGTCCTTCGCTGACTCGGTGTTGTTTACCACCACTTTGGAAAACCCCGTACATATAAACTCCGCCTTCCGTACACCCCCACCATAGTTAACCGAGAGCGCACTATAAATATTCACATGAAAGCGGAAATTCTACGTAAAAAGAGTACAGATCACAAGAATAGAATCAAGACTAAAATAGAAAAAAGAGTGGAGTGCCAACATAACGTTTATTTAGCGCATTTTTTAAGTACAATAAGCCAATTTCAAAAGCTGAATAATGAGAAAAAATGCTGAATAATGCAAGTATATTGGATGAAGTTAAAGAATTAACAGCAAAAGATATGGCTACCGTTAACCATACGATTAAAGAGCAAATGCGCTCTGATGTTGCATTAATCACAGAAATTAGTCACTACATTATCAATAATGGCGGCAAACGTATTCGTCCTATGATCGCTATTCTTGTTGCTCGAGCACTAGGATATAAAGGTAATCAGCATATTACCATTGCCGTATTAATAGAATTTATTCACACCGCTACATTATTGCACGATGATGTGGTCGATAATTCTGATCTAAGGCGCGGTAAAGCAACAGCTAATGCTCAATTCGGTAATGCAGCAAGCGTATTAGTCGGCGATTTCATTTATACTCGTGCTTTTCAAATGATGACTCAACTCGGCTCGATGCGTGTATTAGAAGTGATGTCTACCGCAACTAATATGATCGCTAAAGGTGAAGTACAGCAGTTAATAAATTGTAAGGATCCACGGATCACGGAAAAAACCTACTTGAGTGTGATTGCGAGTAAAACGGCCAAGTTGTTTGAAGCGGCGTCACAGTCCTCTGCTATATTGGCAGGTGCTAATAAAGAAAAAGAATTAGCGTTGCAACGTTATGGCCACCATATCGGTATTGCTTTCCAATTAATTGATGATTTGCTTGATTACAGCCCAGAAAGTAGTACAGGCAAAAAGAGTGGTGCCGATCTTGCCGAAGGAAAAGTAACACTACCATTATTACATGCCATTGAAAAAGGTACGCCAGAGCAAACAGCTCTACTTTGCAACGCGATTCAGCAGGATAATGGTCGTCACTTGTTCACCTCCGTGCAGCAAGTGTTAGAAGAATGTGATTCTTTGAACTATACCCGCCAATGTGCAAAAACAGAAGCCGATAAAGCGATTGCCGAATTAAAAGTATTGCCTGAAACCCCTTACCGTATAGCACTAGAAAAACTCGCAGAATTTTCTATTATGCGTGAGTATTAATTATATTTTTTAACATTTTCTAGCAATTTTTGAGTATGAAAATAACTTGATGATTTTTTTTATTTAAAAAATGATTTAATCCTCCTGTGTTGGAGGATTTTTTTCTTGTGAATTATTAGCCTGTCGTTGATCAATAAGCTCGATAAGTCCTTCAGTTCCAAAACTTGTTATAAAGTTGATCACTTTTTCGCGTTTAGATTCAGTTAAACGCTCAATAGCTTCAATCAATATTGATGAACTTTCTCTTTTATTTACGTGATATTGGACATTATTTTCTTTTAATTTCAATATATTAAGAATATTATCTGGTAAATTATCAATATGATACTCCAGTGCTTTACCTTGAACACCTGAGCGCCGCCGTTTTTTCCAGTCATCACGCTTAGCCCGTAGGTTAATTCCTTGTGGTGATGATGGAAATCCTGGAATACCTGCAAGTTCTTTGGCTGCATACCATTCTTTTTTCATAAATTTGTTTTCTCTAATTATTTCTATTCTATGATAAATATTTTTCTAAAAAATGGAAAAATTCAGAAAATTAATGTTATAATTTCTGAATCGTTACTGTTTTTCTTAACACACTTAACGATATAACGTTAGTTATACCACTAATAGACTAATATCTCAGCAGGAAAAAGGATTAAATGATGATATTAAGGAAATCTTCTGATTGGCATCCTGCCGATATCATTGCGGCACTACGTAAGAAAGGCACTACTATGGCAGCGCTATCTAGAAAATCTGGATTAAATTCTTCCACGCTTTCCAACGCCCTGACAAGAGCATGGCCGAAAGGGGAATGGATTATCGCGGAATGTCTTGGTATTCATCCCTCGAAAATATGGCCTAGCCGCTATTTTGATAAAAAGACAGGGACGCTGATTGATCGTAAAAATAAAATACGTTCATATCGCGTCTCGGAAGACAACCAAGATAGTACTACAGTCGTAGTTAATTCACGTACAATGAAGGAGCTCGAGATTGGTGGTATTGTACCCTATGCTATTAGATGATTTTGGTGGCTCAACGATTTTTGAAAAATTAACGAATAGGCTGGGGAGTTTATTTCGCCGTTCTGAAACCCGTGAACGAGCAGCAGGCTATGTAATGTCACCAGCAATGTAAAACTGGGTCTTCCGCAAATAATGTTGGTGCTGAAGAGATAATTCAACGTGTTGGTCACTGAAGAAATAACGGGCGATCTCCCATTTTAGGGGTAGAGCGAGTAATTTTTTAAGCATGATTATTTTCAATAGATAAAAAGTCAGAAAAGAATTTATATCTCAATTAGCTGCAGCGTTCAGCACCAACATTATTTGCGGAAGACCCAAAATTCGATTGCTGTTGACATCAGATTATCGATCCATGAATCAATAAAGCCCTGCGTTGCAACTTATGAGGCGTCTCCCTTGGGTTGCGCCACGAATAAACTAAATTTATTGACGCTCTACCAGGCACTCGTTTGCTTGGCAGAAAGAGGTTGACTCTGTGACCCGCGCCGTGATTCCAATACTTTTTTAAATTTAAAGACAACATGCCAACAGATAAAAAATGGTGATATTTGCCTTTATTCTTAGCATTGATCAGCGCTAAGAATAAATAACATTCAGTGTCCACGTGGTTTTATAACGGTATTCCAAAATTATGATGAGTAGGATCCGCTACATGAAGTTGCCGATGGCCAGCTGGAGGCGATTGCTCTAGATAAGCTAATGTAGAAGCCTTTGCTTGTCCAGTCCCTCCCATTCCAGCATGTGCTTGAACAATATTCCTCTGAACTCTCATTGTTGTTTTACTCACGTGCTTAGAGCCGGGTGTAAGCGGAGTTTGAGTACTGCTATTTCGAGTTTTCTTCCGATCATCACCATTACCAGATGGGCTGGGCACGAAAGATTGTGTACTACTCTTTACTTTCGGTGGCTCTTCTACTCTGTCTGCTACTGGGGCGTGAAAGCGAACTTTGCGATTAAGCGCCTGATTATTCTGTGCCGGTGGCTCGTTAGCTAGACAGCATTGATCTTTTGAAGGCGTAGAAGCGGCTACCTCCCCAGTTCCGGCTATTTCAGCTGCTTTTGCTGCTTTATTCACACGTTGAGAGCGTAGTGAACGCTGAGTTTCCTCCCGTGCATTATCATTACCAGATGGGCTGGGCGCGAAAGATTGTGAACTACTCAGAGATCTTAGTCTGTCTACTGGGGCGCGAGAGTGAACTGTGGGAGTAGGTCTTAGTGTCTGATCAGGGGTATGAGGCAAAGGTTGAGGAATAGGAGTTGCTGCTCTATTATTCAGTGACCCTACTCCATAGCCAGCACTAGTCAGATCTTGTCTACGATTAGAGGTCGCTAATTGCCGCAGACAACTATATTTACATTTGCGTCTGTTATGATCTAATGCATGCTCCCAGCCTTCTTGAGACATCCAGAGTTTACATGTTCTTCCAAGGAACCCCCCAGATTTAGCCGGCGGTTTAACACTTTCTCGTGCTATGAGCGAGAAGGGCTTGCCCACGTCTTCTACATTCATTTTAATTAACCCTTAATCTTGGACTGTTGTTGGAATATATTTGGCAATATCGCTGATTATTAACCAAAAACTGTATTGATTATTTTTTATGCCTATCAGGTTATCTTGTGCCCTAGCAAAATAAAATTCATTGATGCTCTGTTATAAATTGATTGAGCACGAATAAAAAATAGCCAAGAAATCATTTATAAGTAAATAATAAATAAACAGATAGCTAAATAATAATATAAATTAATTCATTAAAATAGATCAACACAGAATCAAATTAAACTGATTTGGCCATATCGAAAAAAGTTTGGCGTCATAACAGTCTAGGGATTAGTTAATGCGATTGATCCCTGAGCGCATGGCTCTAGCCGATAAATTGCGCTAGACTCCGGCAGGCTCAATTGGATCCGGGAAGTTGACATGAACAATATCGAAGTTCGGGGGGCACGTACGCATAACCTGAAAAACATTAATTTGACTATTCCACGCGATAAATTGATTGTTATCACTGGCTTATCAGGTTCAGGAAAGTCTTCATTGGCATTTGATACCCTCTATGCTGAGGGACAACGTCGTTATGTTGAATCGCTTTCTGCTTATGCGCGCCAGTTTTTATCGTTAATGGAAAAACCGGATGTCGATCACATCGAAGGTCTGTCACCCGCCATTTCTATCGAACAAAAATCAACTTCACATAATCCACGCTCTACCGTGGGTACCATTACTGAAATACATGATTATTTACGCTTATTATTTGCCCGTATCGGCGAGCCGCGTTGTCCAGTGCACGATTTATCCTTAAAGGCACAAACGGTGAGCCAAATGGTTGATAATGTATTAAACCAGCCGGAAGGGCGCCGATTGATGTTATTAGCGCCACTGGTGCAAGATCGTAAAGGTGAACACAGTAAAATCTTAGAGAATTTAACCTCTCAGGGGTATATTCGTGCACGAATAGACGGAGAGATTTGCGATCTGACTGATCCGCCAAAACTCGCATTGCAAAAAAAACATACCATTGAAGCGGTAGTTGATCGTTTTAAAGTACGGTCAGATTTGGCTCAACGTCTAGCGGAGTCATTTGAAACCGCATTAGCCTTGTCGGGTGGCAGCGCGATAGTCGCCGATATGGAGGATAAAAATAAACAGGAGTTAGTGTTCTCGGCTAATTTTGCTTGCCCGACTTGTCATTACAGCATCAGTGAACTCGAGCCGCGTTTATTTTCTTTTAATAATCCGGCTGGCGCTTGTCCTAGCTGTGATGGATTAGGTGTGCAGCAGTTTTTTGATCCGGCTCGAATCATACAAAATGCCAAATTGTCTTTGGCCGATGGTGCTATTCGTGGTTGGGATCGGCGGCATTTTTATTATTTTCAAATGCTGAATTCGTTAGCCAATCATTATCAATTTGATATTGAATCCCCTGTTGATCAATTAGATGAGAAAACAAAAAACATCCTGTTGTATGGCTCGGGTAAAGAAATTATCGAATTTAAGTATGTCCATGATCGGGGTGATATTACCCTAAAACGCCATGCATTTGAGGGCGTTTTACACAATATGGAACGCCGTTATAAAGAAACGGGATCCAGCCTGGTACGAACAGAATTAGCTAAATTTATTAGTCATCGTCGCTGTAAATCTTGCGAAGGCACTCGATTACGCCAAGAGGCACGTCATGTTTTTATCGACAAGTGCACACTACCTGATCTTTCTGTGTTGAGTATTGAAGAGATATTAACCTTTTTCAAAAACATGACCTTAACCGGCCAACGGGCACAGATTGCTGAAAAAGTATTACAAGAAATCATCGATCGCCTGCAATTTTTAGTCAACGTGGGGTTGAATTATTTATCACTTTCTCGTTCCGCAGACAGCTTGTCCGGCGGTGAAGCTCAGCGTATTCGACTCGCCAGCCAAATTGGCGCTGGTTTAGTTGGCGTGATGTACGTGCTGGATGAACCTTCTATCGGACTGCATCAACGAGATAACCAACGCCTACTAAAAACATTAACTGATCTACGTGATTTAGGTAACACGGTGATTGTGGTTGAGCATGATGAAGAGGCGATCCGGGCTGCTGATCACCTAATTGATATCGGCCCCGGCGCTGGGGTTCACGGTGGGAAGGTAGTCGCTGAAGGTTCCGTTGCTGATGTCATAGCGGATCCTCTCTCTTTAACCGGCCAATTTCTTAGTGGTAAGCGTAAAATTGCGGTACCCACTCAGCGAGCCATCGCCGATCCCCAAAAGCGATTAAAATTAATCGGTGCCACAGGCCATAATCTGAAAAATGTCACTTTAACCCTCCCCGTCGGTTTATTTAGTTGCATTACCGGTGTTTCCGGATCGGGTAAATCAACATTGATTAATAACACCCTTTATCGTATCGCTCAGTGTCAACTGAACGGTGCCGCTACCGCCGAACCCGCACCCTACAAAGAAATTGAAGGGCTAGAGCATTTTGATAAAGTGATCAACATTGATCAAAGCCCTATTGGACGTACTCCGCGCTCTAATCCCGCGACCTATACCGACATATTTACCCCGATACGTGAATTGTTTGCGGGGGTTCCTGAATCTCGAGCCCGTGGTTATCATGTCGGACGTTTTAGTTTTAACGTCAAAGGAGGGCGTTGTGAGGCCTGTCAGGGTGATGGGGTGATCAAAGTGGAAATGCATTTTTTGCCCGATGTCTATGTGCCCTGCGATCAATGTAAAGGCAAACGCTATAACCGCGAGACCTTAGAAATAAAATATAAAGATAAAAATATCCACCAAGTACTGGCCATGACCATTGAAGAGGCGCGATGTTTTTTTGACGCTGTCCCTGCTGTTGCTCGAAAATTACAAACATTAATTGATGTCGGGTTGTCTTATCTTTCTCTCGGCCAATCGGCTACCACGCTCTCCGGGGGGGAGGCGCAGCGGGTTAAATTGGCGCGGGAATTATCAAAGCGTGGCACGAGTCAGACGTTGTATATTTTAGATGAACCCACGACCGGTCTACATTTCGCCGATATTGAACAGCTGTTGAAGGTGTTGCACCAGTTACGGAACCAGGGCAATACCATTGTGGTGATTGAGCATAATTTAGACGTAATTAAAACCGCCGACTGGATTGTTGATATCGGCCCCGAAGGGGGCGATGGCGGTGGAGAAATTTTGGTCGAGGGTACGCCAGAGACAGTGGCACAGTGCCCCCATTCTCATACCGCTGAATTTTTAAAGAAAATGTTGGAATAGGTGATGATGCTAAAGCAGTTTGCCATATTGAGAGTGCAAATTGATTAAGAGCCTATTCGAAATCTTCTTGAGCGGCGCTTAGACAAGGAAAAAGCAGTTCCTTTTGTTAAAAAAACAAGACGGTAAATGAGCATATTGAGCCCGTTTTTGACGAAGTATCAGCGAGCATAAGAGATTTACAGGCTACTGACATAGCATCAATCCTCATACCCTGTACCCGCATAATTATCGAAACGCGAACATCGGCCATTAAATGTCAAACGCACTGATCCGATGGGGCCGTTTCGCTGCTTGCCTAAAATAATTTCCGCAATCCCTTTTAGTTCACTGTTTTCGTTATACACTTCATCACGGTAAATAAACATAATTACATCAGCATCTTGTTCAATAGAGCCAGACTCACGTAAATCTGAATTGACCGGACGTTTATCAGCACGTTGTTCTAGACTACGATTGAGCTGAGATAATGCCACCACAGGTACCTGCAATTCTTTTGCCAACGCTTTGAGTGAACGAGAAATTTCTGCAATTTCTAAGGTACGGTTGTTCAACAACGTTGGGACACGCATTAATTGCAAATAATCGATCATAATGAGACTCAAGCCGCCATGTTCGCGAAAGACCCGTCGCGATCGCGCACGCACTTCAGTCGGTGTTAAGCCAGAAGAATCGTCAATATAGATATTACGTTTTTTTAGCAAAATCCCCATACTGCTCGAAATACGTGCCCAATCATCGTCGTTTAACTGACCGGTACGAATACGAGTTTGATCGACGCGAGAAAGTGATGAAAGCGTTCGCATCATAAGTTGATTAGCCGGCATTTCTAAACTGAAAATCAGCACCGGTTTATCTTCCGTCAATGCGGCGTTTTCACATACATTCATGGCAAAGGTGGTTTTTCCCATTGAAGGACGGGCGGCGACAATAATAAGATCTGATTTTTGTAACCCTGCGGTTTTTTTATCTAAATCTTGATAACCGGTTGGAACGCCAGTCACGCCATCATGAGGACGTTGATAAAGTTGTTCAATGCGTTCAATGGTATCGGCTAAGATACTATCGATGTTTTTTGGACCCTCATTTTTGTTCGCGCGCTTTTCGGCAATTTGAAAAACGCGGGATTCGGCTAGATCCAGCAATTCTTCACTACTACGTCCTTGTGGCTCATAACCCGCGTCGGCTATTTCATTCGCTACCGATATCATCTCGCGCACGATGGCACGTTCGCGCACGATATCTGCATACGCGCCAATATTTGCCGCACTGGGCGTGTTTTTAGAAAGCTCGGCAAGATAGGCAAAACCGCCTATAGATTCTAAATCGCCTTTCTGCTCTAAAGATTCGGATAATGTTATTAAATCAATTGGTTGATTGATTTCCAATAAACATTGCATTTCCGTAAAAATCCGCCGATGCGGATAACTAAAGAAGTCACTGTTAGTGACACGTTCAGAGACATTATCCCAGCGCTGATTATCCAACATTAGACCCCCTAATATCGACTGCTCTGCTTCCAACGAGTACGGTGGTAGCTTTAAGCCTTCTATCTGGCGATCTCTTGATGTCATGATATTGTTAGTGAGTTTGTTTTCGGCCATAAAACGTGCTTTTATCTACTAATTTTTTATTTTAAGTGAAGTTAGGACAGGCAACATACCCTTCGCCTGTGGAGTTGCCTTCGGCTGCCAGGGCGGGCGACCGATGAGCGTAGACATACTACGTGATTCGGGCGAATCCCCGCAGCCAACAACGCGGCAGCTTCAAAGGCGAAGGGTATAGAGCCACCGGAGTGTACACAGAGTAAAGAAGGATTGCGAGCATTCTACTTGCCTGAAAATTTATCAGGTATATTTGACTGTTATTAGTGTGTTTGACTGCAATTTTATCTTATTAAAGATAATAATCCCGCTTTTGTTCGTCCCGCTTGCCTTTTTTTGTTATAAAAGTTTATCTTGATTTTTGTTGTTGGCTTGATCCTCATACAATTAAAACACAGTAAAACTTTGTTAGATAATTTTGATCAAACCGAAAAGTCAACAATTTACTTTTTTGATCACTGAAAAGGGCAACAATTTATGGCTCATCATTTATCGTTTAAAGATATTTTAGCATTAGGTTTTATGACTTTTGCTTTGTTCGTGGGGGCAGGGAACATTATTTTTCCCCCTATCGTTGGTTTGCAGTCGGGTGAAAACGTTTGGTTGGCTGCCCTTGGTTTTTTGATAACCGCTGTCGGTTTGCCAGTGATAACCGTTGTCGCTTTGGCAAAAGTCGGCGGAGGCATTGACGCGCTGAGTACGCCGATTGGGCGACGGGCGGGTTTGTTATTGGCTACCATTTGTTATTTGGCAGTGGGACCTTTGTTTGCAACGCCTCGTACGGCAACGGTTTCTTTTGAAGTTGGGATTGCGCCTTTAACGGGCGACGGGGCTATACCACTGCTGATTTATAGTCTTATTTATTTTTCATTAGTTATTGGTGTTTCACTTTATCCTGGCCGTTTATTAGACACCATCGGCCATATTTTAGCGCCGTTAAAAATCATCGCATTTAGCATCTTGGGGATCACCGCTGTGTTATGGCCTGCCGGTACTTCTATTCCCGCTATTGAGTTGTATCAACAAATGCCTTTTTCTTCTGGCTTTATTAATGGCTATCTGACCATGGATACGCTTGGCGCGTTGGTATTTGGTATTGTTATTGTTAACGCTGCTCGCTCTCGGGGGGTTGTTTCCGTTGGTTTATTGACACGCTATACCGTTTTAGCAGGATTGATTGCCGGGTTGGGGCTGACACTGCTTTACCTTAGCTTATTTAAACTCGGTTCAAGCAGCGGTATTTTAACGCCAGATGCCCAAAATGGTGCCGTCATTTTGCATGCTTATGTTCAACATACCTTGGGTGGTTTGGGTAGTGTCTTTTTGGCTGCTTTGATTTTTATCGCTTGTATTGTGACCGCGATTGGTCTGACCTGTGCTTGTGCTGAATTTTTTAGCCAATATTTACCGCTATCTTACCGTGCTTTAGTGTTTATTCTTGGCATTTTTTCTATGCTGGTTTCCAATCTAGGGTTAACGCATCTGATCCAAATTTCAATTCCCGTGTTGACGGCGATTTATCCCCCTTGTATCGTCTTAGTGGTGCTGAGTTTTACTTTACGTTGGTGGCATAACACGACACTCATTATGGCGCCCGTTATGTTGGTTAGCTTGTTGTTTGGGATTTTGGATGCGATAAAAGCGTCTCCCTTTGAGCAACTACTGCCTACTTGGTTACAGCATTTGCCGATGGTGGAACAAGGATTGGCATGGCTGTTGCCGTCAGTACTGGTATTTATTGGAGTTGGCCTGTTAGATCGCTTGTATGGCTCTAGTGATAAAGTGGCCGTGAAATAATAATATACCCTTCGCCTTTCAAGTTACGGCGGCGTTGGCAACGATCTCTCATCCTCTGTCATGTACCGATTCGATTGATTGCCGCCTTGCCGTAACTTGAAATTCATTGGGTATAGACTTCTTGCAAAACCTACTGCGTGGTTCGAATTCTGCGCTACGGTTTTGCAGGCAGTGTGACAATATTAACCACGTATTCATTACGTGGTTTTTTTCTAAGGGAATTTTTATGGAACACCCCATCAAAAATAAACTAAAACGAGGTTTAACTGCCCGACATATTCGTTTTATGGCATTGGGATCAGCCATTGGTACTGGTTTGTTCTATGGTTCGGCAGATGCGATAAAAATGGCAGGGCCTAGTGTATTATTGGCTTATTTAATCGGCGGTGTAGTGGCGTTTATTATTATGCGCGCGCTGGGAGAAATGTCGGTTAACAATCCACAAGCCAGTTCCTTTTCTCGTTATGCTCAAGATTATTTAGGGCCGATGGTAGGTTATATTACCGGCTGGACTTACTGTTTTGAGATTTTGATTGTCGCCATTGCCGATGTCACTGCTTTTGGTATCTACATGGGGGTTTGGTTTCCTGAGGTACCACATTGGATTTGGGTGTTGAGTGTGGTGTTAATCATTGGCGCTATCAACATAATGAGCGTTAAAGTCTTTGGTGAGTTGGAGTTTTGGTTCTCATTTTTTAAAGTCGCCACTATTATCGTTATGATATTGGCGGGTATTGGTATTATTTTCTGGGGTATAGGTAACGGAGGCCAACCGACAGGAATACATAATCTCTGGACTCAGGGTGGTTTTTTTAGTCACGGGATTATTGGCATGCTGCTGTCGTTGCAAATGGTGATGTTTGCTTATGGCGGTATTGAAATTATTGGCATCACTGCCGGTGAAGCGGTAGATCCTAAAAAATCCATTCCAAAAGCGATTAATTCTGTACCTTGGCGCATTTTAGTTTTTTACGTAGGTACCCTGTTCGTCATTATGTCCATTTATCCATGGCACCAGGTTGGCACCCATGGCAGCCCGTTTGTGCTGACCTTTCAACATTTAGGCATCACCATTGCGGCAAGTATTCTTAACTTTGTCGTCATTACTGCCTCTATATCAGCAGTAAACAGTGACGTTTTTGGCGTGGGTCGTATGCTGCACGGAATGGCAGAACAAGGAAACGCCCCTAAAGTATGTACCGCTATCTCGAAGCGAGGCGTGCCTTGGGTAACGGTGGTTACTATGATGTGTGCGATGCTGGTGGCGGTTTATTTAAATTACCTTATGCCAGAAAACGTTTTTTTAGTGATCGCTTCACTGGCGACCTTTGCCACAGTTTGGGTGTGGATCATGATCCTGTGCTCGCAAATCGCTTTTCGCCGTTCTTTAAACCAAAATCAAATTAAAGCACTAGATTTTCCGCTACGAGGCGGTGTTTTTACTTCAGTGGTGGCAATTATCTTTCTGCTGTTTATTATTGGATTAATTGGTTACTTCCCTGCTACTCGTGTCTCGCTTTATGTTGGTTTCGCGTGGATAGCATTACTTGCAATCAGTTATTATCTTAAAATAGGTTATCAGCGAAACAAAAAACGGTAGATATACCCTTCGCCTTTCAAGTTACGGCGGCGTTGGCAGCGATCATTCATCCTAGTCATGTACTACTTGTACATTCCTAGGATTCGATTGATTGCCGTCTTGCCGTAACTCGAAATTCATTGGGTATAACCGCCGCTTTAAAACAAAGGTATAAGTTAATTATGGCAACCTCCTACAACACCGATTTTTATGGTTGGACACAACAGCAAGCAGAGTTATTAAGGTCTGGTGATGTAAATCAACTAGACAAAGAAAATTTGTTAGAGGAAATAGAATCAATGGGGCGGAGCGAACGTAGAGAATTGGAATCGCGTTTAGAGGTTCTGATCACCCATCTGCTTAAATGGCAATACCAAGAAGGGTTACGTAGTCGTAGCTGGCGGCTGACTATTGTAGGCCAACGAGCAAAAGTAAACGATTGCCTTGCTGAAAGCCCCAGTTTAAAACACAAACTCAGTGAATCTTTAGCAAAAGCATATCGTTATTCGCTGATCAGCGCAGAAAAAGAAACCAATATTAGCCGTAAAGTCTTCCCCAGCGTCTGCCCTTGGTCGTTTGAACAAATTATCAATAGCGAATTTTATCCAGATTAAAATAATAAAACCGCTTTTCGGGCGGTTTTATTATCGAGCGGCACTAAAGCTTAGCAGTGTGTTCAGATAAGTATTTTTTTACGCCATCAGCTGAAGCTGTCATACCTGCTTTCCCTTTTTCCCACTGTGCTGGGCAAACTTCACCATTTTCTTCATGGAATTGAAGCGAATCTACCATACGCAGCATTTCATCGATATTACGACCTAATGGCAGATCATTGACCACTTGATGACGTACTATCCCTTTTTTGTCGATTAAGAAAGAAGCCCGCAGTGCGACGCCGGCTGGATGTTCGATACCATAAGCCTGGGTAATCTTGTGATTAACATCAGACACCATAGGATATTGCACTGCACCAATTCCTCCTTCATCAGTAGAGGTATTACGCCAGGCGTTATGAGTAAATTGTGAATCGATGGAAACACCAATAATTTCAACATCACGTTTTTCAAATTCTTGGTAGCGTTTATCAAAAGCAATCAGTTCTGTAGGGCAGACAAAGGTGAAATCCAGCGGCCAGAAAAATAACACCGCCGCTTTGCCATTTAGGTGTTTTTTCAAATTAAAATTATTATTAATTTCGCCGGTACCGAGCACCGCTGCGGCAGTAAAATCAGGGGCTTCACGAGTGACTAAAACCATAAATTATTCTCCTCTGGTTAATATCAATGAATCTGCTTTATATTTTTTTCTGTCTATAGCCTCTGTCTTTGAAGCCGCCGCCTTGTCGTAACTCGAAAGTTCATCGGCCTTACCCCTGCCGCGACGCTGCAACTTGAAGGACTCTGGGGATAAAACAGCACAGGGAGTATAGTAGATTAATCACAAAAGAAAGAAACAAATAGCAGTAAAAAATATTTCCTCCATTAATTCCTTGCAGCTAATTATCGACGGCTCTAGACTAGGCCGCTTATTTTTTTAAAGTTAATTGAAGTGAAAACATGCGTGTTGACGATTTTTCTTTTACCCTGCCAGGATCACTGATTGCCCATTATCCACATTCTCAGCGCAGCGGTTGTCGTTTATTATCGTTGGATGGGCAAACTGGCAGCATCACGCACGGCGTTTTTACCGATGTATTGAATAAATTACAAGCAGGTGATCTGCTGGTGTTTAATGATACTCGTGTTATTCCCGCGCGACTATTTGGAAAAAAAGCCAGCGGGGGCAAGCTAGAAATCTTGGTGGAACGCCTACTGGATGATCATCGGGTATTAGCGCATGTCAAAGCGTCTAAGGCACCGAAACCCGGTACGCAATTACAATTGGGCGATGATAAAAGCGAGCATACTGCGATTCAAGCTACTGTATTGGCACGTTTAGACAATCTATTTGAATTACGTTTTGATGATCAACGGGATGTGCTGACTATTTTACGCGCTATCGGTCATATCCCTTTGCCTCCTTACATTGATCGCCCAGATGAAAAAAGTGATCGTGAATTATATCAAACAGTATATAGCCAACGTCCTGGCGCGGTTGCCGCCCCGACTGCAGGGCTGCATTTTGATCAACCACTGCTTGATGCATTACGAAAAAAAGGTATCGAAATGGCGTTTGTTACCTTGCATGTTGGTGCTGGCACCTTTCAGCCGATACGGGTAAAAAATATCGAAGAGCACAGCATGCACGCTGAATACGCAGAGGTACCGCAAACGGTGGTAGAGGCAGTATTAGCCTGTAAAGCCAGAGGAAAAAGAGTGATCGCCGTAGGAACAACCTCGGTGCGATCATTGGAAAGTGCCGCCATGCAACGTGCGGAAAAAAATGAGAATATACCCACAGTCTTTGAAGCCGCCGCGTTGTTGGCTGCGGACATTCGCCCGAATCACGTAGTAGATCTACGCTCATCGGGTCGCACGCCCTGGCCGCCTAGCGGCAACTTCAAAGACTGTGGGTATAACCCCGGTAGCAATGCGTTAATAATGCCTTTTTTCGGCGATACGCGGATTTTTATTTATCCGGGATACCATTATCAAATAGTCGACGGCTTGATCACTAATTTTCATTTACCGAAATCAACCCTGATCATGCTGGTTGCCGCCTTTGCCGGTTATAAAAATACGATGGCAGCTTATCAGCTTGCAATAGAAAAAGAATACCGCTTTTTTAGCTATGGCGATGCCATGTTTATTAGCCGTAATCCCCTGGCCGCACAAGAAAAAATAAACACTGGGAGGTGACGTGAAGTTCGAGTTACTAAACACCGATGGCAACGCCCGCCGTGGCCGCTTGGTATTTAAACGTGGCACAGTTGAAACCCCTGCTTTTATGCCCGTTGGCACTTATGGCACGGTTAAAGGGATGACACCAGAAGAAGTCAAAACCAGTGGCGCTCAAATTTTATTAGGTAATACCTTTCATCTTTGGTTGCGCCCCGGTGAACAAATCATCAAAAAACACGGCGATCTGCATGATTTTATGCAATGGCAGAGCCCGATTTTAACCGATTCTGGTGGCTTTCAAGTCTTTAGTTTAGGCGCAATGCGTAAAATAAAAGAAGAAGGGGTTTATTTTAATAGCCCCATTGATGGCAGCAAGGTATTCCTGAGTCCAGAAAAATCGATGGAGATCCAAAAGGAGCTGGGCTCTGATATTGTGATGATTTTCGATGAATGTACTCCCTATCCGGCTGATTGGGATTATGCTAAAAAGTCTATGGAATTATCATTGCGTTGGGCACAGCGTAGTCGCCAACGCTTTGACGAATTGAATAATCAAAATGCGTTATTTGGTATCATTCAAGGCGGGATCTACCCCGATTTACGCGATATTTCATTGAATAAACTGCTAGAGATTGGTTTTGATGGCTACGCGGTGGGGGGATTAGCCGTGGGGGAGCCAAAAGCTGAGATGCACCGCATTTTAGAGCATATTTGCTGCCAGATCCCACAAGAAAAACCCCGCTATTTAATGGGCGTAGGTAAACCGGAAGATTTGGTTGAAGGGGTGCGTCGTGGTATTGACATGTTTGACTGTGTGATGCCGACCCGTAATGCGCGCAACGGTCATTTATTTGTCACTGAAGGGGTGATAAAAATACGTAATGCTAAGCATAAAGAGGATGACTCTACACTGGACAAAGACTGTGATTGCTACACTTGCCGCCATTATAGTCGAGCCTATTTGCATCATCTTGATCGTTGTAACGAAATGCTAGGCGCTCGGCTTAATACCATCCATAATTTACGTTACTATCAGCGTTTAATGGCCGCTTTACGACAAGCTATTGAAGATAAAAAATTAGAGGACTTTGTCAAAGAATTTTATTATCAAATTGGTATATCCCCTTTGTCTTTGGATTTGCCGATACGGTGTAAAGATTAAGCTAGAAAAATCTCCCCCTTTAATTTTAAAATGCCCGGTTTTAAGAGACAGCTCGCAAAAGCAAGGACTGATTTGTAGTAAACTATTTTCCTATTATTGATAACGTTAATTAAAGAGGTAATGTTAATGAGTTTTCTTATACCTGAAGCTATCGCTTCTGCTGGTGATCCGGCACAAGGAAATCCGTATTCAATGATCATTATGCTAGTGGTATTTGGCCTAATTTTTTATTTTATGATCCTACGACCGCAACAAAAACGAACCAAAGAACATAAAAAATTGATGGACTCAATTGCTAAAGGCGATGAAGTATTAACTACCGGCGGGTTCCTGGGTCGTGTTATTAAAATTGCCGAAACCGGTTATATTGTGATTGCGCTTAATGACACCACTGAAGTGATGATTAAACGTGATTTTGTCGCTGCCGTGTTACCCAAAGGTACTATGAAAGCGTTATAAATAATTCCGATTTTTTCTAAAGGAACTGCTGTGCTAAATCGTTATCCCTTGTGGAAGTATTTGATGTTGATTTTTTTTATCCTCATCGGTTTGCTCTATGCGCTTCCTAACCTTTATGGTGAGGATCCAGCAGTTCAAATCACTGGCGTGCGAGGCATCGACGCCAATGAAACAACGCTGCATCAAGTCCAGGCGGTGTTAGTAAAAGAAAAAATACCGAGCAAATCAATGGCGCTTGAAAATGGCGCAATTTTAGTGCGTTTTAGTGATCCTGATGTTCAGTTACATGCGCGTGAAGTATTAATGACGGCACTGGGCGATAAATACGTCATCGCATTAAATTTAGCCCCTGCGACGCCCGCTTGGCTGGCGGCACTGGGGGCTGATCCGATGAAATTGGGGCTTGATTTACGCGGTGGTGTCCATTTTTTAATGGAAGTTGATATGGACACGGCATTAAGCAAGCTGCAAGAACACAATATAGATAGCCTACGCGCTGATCTGCGGCAAAAAAATATCCCCTATCTCTCGGCAGCTAAGCAGGATCAGACCAACTATGCGGTTGTCATCCGCTTTGCAGACGATAAATTACGTGATACGGCGATCAGCTACCTTTCATCACGTCACCGTGATCTGGTCATTAACACTGATGGCAATAATCAATTAAAAGCCTTGATGAGTGATGAACGTTTGCGTGAAGCACGTGGGTATGCACTGCAACAAAATATTACCATTCTACGTAATCGAGTAAATCAATTGGGGGTGGCTGAGCCTTTAGTGCAGAAGCAAGGGGCTGACCGGATCGTCGTTGAATTACCTGGTATTCAAGACACGGCACGGGCTAAAGAAATCTTGGGTGCCACTGCCTCACTTGAATTTCGGTTACAAAATACTAACATCGACCCCAGCGCCGCCGCCGCCGGCCGTGTCCCCGGTGATTCTGAAGTGAAACTGACCCGCGAAGGACGCCCGGTAGTGCTTTATAAACGGGTGATCCTAACCGGTGATCATATTACCGACTCAACATCTAGCACGGATGAATATAATCAAGCTCAGGTTAATATTTCGTTAGACAGTGCGGGTGGGTCAATCATGTCTAATTTTACCAAAGATAATATTGGCAAGCCGATGGCCACTTTATTTGTAGAATACAAAGACAGTGGGAAAAAAGATGTTAATGGTAAAACGATTTTCGTTAAACAAGAAGAAGTCATTAACGTAGCGACCATTCAATCACGTTTGGGCAACAACTTCCGGATCACAGGGATTGCTAACCCCGTTGAAGCACGCCAACTTTCTTTACTATTACGTGCAGGTGCTTTGATTGCGCCGATCCAAATTGTAGAAGAGAGAACCATTGGCCCGACACTCGGCGCGCAAAACATTACTCAAGGTTTAGCCGCTTGTTTATGGGGTCTGATCGCATCCATTATCTTTATGGTCATTTATTATCGTAAATTTGGCTTGATAGCCAGTAGCGCGCTCTTGGTTAACCTGGTGTTGATCGTGGGTATCATGTCACTACTTCCAGGAGCGACATTAACCATGCCGGGCATTGCAGGCATAGTGCTAACATTAGCGGTTGCTGTTGATGCTAACGTACTGATTAACGAGCGGATAAAAGAAGAACTTCGCAATGGGCGTTCTATCCAACAAGCGATACATCAAGGTTACCAAGGGGCTTTCTCTAGTATTGTTGATGCTAATGTCACAACACTGATCACGGCCATTATTCTTTACGCGATCGGCACCGGTTCGATTAAAGGTTTCGCGATCACCACAGTAATAGGCGTAATAACCTCAATGTTTACGGCAATAGTCGGCACACGTGCTATTGTTAATCTTCTGTACGGTGGAAAACGTATTAATAAGCTGTCGATCTGATCTTACAAAAATAATATTAGACTTCTTGCATAACCTACTGCGTGGTGTGAGTTTTTGCCTTGTGCGGTGCTGCTCGCAACCCTCATGTACTCTGTGTATATACCCAATGAATTTCGAGTTACGGCAAGGCGACCAGGGCGGGCGACCGATGAGCGTAGACAAACTACGTGATTCGGCGAGCACCCGCCGCCAACGCCGCCGTAACTTGAAAGGCGAAGGGTATACACAGCGGTTGCTGCGCTCCGCGGGGCTTCGGCTTCATACCACTCGCTACGACTTTGCAAGAAGTTTATTTTTAGGGATCCTTTATTTATAAGGAATGCAAGTGGCGCAAAATTATACTGTCGAACAATTAAACTACGGTCGTAAAGTCTATGATTTTATGCGTTGGGATAGCATCGCATTTGGGGTTTCATTACTTTTATTAGTCGCCGCTATCCTGGTGATGTCAACACGGGGTTTTAACTGGGGTTTAGATTTTACTGGCGGCACGGTCATTGAAGTCAACCTAGAACATCCCGCTAATCTCGATAAAATGCGTGATAGCATACAACAAGCAGGTTTTTCTACACCAGTGATTCAAAATTTTGGCAGTACACGTGATGTTATGATACGTCTTGCACCGACGCTACCTGCCGCAACAGCAATATCGACAACAATGCCCACTAGCGGTGCTAATCAAGAAATCGGCAATAAAATTATCACTATTATCAATGAATCTATTGATAAGAATGCCACGGTTAAACGCATTGAATTTGTTGGGCCAAGCGTGGGGAGTGAGTTAGCGCAAGCGGGCGCGATGGCACTGCTGATTGCGTTACTCTCTATTTTAATTTACGTCGGCTTTCGCTTTGAATGGCGATTGGCACTGGGGGCTGTTATTGCGCTGGGTCATGATGTTGCCATAACGCTAGGTATTTTATCGTTATGTGACATTGAGATCGATTTGACCATAGTGGCATCTTTGATGTCGGTTATAGGCTACTCATTAAACGACAGCATTGTGGTTTCGGATCGCATCCGTGAAAATTTTCGTAAGATAAGCCGTGGGACTTCTTATGAAATCATTAACATTTCGCTAACCCAGACATTGAGTCGAACCATTATGACTTCTGCGACGACCCTGGTTGTGGTGTTGATGCTGTATATTTTTGGCGGCACTATGCTACAAGGTTTCTCATTAACCATGTTAATTGGTGTTTCAATCGGCACAGTTTCATCGATTTATGTTGCTTCGGCATTAGCGTTAAGATTAGGCGTGAAACGCGAACACATGCTACAGCAAAAAGTTGAAAAAGAAGGCGCCGATCAGTCTTCCCTCTCACCTTAAGATACCTATGCATTGCCCATTTTGTGCAGCTGTTGATACCAAAGTCATCGATTCTCGCTTAGTGAGTGATGGCTCACAAGTCCGTCGTCGGCGCCAATGTTTGGTGTGTCATGAACGCTTGACGACATTTGAATCTGCTGAATTGGTTATGCCTAGAATGATCAAAAGTGATGCCATTCGTGAGCCATTTAATGAAGAAAAACTACGCCAAGGGATGCTAAAAGCGTTGGAAAAGCGCCCGGTGAGTTTAGATGATGTTGAAACAGCGATTAACCATATTAAATCTCAGCTACGGGCGACAGGTGAACGAGAAGTGCCAACAAAAATGGTAGGTAATTGGGTAATGGACGCGCTAAAAAAATTGGATAAAGTGGCCTATATCCGTTTTGCTTCAGTGTACCGTAGCTTCGAAGATATTCGTGAATTTGGTGAAGAAATTGCGAAATTGGAAGATTAGTGGCGATAAAAACGTATGATTACCGGTTTCAAAAAACAGAACATAAAATAATATGCACGAAAATAATACACTTTCTGATGATGTATATATGGAAAGAGCTTTAGAGCTAGCGCTTTTGGGGCGATTTACAACCGCCCCTAATCCCAATGTCGGCTGTGTTATTGTGCGTGAAGGAAAAATAGTCGGTGAGGGCTATCATGCACGTGCAGGAGAGCCACATGCTGAAATCAATGCGCTTAACAAAGCAAAGGCAAAGGATGAGGCTCGAAATGCGACTGTTTATGTCACACTAGAGCCCTGTTGTCATACCGGACGTACACCCCCTTGTACTGATGCATTAATAGCAGCCGGAATTAAACGTGTGGTGGTCGCTATGCCTGATCCTAACCCACAAGTTTGTGGGCGTGGTATCTATCAGCTGCAACAGGCAGGGATTGTGGTCGATTATATCGGCTCAACAACGATAAAAGCTAAAGTTGAAGATATTAATCGTGGTTTTTTAAAGCGGATGCGTACCCGTTTTCCTTATCTGCAATTAAAAATGGCTGCTTCTCTGGATGGTCGTACGGCGATGGCCTCGGGTGAAAGTCAGTGGATCACTTCAAAGGAAGCACGGCAGGATGTGCAAAATTTTCGCGCGCAAAGTGATGCTATTCTCAGTACCAGTGCCACAGTTTTGGCCGATGATCCGGCACTGACAGTACGGCACGGAGCGTTAGCAACCTCCGTTCAGAAAATCTATCCAAAACAGGGTCTCCGCCAACCCACCAGAATCATCATAGATAGCTGCAATCGGGTCATGCCCTGTCATCGAGTGATTACGGAACCAGGTGCTTGTTTATTAGCAAGAATGACCGCCGATCAACAAATCTGGCCTGATAATATTGAGCAGCTGTTCTTGCCACCATCGGAGGAGGAAAAACGCATCGATTTACGCTTACTTATGATGGAGCTGAGCAGGCGTCAAATTAACTCAATTTGGGTCGAAGCGGGAGCGACACTTGCCGGGGCGTTATTACAAATAGGGGTAGTAGATGAATTAATCCTCTATTTAGCCCCTAAATTATTAGGTGATAATGCGCGTGGATTGTGTGTTCTTCCCGGGATAGATAAATTGAATCAAGCTCACAATTTCACTCTCCAAGAGGTTTGCCAGATCGGTTCAGATTTGCGCTTGCGTTTAACACCGAACCCATAGCGACCCCCTTGTTCCTTCCTTATTTTACAAATGTGCTAACACAGCCAATGAAAGAATATGATAGAATGCGCCCTTTACAACGGACATCCCATTGTCATGTAAGGAATCACCATGAATGTCATTGAAGGTATTGTGAATAATCCGGATGCCCGTGTGGCGATTGCGATTGCACGTTTTAATACTTTTATCAACAACAGCCTGCTCGAAGGAGCAAGGGATACGTTAAAACGTTTTGGCGGTTTGCCAGAAGAAAAAATTACGGTCGTCTGGGTGCCTGGCGCTTATGAGCTACCGCTGGCAGTCAAAGCGTTGGCAGAAAGCAAGCGTTACGATGCGATTATTGCGTTAGGCACCGTGATTCGGGGCGGAACGCCGCATTTTGAATATGTGGCTGGTGAATGCAGTTCTGGTTTATCAAATATCGCGATGAATAGTAATATTCCTGTCGCGTTCGGGGTGTTAACCACCGAAAATATTGAACAAGCCATCGAACGAGCCGGTACAAAGGCAGGAAATAAAGGTTCAGAGGCAGCCTTGGCAGCACTCGAAATGGTTAGCGTAATGAAAGCTATCAAATCTGAAATTTAGTTAAAAAGGAAATTGAGTGAAACCGATAGCTCGCCGTCGCGCTCGTGAGTGTGCTGCTCAGGCGCTTTACTCTTGGCAATTATCTAAAAACGACATCGCTGATGTTCAATCATACTTTCTATCAGAGCAGGATATGAAAGAGGTAGACATTAATTATTTTCGCCAATTATTATCTGGCGTCGCCGTCGATACTGCAACTTTAGATCGATTAATGGCACCTTATCTGTCTCGTCAGATCGAAGATTTGGGGCAGATTGAAAAGGCCATTTTGCGTCTTGCTGTATTTGAATTAAGTCAGCGTGATGATATCCCTTATAAAGTCGTGATTAATGAAGCTATTGAACTGGCCAAAATCTTTGGCGCAGAAGACAGCCATAAATTTGTTAATGGGGTGCTGGATAAAATCGCCCCGATAATTCGCAAAAAAAAACAATTAAATGCTCGCCAGCTTATACCCACAACCCTTCAAGTTGCCGCTAAGCAGCCAGGGCGTGAGACCAATGAGTGTAGACATACTACGTGATTTGAGCGACCCCCCGCAGCCAACATCTCAAAGGCGAAGGGTATAGCCTATCTGGAAAATATTTTATGACCTGTGGCGAATTTGATCTCATTACTCGCTATTTTAACTGCTCTAAAAATAAACGCCCGGATGTACAGTTAGGGATTGGTGATGATTGTGCACTCTTGGCAGTGACCGATGAACAATGGTTAGCCGTTAGTACTGATACTTTGGTATCAGGAATTCACTTTCTGCCTGAGATTGCGCCACAGGACTTAGCTTATAAAGCGTTAGCCGTAAATCTGAGTGATTTATCTGCGATGGGGGCAGAGCCCTGTTGGTTATCCTTAGCGTTAACAATGCCTAAAGTGGATGAACATTGGCTGAAAGCGTTCAGTGACAGTTTGTTCGAACAGCTTGATTATCAGGGTATGCAATTGATTGGCGGCGATACCACTCGAGGCTCCCTGAGCCTGACACTAACTGTCCATGGGCACTTGCCGGCAAACAAAGCGCTGACCCGCGCGGGTGCCAAGAGTGGCGATTGGATTTATGTCAGTGGCACCTTAGGTGATAGCGCCGCAGGTTTAGCCATCTTGCAAAAAAAATTAGCCATTGATAATGCCGAGGATAGAAAGAGGCTTATTGAGCGGCATTTACGACCGGAAGCACGCGTTTCACTCGGTTTAGCACTGCGCGGTCTGGCCAATTCAGCGATTGATATTTCTGACGGATTGATTGCTGATTTGCAGCATATTTTAACAGCCAGTCGATGTGGTGCAAAAATTGAACTAGATAAACTGCCCTACTCAGATGAATTGCAAAAGTATGATGATGTTGAAAAAAAACAGGGCTGGGCACTTAATGGCGGTGAAGATTATGAATTGTGTTTTACCGTGCCGGAATGCAATAGAGTCGCGTTAGAAGAAAGACTTAACCACACAGAGGTTAATTATAGCTGTATTGGCAGCATTACCTCAGACATCGAAAAAATTCATTTTTTTAAAAAAGAACAGTCTGTTGAAATAAAGGCACCCTATTTTAACCGTTATGGTTTTGACCATTTTGCTGTGACAACAGTTGATGATGAAAGCAAGTAAACGTTTACAGCTAAGCAATCCCTACCATTTTTTAGCGACCGGATTCGGCAGTGGTCTGTCTCCTGTCGCGCCCGGAACTATGGGATCTTTGGCTTCTATTCCAATTTGGTTACTGTTGATTCAACTCTCATGGCCATTTTATTTTCTGTTACTGATATTGAGTATTGGCCTCGGTATTTACCTTTGTCACCGTACCGCCAAAGATATGCAAGTGCATGATCATGGAAGTATTGTTTGGGATGAATTTGTTGGTATGTGGATCACCCTGATGGCATTACCGGTTAATAATTGGCAATGGGTAGCGTTCGGTTTTGTTCTCTTCCGCACGCTAGATATTTGGAAACCTTGGCCTATCCGTTGGTTTGACCGCAATGTATCGGGCGGTATCGGCATTATGCTTGACGATATCATTGCGGGTTTAGGTGCCGCGGCTATTATCTATTGTTTAGCGATATAGCCGAATCAGTCTAATTTGATTCTGCGTTGTCGTCGCTTGTCGTACTATTTGTACTGTCTGCGCGCCTCCGCCTTGAATCAAATTAGACTGATTCGGCTATATTGATATCCTACACTCTATCATTCAATTTCAGCTAAATTTCCCTTCTCTTGTAGCCAATTGCGTCGATCTTCTGCCCGTTTTTTGGCTAACAGCATATCCATTATCGCTAATGTGTGATCCATATTGTCATCATCGATAGTCAATTGCACCAGTCGTCGGGTATTGGGATCTAGCGTAGTTTCACGCAGTTGCAACGGATTCATCTCCCCTAATCCTTTAAAGCGCTGTACATTCGGTTTGCCTCGTTTACGCTGAAGTTGTTCTAATATTCCGGTTTTTTCTTCTTCGTCCAGAGCGTAAAAAACTTCTTTACCTAAATCGATGCGATACAGTGGCGGCATCGCCACATAAATACGCCCATCACGCACCAAAGAACGGAAATGACGCACGAAAAGTGCACATAGTAACGCAGCAATATGCAAACCGTCCGAATCAGCATCGGCCAAAATACAAATTTTACCGTAACGAAGCTGACTTAAATCCTCGTTGTCAGGATCAATGCCGATAGCAACTGAAATATCATGCACTTCTTGTGAGGCTAAAATTTCATCAGAAGCAATTTCCCAACTATTTAAAATTTTACCTTTGAGCGGCATGATGGCTTGATATTCACGATCACGGGCTTGTTTTGCTGAGCCTCCGGCAGAATCCCCTTCTACCAAAAATAATTCGGTAAGACTCAGCTCATTTGAACTACAATCTGCTAACTTACCTGGTAGCGCCGGGCCACTCATCAATTTTTTACGTACCACTTTTTTAGCCGCCCGCAGTCGGCGTTGAGCATTACTAATGACAAATTCGGCGAGTTGTTCCGCTGTTGATCTATTTTTATGCAGCCATAAACTAAAAGTATCTTTCACAATCCCGGAAGCAAAGGCTGCACATTGGCGAGAAGAAAGCCGCTCTTTGGTTTGCCCCGCAAATTGTGGATCTTGCATTTTGACCGATAAGACATAAGCACAGCGCTCCCAAATATCATCGGCAGAAAGCTTCACGCCCCGGGGTAAAATATTACAAAATTCGCAAAATTCACGCATTGCATCCAATACGCCTTGACGTAATCCGTTAACATGGGTTCCTCCTTGTATCGTTGGAATCAAATTAACGTAACTTTCCGTCAGTAATTCGCCTCCCTCTGGTAGCCATAATAATGCCCAGTCAATGGCTTCGGTGGCCGCGCTAAAAGTGCCGATAAAGGGTTTTTTCGGCAATGTTATCAGACCATTGACAGATTCCATTAAATAATCAGTCAACCCATCTGCGTAGCACCAACGTTGTTCGGTGTTATTCACTTCATCTTTAAAACAGATTTTGATGCCAGGGCAAAGCACGGCTTTTGCTTTTAATAAATGTGATAGACGTGAAACAGAAAAGCGAGGACTATCGAAAAAAGAAGCATCAGGCCAAAAATGAACATGGGTACCGGTGTGACTTTTAGTACAAGTACCGATAATTTGTAAATCCTGTACTTTATTACCCTGTTCAAAAACAATACGATAAATCTTTCCGTTGCGTTGTACT